>NZ_JBEXRA010000028.1:0-122211 GCF_040612855.1 Streptomyces sp. NPDC006332
ACCGGCATGACCCGCGCGGGCGGACACCGCCAGTTTCCCAAGAAACCGATTCCGCGACGTTCCGAGGACGGACACCCCCGACCCGGCCCCGCCACCCCCCCCGAACCGCAGGCGCTACAGCCACCCCCACCCACCCCCACAGGCCGCCGCAGGCACCCCACCCACCCACCGAAGCCACACGCTATGGTCTCCCCAAAGCACGTTACTGATCGGTAAGGGGATTCGGCATGCAGCTAGGTATCAACCTCGGCTACTGGGGTGCCGGCATGGACGCGGACAACCTCGCGGTGGCCAAGGAGGCCGACCGCCTCGGATACGCCGTCTGCTGGGCCGCCGAGGCCTACGGCTCCGACGCGGCCACCGTCCTCACCTGGGTCGCCGCCCAGACCGACCGTATCGACGTCGGCTCGGCCATCTTCCAGATCCCGGCCCGCCAGCCCGCGATGACCGCGATGACCGCCGCCACCCTCGACTCCCTCTCCGGCGGCCGCTTCCGCCTGGGCCTCGGTGTCTCCGGCCCGCAGGTCTCCGAAGGCTGGTACGGCGTCAAGTTCGACAAGCCGCTCTCCCGCACCCGCGAGTACGTGGAGATCGTCCGCAAGGCGATGACCCGCGAGCGCCTCTCCTACGAGGGCGCCCACTGGACCCTCCCCCTGCCCGACGGCCCCGGCAAGCCCATCAAGCTCACCGTGCACCCGGAGCGCGAGCACATCCCGCTGTACATCGCCGCCATCGGCCCGAAGAACCTCGAACAGACCGGCGAGATCGCCGACGGCGCCCTGCTCATTTTCCCCTCCGCCGACCACATCGAGGATACGGCGATCAAGTACCTGCGGGCCGGCCGGGAGAAGGCCGGGAAGACCCTCGACGGCTTCGACGTGTGCCCGACCCTGCCGCTTGCCGTCGGCGACGACAAGGACGTCAGCACGCTCGCCGACACCTTCCGCCCGTACACCGCGCTGTACGTGGGCGGCATGGGCAGCCGTAAGCAGAACTTCTACAACCAGCTCGCCCAGCGCATGGGCTACGAGAAGGAGGCCGCCGAGATCCAGGACAAGTACCTGGCCGGCGACAAGCAGGGCGCCGCGGCCGCGATTCCGCACGACCTGATCGACAAGACGACCCTGCTGGGCTCCGTAGACCGCATAGCGGACCGAATGATGGCCTACGCCGAGGCCGGGGTCACCACCCTCACTCTGGCTCCCGCGGGCTTCTCACTCGACGAGCGGCTCGCCTCGCTCCGCGCCGGCACCGAGGCCCTGGAGCAGGCCGGACTCGCATAAGACCACCCCACGGAACCCGGGCACCGCACCGCAACCCCCGCGGTGACACGGCGCCCGGGTCCCCCTTTTGGCGCAGTCGCAGGACACAGCTGTTGCCGCACCTCTCGTACCGCACTTGACTCGTTCTCTGCGGGAACCCTGCAGAGAGGTGCCTTCGATGCTTTCGGCCAAGAGTCTGTTCCAGGAGATCGTCGACAACGACGAGTCGTTCCAGCTCTTCTGCTCCATCGCGGCCAGCGGGGAGTCACAGGGAGGTTGGGAGAACAGTCGCATCGCGGCGCTCGTGCCGGAGAGCGAACGCGCTCTCGCTCCCAAGATCACCCGGCACGGAGCGGACGAGGACAAACACGGGCGCATCTTCAACGCGCTGCTGAGCAAGCGCGGCCTGCAGCCCGTCGTCGTCCCGTCCGAGACCGACTACACGATGCTCCTGGAGAAGCAGGGCATCGGTCTGGCCCACGAGAGGCTCAGCGCCGACCAGTCGCTCACGGTGGCCGACGTCATCACGTACCTGTCGCACAGCCGGGTCACCGAACAGCGCGCCGCCGACCAGATGGTGATGCTGCGGAAGTACTTCGGGGATCACCCCGAGGTCGGCAAGGCGGTCCGGATGATCTCCAACGACGAGGACAACCATCTCGCCTACACCCACGAGGAACTGCTGCGCTTCGCCGCCGCGGGGCACGGCCGGTTCATCCAGCGCACGCTGCGCGAGTGCGCCCTCGCCGAGATCCGCGTCTACCGGGACGTCAGCCTGGCGGTCATGGCCCACATGGGCCGCATCCTCGGCTGGTCGAAGGCCAAGTCGGCGCTCCTGGCCCTGGGCATCCACGCGATGTACGCGTACGAGCGGCTGATCGGCTGGCGGCGCATGGTGTCCCTGACAATGCCGGAACGCCGAGACACACTCGGCGGCCCGGCGACCTCTGCCGCCGAGTTCGCCTGAAGGTGACGACCAGGCGCCCCACCGCCCCAAAACCCCTACAACCACCCCCGGCGTTTGAACAGCCGGTACAGCAGCACCTCCAGACCCGCCATCACCGCGATCACCGCCGGATACGACCACACCCACCGCAACTCCGGCATGTGCTCGAAGTTCATGCCGTAGATCCCCGCGATCATTGTGGGGATCGCGGCCATGGCCGCCCACGCGGAGATCTTCCGCATGTCGTCGTTCTGCCGGACGCTCATCTGCGCGAGATGCGCGGACAGGATGTCGGAGACCAGCCGGTCGAGGCCCTCCACGGACTCGTTCACGCGTGTGAGGTGGTCGTTGACGTCGCGGAAGAAGGGCCGCGCCTTCTCGTTGACGAAGGGCACCGCGCCGCCGAACTGCCCGACCCCCGCGAGCCGGGTCAGCGGTACCGCCAGTGGGCCGCAGGCCCGGCGGAACTCCAGGACCTGCCGCTTGAAGGTGTAGATCCGGGAGGCGGTGTGCCGCGACCCCCCGCCGTCCGGCGAGAACACCTCCGTCTCCAGCTCCTCCAGGTCGGTCTGCAACTCGGTGGCCACCTCGAGGTAGTGGTCGACGACGGCGTCGGCGACCGCGTACAGCGCAGCCGTGGGCCCCTTGCCGAGCAGCTCGGGCTCCTGCTCCAGCCGCCGCCGGACGACGCCCAGCGGGGAGCCCTCACCGTGCCGGACGGTCACCACGAAGGAGTCGCCGAGGAAGAGCATCACCTCGCCGGTCGAGACGGCGTCGCTCTCAGGTTCGTACACCACGGGCTTGAGGACCACGAAGAGCGAGTCGTCGTAGACCTCCAACTTGGGCCGCTGGTGGGCCTTCAGGGCGTCCTCGACCGCCAGCGGGTGCAGTCCGAACTCCTGGGTGACGTGCTCGAACTCCTTCTCGGAGGGTTCGTGCAGGCCGATCCAGACGAACCCGTGCGCGGACCGGGCCTCGGCGAGGGCGTCGGACAGGTCCTCGGGCCCTTCTGTCCGGTGCCCGTCCCGGTAGATGGCGCAGTCGACGATCACTGAGCGTATTCTCCCGTCGTCCGTGGTCCGCCGCAGGCGGGCGTATGCCTACGCTGGGCGGCATGCCCACGCTTATCCTCGTCCGGCACGGACGATCCACCGCCAACACCGAGGGCCTGCTCGCCGGCTGGACGCCCGGTGTCGCCCTGGACGAGCGGGGTGCCACGCAGGCCGCCGCGCTGCCCGGCCGGCTCGCCGAGCTGCCGCTCTCCGAGGTCGTCACCAGCCCGCTGCAGCGCTGCCAGGAGACGATCCGGCCGCTGCTGGAGGCCAGGCCCGGTCTCACGGCGCACACCGACGAACGGATCGGGGAGTGCCACTACGGCGACTGGTCCGGACGCAAGCTCGCCGAACTCAGCGGGGAGCCGCTGATGGAGGTCGTGCAGGCGCACCCGTCGGCCGCCGCCTTCCCCGGGGGTGAGTCGATGCGGGCGATGCAGACCCGCGCCGCCGAGGCGGTGCGCGAGTGGAACGCGCGCGTGGAGCGCGACCACGGAGCCGACGCCGTCTATCTGATGTGCTCTCACGGTGACGTCATCAAATCGCTCGTGGCGGACGCACTCGGACTTCATCTCGACCTCTTCCAGCGGATCTCTGTTGAACCGTGTTCCATCACCGCGATCCGTTACACCCGTCTGAGGCCTTTTCTCCTCCGCCTCGGCGACACCGGCGACTTCGCGTCGCTGGCGCCGCGCGAGGAACCTCCGGCCGGGGACGCCCCGGTGGGGGGTGGTGCGGGCGCACCGTGATCGTCGGGCGCAGTAGGGTGAAGCGGTCCACGCACACGGACGTTCCGCACACGCCACACTCACGGCCCCACACTCACGACCCCGCACTCACGAAACCGCATTCACGACCACGTACTCACGATTTCAATGGAGACAGGACGTGTCCCGTCAGGTGTTCCTCTACGACCCCCCGGACCGCTTCGTGGCCGGTACGGTCGGACTGCCCGGACGCCGTACGTTCTTCCTCCAGGCCACGGCCGGCCCCCGGGTGACCAGCGTGGCTCTGGAGAAGACCCAGGTCGCCGCGCTCGCCGAGCGGATGGACGAGCTGCTGGACGAGGTCGTACGCCGTAGCGGTGGCAGCGCCGCCGTCCCGGCCGTGCCGCCCACCGAAGTCGCCGACACCGGCCCCCTGGACACCCCCGTCGAGGAGGAGTTCCGGGTCGGCACCATGGCCCTCGCCTGGGACGGCGACGAGCAGCGCATGATCGTCGAGGCGCAGGCCCTCGTGGAGCTCGACGCCGACTCCGAGGAGGACCTCGCCGAGGCCGAGGAGCGGTTGCTCCAGGACGAGGAGAACGGTCCCCCGATGCTGCGGGTCAGGCTCACCGGCTCGCAGGCGAGAGCCTTCGCCAAGCGTGCCCTGGACGTCGTCAACGCCGGGCGGCCGCCCTGTCCGCTGTGCAGCCTCCCGCTCGATCCGGAAGGACACGTATGTCCGCGCCAGAACGGATACCGACGCGACGCGTGACCACCGGGGCGATGTCGGCCGAACTGCTCGCCGAGGGCGAGCTGACCGTGCGCGGCCGCATCCGGGAGGCGTCCAACGCGGCGCTCCACTGCACGGTCTCGCACCAGGGCCGGGAGGCCGACTGCATTTACAAGCCGGTGGCCGGGGAGCGGCCCCTGTGGGACTTCCCCGACGGGACCCTCGCCCAACGTGAGGTCGCCGCGTACGCGGTCTCCGAGGCGACCGGCTGGGGGCTCGTGCCGCCCACCGTGCTGCGCGACGGGCCGTACGGCGAGGGCATGTGCCAGCTGTGGATCGAGGTGACCTCCGAGAGCGAACTGCTCGCGCTCGTCGACGCGGAGGAACCGGAGCCCGGCTGGAAGGCGATCGGCTTCGCCGAGGTCGGTGAGGGACGGACCGCGCTGCTCGTCCACGCCGACGACGAGCGGTTGCGTCGGCTGGCCGTACTCGACGCCGTGATCAACAACGCCGACCGCAAGGGCGGGCACCTGCTGCCGACCGCCGAGGGGCGTCTGTACGGCATCGACCACGGGGTCACCTTCAACGCCGAGAACAAACTGCGGACGCTGCTGTGGGGTTGGGCGGGCGAGCCCCTGACGGGCGAGGCGGTCGACGTCCTCAAGGGGCTCAAGGAGTCCCTCGGGGAGTCCGGCGCGCTGACCGGGAGACTGACCGCACTGATCACCGCCGCCGAGATCGACGCCGTCCGCGCACGGGTCGACGCCCTGCTGACGTCCGGGAAGCACCCGGAGCCGAGCGGGGAGTGGCCGGCGATCCCCTGGCCCCCTGTCTGAATATCCCCTCACCTGCCCCGGAACGGCGCGTTGGTCGACCCGTCGCCGCGGGCACAGCACAACGGCCGGTGACGCGCAAGGACGCCTTACCGGCCATCCGCCCGGTCCGGTTCGTATGCGGAACATCCGTCCGGTTAGGCTCATGACATGCATGCCTGGCCCGCTTCCGAGGTCCCCGCCCTGCCTGGTCAGGGCCGCGACCTGAGGATCCACGACACCGCGACCGGCGGCCTGGTCACCCTCGCCCCCGGTCCCGTCGCCCGTCTCTACGTCTGTGGCATCACGCCGTACGACGCCACCCACATCGGACACGCGGCGACCTACAACGCGTTCGACCTCGTCCAGCGCGTGTGGCTCGACACCAAGCGGCAGGTCCACTACGTCCAGAACGTCACCGATGTCGACGACCCGCTGCTGGAACGCGCACACCGCGACGACATCGACTGGGCCGCCCTGGCCGAGAAGGAGACCACCCTCTTCCGCGAGGACATGACCGCCCTGCGCATGCTGCCGCCGCGGGACTTCATTGGCGCGGTCGAGGCGATACCCGGCATCGTGCCGCTCGTCGAACGGCTGCGGGACGCCGGCGCCGCCTACGAACTCGAGGGCGACGTGTACTTCTCGGTCGAGTCCGACCCGAACTTCGGCAAGGTGTCCAACCTGGACTCCGCCGCCATGCGGCTGCTGTCCGCCGAGCGCGGCGGTGACCCGGACCGGCCGGGCAAGAAGAACCCTCTCGACCCGATGCTGTGGATGGCCGCCCGTGAGGGCGAGCCCAGCTGGGACGGCGGCTCGCTCGGACGTGGTCGCCCCGGCTGGCACATCGAGTGCGTGGCCATCGCTCTGGACCACCTGGGGATGGGCTTCGACGTGCAGGGCGGCGGCTCCGACCTCGCCTTCCCGCACCACGAGATGGGCGCCTCGCACGCCCAGGCCCTCACCGGCGAGTTCCCCATGGCCAAGGCGTACGTGCACGCCGGCATGGTCGCTCTCGACGGCGAGAAGATGTCCAAGTCCAAGGGCAACCTGGTCTTCGTGTCGGCGCTGCGGCGCGACGACGTCGACCCGGCCGCCATACGGCTGGCGCTGCTCGCCCACCACTACCGGGCCGACTGGGAGTGGACCGACCAGGTCCTCCAGGACGCCGTCGACCGGCTCGGCCGCTGGCGTGCCGCCGTCTCCCGCCCCGACGGCCCGCCCGCCGAGGCGCTCGTCGAGGAGATGCGCGAGGCCCTCGCGGCCGACCTGGACGCCCCGGCCGCGCTGACCGCCGTGGACCGGTGGGCGGCGCTCCAGGAAGAGCGGGGCGGTACGGACGAGGGCGCGCCCGGTGTCGTCTCGCGGGCGGTGGACGCGCTCCTGGGCGTGGCGCTGTAACCCACCGGAGTCCATGGAAAAGGGGCGCTTCCTAAGGGAAGCGCCCCTTTTGTTTTCCTGGGCCGGACGGCGAACGACAAACATGGAACCACCACGCCGAACCGCGAACCGCACCGCCACCCGGCCCGCGATCAGTCCTCCGAGGACGAATCCTCGTCGCCCGCCTCAGGTTTCGGCGGCTTCGGCGGCTTCGTACGACCCCCGGGATTGTCCCGCAGATACGGCGTACTGTCGCTGCCGTCCGCCGTGGCGTGTCCGCCGGAGCCGCCCGGCCCGGATCCGTCCCGGCGCCGCAGATACCGCTCGAACTCGCGGGCGATCGCCTCGCCCGACGCCTCCGGCAGCTCAGCGGTGTCCCGGGCCTCCTCCAGCGTCTGGACGTACTCGGCGACCTCGCTGTCCTCGGCGGCCAGCTGGTCCACGCCCACCTGCCAGGCCCGCGCGTCCTCCGGCAGCTCGCCCAGCGGGATGCGGACGTCGATGAGGTCCTCCAGACGGTTCAGGAGGGCCAGCGTCGCCTTCGGGTTCGGCGGCTGCGACACGTAGTGCGGTACGGCCGCCCACAGCGACACCGCCGGGACACCCGCGTGCGTGCACGCCTCCTGGAGGATGCCGACGATGCCCGTGGGGCCCTCGTACTTGGTCTCCTCCAGATCCATGCGCTGGGCCAGGTCCGGGTCGGACGTGACCCCGCTGACCGGCACCGGACGGGTGTGCGGGGTGTCGCCCAGCAGGGCGCCCAGGACCACCACCAGCTCCACGCCCAGCTCGTGGGCGAAGCCCAGCAACTCGTTGCAGAACGAACGCCACCGCATCGACGGTTCGATACCCCGGACGAGAACCAGGTCGCGGGGCTTGTCACCACCGACCCGGACCACCGACAATCGGGTCGTCGGCCACGTGATCTTCCGTACGCCACCGTCCAGCCACACCGTGGGTCGGTTCACCTGGAAGTCGTAGTAGTCCTCGGCGTCCAGCGCCGCGAACACCTCGCCCTTCCACTCCCTGTCCAGGTGCGCGACCGCGGTGGAGGCGGCGTCGCCGGCGTCGTTCCAGCCCTCGAACGCGGCCACCATGACCGGGTCGATCAGCTCGGGAACCCCCTCGAGCTCGATCACCCAGCGCCTCCTTCCGACGTGCCCTCGCTTAACGACCCAACCTTACGGCGTGATGCGGGGGCGCCCGCAGCCCCCTTGCGCGGGGGAGTGAACGGATCACTGCCCCGTTCGCCGCCCCCGGACACCCCGCCCCGCCGTCCTCACAGGCTCGACCGCAGCCACTGCTCCACGCTCGCGATGTGCACGGTCGCCCAGGACCGGGCCGCCTCCGCGTCCCGGTCGCGCAGCGCCGCCAGGATCGCCCGGTGCTCGCGCAGGGTGCCGACGACCGCGTCCTCCTGGGTCAGTCCGCGCCAGATCCGGGCCCGGGTGGTGGGGCCGGACAGGCCGTCGAGGAGGGAACACAGCACACCGTTGCCGGAGCTCTGCACGATGCCGCGGTGGAAGTCCAGATCGCAGGCGACGAGCTCCTCCACCGACGGGCTGTCACCGAGCTTGTCCAACTGGGCGGAGAGCGCGTTCAGCTGTTGCTCGCTGATGCGCAGGGCCGCCATCGCGGTCGCGGCCGGCTCCAGTATGCGACGCACCGCGAGGAACTCCAGGACCGTGTCGTCGCGGTGGAAGTCCACGACGAAGCTGAGCGCCTCCAGTAGCAGCTGGGGGTCCAGGCTGGTGACGTACGTGCCGTCGCCCTGGCGTACGTCCAGGATCCGGATGAGGGACAGGGCGCGCACGGCCTCCCGCAGCGAATTGCGGGACAGACCCAGCTCGGCGGCGAGTTCGCTCTCCTTGGGGAGCCGGTCGCCGGGGCGCAGCGCGCCGGAGACGATCATGCCCTTGATCTTCTCGATCGCCTCGTCGGTGACTGCCATGACCTGGCCTCCCTGTCGTACTCATACAGTGCCGAGACATCGGATGTCTCAGCACATTATGGGGCCAGTTCAGACGAACGTTTCCAGATCGGCGATCACCTTTGACTCATCGAGATGTCAGCAGGTGGCCGCGCGTGTCGACGAGCGGCGACGGTCCCGCCCCCGGGGACGGCCGGGGAGGGCCGGGGGAGGCCGGGGACGGGACCGTGGGCGCTACTTCTCGTCGAGCAGGTCCCGGACCTTCGCGCGGACGTCGTCCGTGGCCAGGCCCCGGATCGTCAGCGTCGTACGGCGGCGCAGCACGTCGTCCGGCGTCTGGGCCCACTCGTTGTCCCGGGCGTAGACCACCTGCGCCCAGATCTCCGGGGCGTCCGGGTGGACCCGCTCACCGAGCTGCGGGTTCTCGTTGGCCAGCCGGGCGATGTCGAAGGCCAGCGAACCGTAGTGCGTGGCCAGGTGCCTGGCGGTGTCGGCGGTCATCTGCGGGCCGGACGCCGAGTGGTCGACCAGCAGGCGGTGCGCGACCGCGCGCGGGTTCGCGACACCGGGCAGCGGCAGCTTCTTCGGCAGCGCGGAGATCGGCTCGAAGCCGTCGCCCAGCGGGTGCCCCGGCAGCGACTCCAGCTTCTCCATGACCGTACGGCCGATGTGCCGGAACGTCGTCCACTTGCCGCCCGCGACGGACAGCATGCCGCCCCTGCCCTCGGTCACCACCGTCTCGCGCTTGGCCTTCGCGGTGCTTCCGGGCCCGCCCGGCAGCACCCGCAGACCCGCGAACGAGTAGGTGATCAGGTCACGGTCGAGCTGCTGGTCGCGGATGGAGAACGCGGCCTCGTCGAGTATCTGGGCGGTGTCCTTCTCGGTGACCGAGACGTCCGCCGGGTCGCCCTCGAACTCCTCGTCGGTCGTCCCGAGCAGCAGCATGTCCTCCCACGGGAGGGCGAAGGTGATGCGGTACTTGTCGATGGGCGTGGCCAGCGCGGCCTTCCAGGGAGCGGTGCGCTTGAGGACCAGGTGCGCGCCCTTGGACAGCCGGATGGACGGAGCCGCGTTCGGGTCCTCCATCCTGCGCAGGTGGTCGACCCACGGGCCGGTCGCGTTCAGCACCAGCCGGGCGTTCACGCCGAACTCGTCACCCGAGGTCCGGTCACGCAGGTCCGCGCCCGTCACCCGGCCCTTGGTGAAGCGCAGGCCGGTGACCTCGGCGTGGTTCAGGACCACCGCGCCCGCCTCGACGGCCCCGCGGACCGTCATCAGCGCCATCCGCGCGTCGTTCATCTGGTCGTCGCCGTACACGGCCACGGCCTTGAGGTTGTCGGTGCGCAGTTCGGGCACGTCCCGCTGCGCCTTCGCCGGGGACAGCAGGTGCCCCACCCCGTCGCCGAACGCCGACAGCATCGAGTACGCGAAGACACCGGCTCCGAGTTTCGCCGCGCCGTGCGGCCCGCCCTTGTACACGGGGAGGTAGAACGTGAGCGGGTTCGCCAGGTGCGGAGCCACCTGGCGGGAGACCGCACGGCGCTCGAAGTGGTTCTCCGCCACCAGCTTCACCGCGCCGGTCTGCAGGTAGCGCAGACCGCCGTGGAGCAGCTTGGAGGAGGCGGAAGAGGTGGCACCGGCGAAGTCGCCGGCGTCGACCAGGGCCACCCTCAGGCCGGACTGCGCGGCATGCCAGGCGGTGGAGATGCCCAGGATGCCACCGCCGATCACGAGAAGGTCGTACGACGCCTTGGAGAGCTGCTCCCGGGTCTCGGCTCGGCTCGGGTTCGAGCCGGACGCCGGGCGCGTCCCCAGGGCAGGTACGGACTGCAGGGTGGGCTGGCTGGTCATGTGGGGTCGTGCTCCTCGTCAGTTCTCGTCTTCGATCCAGCCCATGGTCCGCTCCACGGCCTTGAGCCAGCTCTTGTACTCACGGTCGCGGGCGTCCGCGTCCATGCGGGGGGTCCACTCGGCGGCCCGGCGCCAGTTGGCGCGCAGGTCGTCGGTGCTGGTCCAGAAGCCGACGGCGAGGCCGGCGGCGTAGGCGGCACCGAGGCAGGTCGTCTCGGCGACCATCGGGCGCACCACGGGGGCGTCCACGAAGTTCGACAGCGTCTGCATCAGCAGGTTGTTGGAGGTCATACCGCCGTCGACCTTGATCGCCGCGAGCTCGACGCCGGAGTCCTTGGTCATGGCGTCGGTGATCTCACGGGTCTGCCAGGCCGTGGCCTCCAGGACGGCGCGCGCGAGGTGCGCCTTGGTGACGTACCGGGTCAGACCGGCGATGACACCCCGGGCGTCCGAGCGCCAGTACGGGGCGAACAGGCCGGAGAAGGCCGGCACGAAGTACGCGCCGCCGTTGTCCTCGACCGTGAGCGCGAGCGTCTCGATCTCGGCGGCCGTGGAGACCAGGCCCATCTGGTCGCGCATCCACTGCACCAGCGAACCGGTGACGGCGATCGAGCCTTCCAGGGCGTACACCGGCTTGTCGTCGCCGATGCGGTAGCCGACCGTGGTCAGCAGGCCGTTGTAGGAGTTGACCGGCTTCTCACCGGTGTTCATCAGCAGGAAGGTGCCGGTGCCGTAGGTCGACTTGGCCTCGCCCTCCGCGAAACAGGTCTGGCCGAACAGGGCCGCCTGCTGGTCGCCGAGCGCGGACGCGACCGGAATGCCGCCGAGGACGTCACCGAGCTTGCCGCCGGTGACCGCGCCGTACACCTCGGCGGAGGAGCGGATCTCCGGCAGCATCGCCAGCGGCACGCCGATCGACTCGGCGATCTTCGCGTCCCACTCCATGGTGTGCAGGTTCATCAGGAGGGTCCGGGAGGCGTTGGTGACGTCGGTGACGTGCTTGCCGCCGTTGACCCCGCCGGTCAGGTTCCAGATGACCCAGCTGTCCATGGTGCCGAAGAGGATGTCGCCGGCCTCGGCGCGCTCGCGCAGGCCCTCGACGTTGTCCAGCAGCCAGCGGGCCTTGGGGCCGGCGAAGTAGCTCGCCAGCGGCAGGCCGGTCTCGCGGCGGAAGCGGTCCTGGCCGACGTTGCGGCCGAGTTCCTTGCAGAGGGAGTCGGTGCGGGTGTCCTGCCAGACGATGGCGTTGTGGACGGGCTCACCGGTGTGCCGGTCCCACAGCAGCGTCGTCTCGCGCTGGTTGGTGATGCCGATGGCCTTGATGTCGTCGCGGGTGATGCCGGCCTTCTTGATGGCGCCGGCGACGACTTCCTCGACGTTGGTCCAGATCTCGGTGGCGTTGTGCTCGACCCAGCCCGGCTTGGGGAAGATCTGCTCGTGTTCCTTCTGGTCGACGGAGACGATACGGCCGTCCCGGTCGAAGACGATGCAGCGGCTGGAGGTGGTGCCCTGGTCGATCGCGGCGATGAACGGGCCGGCGGTGTGGGCGTCGGTCACTGTGTGCTCCTGGGAGGTTCCGTGGGTGTGGGACTGGTCTACTGCTGCTCAGTGCTTCGAAGTGCTGTTTCTAAGCAAAGGCGACGTTGTAGATGCCGGCCGCGATGGCGCCGCCGACAAGCGGACCCACCACCGGGATCCAGGCGTAGCCCCAGTCGGAGCCGCCCTTGTTGGGCAGGGGCAGGAGGGCGTGGACGATGCGCGGGCCGAGGTCACGGGCCGGGTTGATCGCGTAGCCGGTCGGGCCGCCGAGGGACAGACCGATCGAGACCACCACGAGCGCGGTGATCAGGGCACCGAGGGTGCCGAGGCCCTTGCCGCTGTCGTTCAGGCCCTGCGTGAGGATGGCCAGCACCAGCACGGTCGTGCCGATGATCTCCGTGGCGAGGTTCTGCCACACGACCCGGATCTCCGGGCCGGTGGAGAAGATGCCCAGGACCGGGCCGGCGCCCTTCTCCTGGGCCTCCACGGCCTTGACCTTGGTGTCCTGGGCGCCCGGGCCGCCGACGATCTCCCGGTCGGTGAGGTGCGCGTGGAACTGGCCGTAGTAGGCCACCCAGACCAGCGCCGCGCCGATCGCGGCGCCCAGCATCTGGCCGCCCCAGTAGACCGGGACGTTGCTCCAGTCACCGTCCTTGATGGCGAGCGCGAGCGTCACCGCCGGGTTGAGGTGGGCGCCGGAGAGCGGCGCCGAGGTGTAGACGGCCGTCAGAACGGCGAAACCCCACCCGAAGGTGATGGCGAGCCAGCCGGCGTTGCGGGCCTTGGAGGCCTTCAGCGTGACGGCGGCGCACACGCCGCCGCCGAGCAGGATGAGTATGGCGGTACCGATGGTCTCGCCGATGAAGATGTCGGAGCTGGACACCCGCGACTCCTTTGTCCTTCGTCCAGGGGGAGAGCTGCCGGCCCTTGGCGTCGTATCACTGTAACGCCTATTGCCGGTCGGTGTTCGACAATGTCGACCGATGGACGGGAGTCTTGCTCCGGGGTCACGGGCACGTCAAGGGTTCTGTTCTCGAAAACAGGATCGTTACTGGTTGCTGTGTGCTACCGATCTTGCGCCCGGCCGAGAACCGGTCACGTCCGCACATGGCGACCACCGGAACGGCCCCGCGCCGCACCGGTCACCTCGTGTCCCGCGTCCCTCAGAAGCGTCCCGCGCCCAGGTCCCGCGACACCGCGCGGGCGCAGTCCCGCACCGCCGCGATCAGTTCGGGGCGCAGCTCGCCGTCCCGGCCCAGCCGCTCCACGGCCCCGGTGACGCCGACCGCGCCCACCGGCATGCGACGCCGGTCGTGGATGGGCGCGGCGATGGACGCCACGCCCTCCCAGGTCTCCTCGACATCGGCGGCGTACCCACGCGCACGGGTGATGTCGAGGACGTGCTCGAAAGCGTCGAGGTCGCAGACGGTCCGGTCGGTGAACGCCTTGCGGTCGCTCTCCAGGGCCTCGCTGTGCGCCACCGGGTCGTACGCCGACAGCACCTTGCCCAGTGCCGTGGAGTGCAGCGGCTGCATGGCCCCGATCTCCAGGACCTGCCGGCTGTCGTCGGGCCGGAAGACGTGGTGCACGATCAGCACGCCCTGCTGGTGCAGGACACCCAGGTGGACGCTCTCCCCGCTGGAGCGGGCCAGGTCGTCGGTCCACACCAGGGCGCGCGCCCTGAGCTCGTGCACGTCGAGATAGGTGGTGCCCAGGCGCAGCAGTTCGGCACCCAGCTGATAACGCCCGGAGGCGTCGTCCTGCTCGACGAAGCCCTCCTGCTGGAGGGTGCGCAGGATGCCGTGCGCGGTGCCCTTGGCGAGGCCCAGGGACGAGGCGATGTCGGACAGGCCGAGTCTCCGCTCGCCGCCCGCGAGGAGCCGCAGCATCGCGGCCGCGCGTTCCAGCGACTGGATGTTCCGTGCCATCGCCGTCCTGCCTCCGTCCCCTACGACCGTCGACCCGCGAGGCCGCTGCCACCGTTCGGCAATGTCGAACACTACCGGTCCATGCCGACCTCCCGCCAATACTCAGCCCACATCTGTTGCCCCACTCGTGTCCCGGGGGAGATGTGTCCGCCATCGAGGTCCGCCCCGTGGACGTCCTGACCATCGGCGGCGGGTCCCGGTTACTCTGGCGTGGTGCGCCGAGCGCGGACCGTCGCGTGGGCGCCGCACAAAGCCGACAGCCGTCGCACCTAAGGGAGCCCCTACATGGCCTCGTTGCCACCGACCCCTTCCGCCGACAGCCGGGCCCGTGTGTCCGCGCTCCGCGAGGCGCTCGCCACCCGTGTGGTGGTGGCCGACGGAGCGATGGGCACGATGCTCCAGGCTCAGGATCCGACCCTGGAGGACTTCGAGAACCTCGAAGGCTGCAACGAGATCCTCAACCTGACCCGCCCCGACATCGTCCGCTCCGTCCACGACGCGTACTTCGCCGTCGGCGTCGACTGCGTGGAGACCAACACCTTCGGGGCCAACTACACGGCCGCGACGGAGTACGACATCGCCGACCGCGTGCACGAACTGTCCGAGGCCGGCGCGCGCCTCGCCCGAGAGGTGGCGGACGAGTACGCGGCCCGCGACGGCCGCACCCGCTGGGTCCTCGGCTCCGTCGGCCCCGGCACCAAGCTGCCCACCCTCGGCCACATCGACTTCGTCACCATCCGCGACGGCTACCAGGCCAACGCCGAGGGACTGCTGGCCGGCGGCGCCGACACCCTGATCGTCGAGACCACCCAGGACCTGCTGCAGACGAAGGCCTCCGTCCTGGGCGCCCGCCGCGCCATGGAGGCGACCGGCGTCGACGTGCCGCTGGTGGTCTCGATGGCGTTCGAGACGACCGGCACGATGCTCCTGGGTTCCGAGATCGGCGCCGCCCTGACCGCGCTGGAGCCCCTCGGCGTCGACATGATCGGCCTGAACTGCTCCACCGGCCCGGCCGAGATGAGCGAGCACCTGCGCTACCTCACCCGGCACTCCCGCATCCCGCTGCTGTGCATGCCGAACGCGGGCCTGCCGATCCTCACCAAGGACGGCGCGCACTTCCCGCTCGACCCCGAGGGCCTGGCCGACGCGCAGGAGAACTTCGTCCGCGACTACGGCCTCTCCCTGATCGGCGGCTGCTGCGGCACCACCCCCGAGCACCTGCGTCAGGTCGTCGACCGCGTCCGTGACCTCACCCCCGGCGAGCGCGACCCCCGCCCCGAGCCGGGCGCGGCCTCCCTCTACCAGACGGTCCCGTTCCGCCAGGACACCTCGTACCTCGCCATCGGTGAGCGCACCAACGCCAACGGTTCGAAGAAGTTCCGTGAGGCCATGCTGGAGGGCCGCTGGGACGACTGCGTGGAGATGGCCCGCGACCAGATCCGCGAGGGCGCCCACATGCTGGACCTCTGCGTGGACTACGTCGGCCGTGACGGCGTCGCCGACATGAAGGAGCTCGCCGGACGCTTCGCCACCGCCTCCACCCTGCCGATCGTCCTGGACTCCACCGAGGTCGACGTCATCGAGGCCGGCCTGGAGAAGCTCGGCGGCCGCGCGGTCATCAACTCCGTCAACTACGAGGACGGCGACGGCCCCGAGTCCCGGTTCGCGAAGGTCACCAAGCTGGCGCGGGAGCACGGCGCCGCGCTGATCGCGCTGACCATCGACGAGGAGGGCCAGGCCCGCACCCCCGAGAAGAAGGTCGAGATCGCCGAACGGCTCATCGACGACCTGACCGGCAACTGGGGCATCCACGAGTCGGACATCCTCATCGACACCCTGACCTTCACCATCTGCACCGGCCAGGAGGAGTCCCGGGGGGACGGCATCGCCACCATCGAGGCGATCCGCGAACTCAAGCGCCGCCACCCCGACGTACAGACCACGCTGGGCCTGTCGAACATCTCCTTCGGCCTCAACCCGGCCGCCCGTATCCTGCTCAACTCCGTCTTCCTGGACGAGTGCGTGAAGGCGGGCCTCGACTCGGCGATCGTGCACGCGTCGAAGATCCTGCCGATCGCCCGCTTCACCGAGGAGGAGGTCCAGACCGCCCTCGACCTCGTGTACGACCGTCGGGCCGAGGGCTACGACCCGCTGCAGAAGCTCATGCAGCTGTTCGAGGGCGCCACCGCCAAGTCCCTGAAGGCCGGCAAGGCCGAGGAACTGGCCGCACTGCCTCTGGACGAGCGCCTCAAGCGCCGCATCATCGACGGCGAGAAGAACGGCCTGGAGGACGACCTGGCCACGGCGCTGGAAGAACGCCCCGCCCTCGACATCGTCAACGAGACCCTCCTGGACGGCATGAAGGTCGTCGGCGAACTGTTCGGCTCCGGCCAGATGCAACTGCCGTTCGTCCTGCAGTCCGCCGAGGTCATGAAGTCCGCCGTCGCCTACCTCGAACCGCACATGGAGAAGAGCGACGACGACGGCAAGGGCACCATCGTGCTGGCCACCGTCCGCGGCGACGTGCACGACATCGGCAAGAACCTCGTCGACATCATCCTGTCCAACAACGGCTACAACGTCGTCAACCTCGGCATCAAGCAGCCGGTCTCCGCGATCCTGGACGCCGCCGCCGAGCACCGCGCCGACGTCATCGGCATGTCCGGCCTCCTGGTCAAGTCCACCGTGATCATGAAGGAGAACCTGGAGGAGCTCAACCAGCGCGGCCTGGCCACCGACTACCCGGTCATCCTCGGCGGCGCGGCCCTGACCCGGGCCTACGTCGAGCAGGACCTGCACGAGATCTACCAGGGCGAGGTCCGCTACGCCCGCGACGCGTTCGAGGGCCTGCGCCTGATGGACGCGCTGATCGGGGTCAAGCGGGGCGTGCCGGGCGCGAAACTGCCGGAGCTCAAGCAGCGCCGGGTGCGGGCCGCGGCCTCCGTGGAGGTCGAGGAGCGCCCGGAGGAGGGCCACGTCCGCTCCGACGTCGCCGTCGACAACCCGATCCCCACCCCGCCCTTCTGGGACACCCGCGTCATCAAGGGCATCCAGCTCAAGGAGTACGCCTCCTGGCTCGACGAGGGCGCCCTGTTCAAGGGCCAGTGGGGCCTCAAGCAGGCCCGCACCGGCGAGGGACCGTCGTACGAGGAACTGGTCGAGACCGACGGCCGGCCCCGGCTGCGCGGACTGCTGGACCGGCTGCAGACCGAGAACCTGCTGGAGGCGGCCGTCGTCTACGGCTACTTCCCGTGCGTGTCCAAGGACGACGACCTGATCATCCTGGACGAGCAGGGCAACGAGCGCACCCGCTTCACCTTCCCGCGCCAGCGCCGCGGCCGTCGGCTGTGTCTGGCCGACTTCTTCCGGCCCGAGGAGTCCGGCGAGACGGACGTGGTCGGCCTCCAGGTCGTCACCGTCGGCTCCCGGATCGGCGAGGAGACCGCGAAGCTCTTCGAGGCCAACTCCTACCGCGACTACCTCGAACTGCACGGCCTGTCCGTCCAGTTGGCGGAGGCGCTCGCCGAGTACTGGCACGCACGCGTGCGTTCGGAGCTGGGCTACGCCGGCGAGGACCCCGGCGACATCGAGGACATGTTCGCCCTGAAGTACCGGGGCGCCCGCTTCTCCCTCGGCTACGGCGCCTGCCCGAACCTCGAGGACCGCGCCAAGATCGCCGACCTGCTCCAGCCCGAGCGCATCGGCGTCCAGCTGTCCGAGGAGTTCCAGCTGCACCCGGAACAGTCCACCGACGCCATCGTGATCCACCACCCGGAGGCGAAGTACTTCAACGCCCGGTGAGGCGCGAGCCGCCTCGCCCCAGCTTCTTCGTCCCGTGCGGTGCGTCTCACCCGGCGCGCTGATCGGATTAGTCGTACACTGGTCGGTCCACTGCAGGCCGGTTCCCCCGGGGGAACCGGCCTGCTCGTCCCTCGAAGGAGGTCGTGGATGACCAGCACGGTTCCCGCACCAGTGACCCGTACGGCCGAAGGCTCCGCCCTGCAGGCCGTGCTCCTCGACATGGACGGCACCCTGGTGGACACCGAGGGTTTCTGGTGGGACGTCGAGGCCGAGGTCTTCGCGCGTCTGGGACACACCCTCGACGAATCCTGGCGCCATGTCGTCGTCGGCGGCCCCATGACCCGCAGCGCCGGCTTCCTGATCGAAGCCACCGGCGCCGACATCACCCTCGCCGAACTCACGGTGCTGCTCAACCAGGGCTTCGAGGACCGCATCGACCGGGCACTGCCGATCATGCCGGGAGCCGCCCGGCTGCTGGCCGAACTGGCCGCGCACGAGATCCCCACGGCGCTGGTCTCCGCCTCGCACCGGCGCATCATCGACCGGGTCCTCACCTCGCTCGGCCCCCAGCACTTCGCGCTCACCGTCGCCGGCGACGAGGTGGGGCGCACCAAGCCGCACCCCGACCCGTACCTGTTCGCCGCCGCCGGACTCGGCGCGGAACCCGCCAGGTGCGCGGTCGTCGAGGACACCGCGACCGGCGTCGCCGCGGCCGAGGCGGCCGGCTGCCAGGTCGTGGCGGTGCCCTCCGTCGCGCCCATCGCCCCGGCCGCCCGGCGTACCGTCGTGACCTCCCTCGAAGAGGTGGACCTGGCATTTCTGCGCGGCCTGATGCCGCTCTGACGGCCTTCATGACGGAAAATGCGCCGGGTGTACACGCAGCGTGCGGTGCCGATAGCGGGGGAATTCCACGGGCGGTGTCCGAGGGAATTCGAACCGCGCCGGATGGCTGAATTCCGGCACTACTTCACACCGCTGGGTATGTGACGTTCCCCACGCCGCCGGGGCTCGACAGGGTGATAGAGGTATGCAGCTCACCCCCGGTCGAGGGGGGTGGGCGCGCCTTTGTGTCCCGATTGATGAGAGCCTGCACGAATCCTTCCCCCCTCGGGTTTTCGGTCCGTCCACAGCCGGTTTCGCAGCGTGATGGGCCCTCAACTCCGGTCGCCGCGAACCCTCGTGCCGGTGCGGACTAACCTCCTCACGAGAACATCGCCCTTACCCCGTGATCCGCATCGACACCCCTGCATGCCGGGTACACGGACTCGACAGCTCTGGAGAACTTCGAGCATGAACCGCAAGACTTTGGCGCTGCCGGCCGTGATCGGCCTGCTGGCGCCGGTGCTCGCAGCCTGCGGTGGCTCAGGCAGCGGGAGCGACAGTGACAGCGCGATCGCCGTCGGCACCACGGACCGGTTCACCGCCACGAAGAAGGCCCCGGCGCCGCTCGACCCCGCCTACGCCTACGACGTCGGCACCTGGAACATCCTGCGCCAGACCGTGCAGACCCTGATGATCATGCCGAAGGGCGACGGCGACCCGGTGCCCGAGGCGGCCCAGCAGTGCGGCTTCACCGACAGCGGCAACGAACGTTACGCGTGCACCCTCCGCGACGGCCTCAAGTTCGCCAACGGCGACGCCATCACCGCGAAGGACGTGAAGTTCTCCATCGACCGCGCCCGCTCGCTGAAGGCCGACAGCGGTGTCTTCGCCCTGCTGTCCACGGTCGACACCGTCGAGACCCAGGGCGACCGCGAGGTGATCTTCCACCTCAAGACGGCCGACGCCACCTTCCCGTACAAGCTGTCCACCCCGGTCGCCGGCATCGTCAACCCCGCCGACTACGCGGAGAGCAAGCTGCGCGACGGCTTCGACGTGGACGGCTCCGGCCCGTACACGCTGCAGGCCGACGTCAAGGACAACGTGCTCGTCAACGCCGTGTTCACCAAGAACCCCAACTACAAGGGGACGCTGAAGGTGAACAACGACAAGGTGGAGATGCGCTCCTACGCGGATGCCGACGCCATGGGCGCCGCGCTCGACAAGGGCGATCTCGACCTGATGACCCGCACCATGTCGCCGGAACAGATCACCAAGCTCGCCGACGGCTCGGACAGCAACGTCGACCTGGTCGAGCTGCCCGGCCTGGAGATCCGCTACCTCGGCTTCAACACCAACGCGCCGTCCGTGAAGTCGAAGGCGGTCCGCGAGGCGATGGCCCAGGTCATCAACCGCAGCGAACTCGTCGCCAAGGTGTACGGCTCACAGGCGGAGCCGCTGTTCTCGATGGTCCCGGCCAGCATCACCGGCCACTCCAACTCGTTCTTCAACACCTACGGCGAACCGAACACCACCAAGGCGAAGGCCGCGCTGAGCCAGGCGAACATCACCACCCCGGTGAAGCTGACCCTGCACTACACGACCGACCACTACGGTCCGGCCACCAAGCAGGAGTTCGAGGTGCTGCAGAAGCAGCTCAACGACACCGGCCTGTTCGACGTCGACATCAAGGGCACCCCCTGGGACACCTACCGCCCGGCCGAGCAGGAGGGCCAGTACGACGTCTACGGCATGGGCTGGTTCCCCGACTTCCCGGACGCGGACAACTACCTGGCGCCGTTCCTCGACAAGGACAACACCATCGGCTCGCCCTACGCGAACAGCGTCATCCGTAACACGCTGATCCCGGAGTCGCGCCGCGAGTCCGACCGGCTCGCCGCCGCCACCAGCCTGACCGACATCCAGGACATCGTCGCCGACGACGTCCCCGTCCTGCCGCTGTGGCAGGGCAAGCAGTACGTCGCCGCCCGCGACGACGTCACAGGGACCGCGTACGTGCTGAACTCCTCCTCGACGCTCCAGCTGTGGGAGCTCGGCCGGGGCGTGAGCGGCTGACACACAGCCAGCACTGTCCGGGGCCCGGGAGGGCGGCCCCGGGCCCGACATCAACGACAAGGCACTACGTGAACCTGCGCAACCAGTGGCCGGTCCTGCCCATCGTGGCAGGGCTGGCCTCCGGCCTGTTGACCGGATGTGGAACGGAGACCGGCGGCTCGGGGGGCAGCGACTCGTCCGTGGTCATGGGAACGTCCGACGACGTCCTGGCCACCGACCCCGCCTCCGGCTACGACCCCGGCTCCTGGCTGTTGTTCAACAACGTTTTCCAGTCGCTGCTCAGCTTCCCCAAGGGGAGCACCGAACCGCAGCCGGAGGCAGCCAAGAGCTGCGGCTTCACGGACGCCGAGACCAAGGTCTACGAGTGCACGCTGAAGGACGGCCTCAAGTTCAGCAACGGCGACGCGCTCACCTCGAAGGACGTGAAGTTCTCCTTCGACCGCATGCTGAAGATCAACGACGACGCGGGCCCGGCGATCATGTTCCCCATGCTCTCCGAGGTCGAGACGCCGGACGAGAAGACGGTGGTCTTCCGCCTCAACACACCCGACGCCACCTTCCCCAGCAAGATCGCATCGGGCGCCGGTTCCCTCGTCGACCACACCCAGTACGACGCCGACGGACTGCGCGAGGACGGTGAGGCGGTCGGCTCCGGCCCCTACAAGCTGGACTCCTTCAGCAAGGACGAGGCCGTCTTCTCGGTCAACGAGAACTACCAGGGCACCGCCGACGTCCAGAACGAAGGCGTCACGCTGAGGCTCTTCCACGGCGACCAGACCGCGCTCAAGAAGGCCCTGCTCGACAACAAGATCGACATCGCCTACCGAGGCCTCGGCGCGAGCGACATCGCGGACATCGAGCAGGGCGACGACGCGGGAGTCGAACTCGTCGAAGGCACCAGCGCGGAGGTCCAGCACCTGGTCTTCAACATGAACGACCCGGTCGCCGGACAACTCGGCGTACGCAAGGCGATGGCCCACCTGATCGACCGCGACTCCCTCATCAACGACGTGTACCAGGGCACCGCCACCCCGCTGTACTCGATCATCCCGGCCGGTGTCGCCGGCCACAACACGGCCTTCTTCGACACCTACGGCGACCACCCCTCCAAGGCCGACGCCGCCGCCGCGCTGAAGGCCGACGGCATCGCCGGCAAGGTGAAGCTGACCCTGTGGTCGACCCCGTCCCGCTACGGCCCGGCCACCGACTCCCTGCTGAAGGCGATCGCCGCCCAGCTCAACGCCAGCGGCCTGTTCGAGGCCGACGTCAAGTCCGTCGCCTTCGAGCAGTACGAGAAGGACATCAAGGCCGGCAAGTACGGCGTCTACGTGAAGGGCTGGATTCCCGACTACCCGGACGCCGACAACTTCACCGCCCCCTTCTTCGGCAAGGGCAACGTGCTGGACAACAACTACGGCAACAGCACCATCACCGGCACGCTCATCCCGCAGACCGCCGCCCAGAGCGACCGCGCCGCCACCGACTCGGACTACGGCAAGCTCCAGGACATCGTCGCCGACGAACTGCCCGTCCTCCCGATCTGGCAGGGCAAGCAGTACGCCGTCAAACGCGAGGGCGTCTACGGCCTGGAGTACTGCCTCGACGCCTCGACCGTGTTCCGCTTCTGGGAACTCAGCAAGGGCTGACCCGCCCGCACACCCACGGCCGCACACACGAGGCGGGCGCCCCCTGTTCGCAGGGGGCGCCCGCCACGCCGTAGGACCGCAGACCGCGGCCGCACCTCACCTACTGTGCGCCGGGGCGCACCAGCCCGCTCTCGTACGCGTACACCGCGGCCTGCACCCGGTCGCGCAGCCCCAGCTTGGTGAGGACATGGCCGACGTGCGTCTTCACGGTGGTCTCGCTGACGAACAGATCCGCCGCGATCTCGGCGTTCGACAGCCCCCGCGCCACCAGCTTCAGCACCTCCACCTCACGATCCGTGAGCGTGTGCAGGGTGTCCGGAACCGGCTCGTCCCCGGACGGCAGATGAGTGGCGTACTTGTCCAGCAGGCGACGCGTGATGCTCGGCGCGAGCATCGCCTCACCCGCCGCCACCACCCGGATGGCCTGCACCAGCTCGTTGGCCGGGGCGTCCTTCAACAGGAAGCCACTGGCCCCCGCCCGCAGAGCCTCCACCACGTACTCGTCGAGGTCGAAGGTGGTCAGCACCAGCACCTTGGCCGGGCCGTCCCGGCCAGGGCCGGTGATCTGCCGGGTCGCCTCCACACCGTCCATCCGGGGCATGCGGATGTCCATCAGGACCACGTCGGGCTGCAACGCCCGCACCTGGTCCAGCGCCTGGAGGCCGTCTCCGGCCTCGCCGACGACCGCGAGGTCCTGCTCGGCCTCCAGGATCATCCGGAAGCCGGTGCGCAGCAGGGGCTGGTCGTCGACCAGTAGGACACGGATGGCCACGTAAGTCTCCTTCGCTAGTCCGGCCCCATTCTGCCCTGCGCCCCAGCCTCGGACTCCGCCACCCTCACCGGCAGCGGATACGGCGGGGGAGTACCGCCGAACTCCGGACAATGCGCCTGGTGGTCGCACCAGCCGCACAACTTGGTCCGCCGCGGCCGCCAGTCACCGGAGTCCGTGGCCTGCCGGATCGCCTCCCACAACGCGTGCAGCTTGCGCTCGACCCGCTCCAGGTCGGCGACGACGGGGTCGTACGTCAGGACGTCGCCGCTGCCCAGATAGACCAGCTGCAGCCGACGCGGGACGACGTTCTTCAGCCGCCACACCACAAGGGCGTAGAACTTCATCTGGAACAGCGCGCCCTCGGCGTACTCGGGGCGGGGCGCCTTTCCCGTCTTGTAGTCGACGATCCGCACCTCCCCGGTGGGCGCCACATCGACCCGGTCGATGATCCCGCGCAGCGTCAGCCCCGAATCCAGCTCCGTCTCCACGAACAGCTCACGCTCGACCGGTTCGAGCCGGGTCGGGTCCTCCAGCGTGAACCACCGCTCCACGAGCCGCTCCGCCTCGCCCAGCCAGCGCGTCAGCCGCTCGCCCTCCGGATCGTCGGCGAACAGCTCGTCGACCTCCGGCCGGGTCTCCCGCAGCCGGTCCCACTGACCGGGGACCAGCGACGTGGCACGGGGCACCGTCCGTTCGGCCGCCGGGGCGTCGAAGAGCCGCTCCAGCACCGCGTGCACCAGCGTGCCGCGCGTCGCCGCCTCGCTCGGCTTCTCGGGCAGCCGGTCGATCACCCGGAACCGGTACAGCAGGGGGCACTGCATGAAGTCGCCGGCCCGTGAGGGGGAGAGAGAGGACGGCGCTGTCACGGTCCGCCCGACCGGTGCCGCCTGATCCGCCCCCGTCGCTGCGTCCGCGGTCACCGTGATCACCGCCGTCGCCGGGTCCGCCGCGATGACCACATCGGGCCCCGCCACCGCACCCGCCTGCTCCGCCGCCGCGTCCTCGCCAGGCCCGGCCACCCTCGCGGTCGTCGCCGACCCAGCCGGGACCGGCAAGCCCTCCTGCGCGTCACTCCCGTCGGCGGTCTCCGCCACGCCCTCCGTGCTCGTCTCCATGACCACAGACCATACGGCCCGCCACTGACAGTGACCCAGCCCCGGCCGTGACCGGCACGACGACCGGGGAGACACAGGGGGTGCCGGGCGGAACGCATCGCGACGGCCGCATACCATCGACCCGAGACCATCCCGTCCGGCAGGCGCGGGAGACGCTTCGAACGAGGGGACACCGTGGACGAGAGCGGCGGGAGCGGGCAGCCGCGGTCCGGCAACGACGAGCCGACCCAGCACCCCGCAGCACCTGCGACCCCGGCCACCGGCCCCGCACACCCCGGCCAGCCCACCCCGGGCACCGACACCGGCGAGGCACCGCCCGACGAACCCACCATGGTCGTACGCCGATCGGACCCCCCGCAGCAGCCCCCGCACCACGACGGCCCCACCGACCGGACCACCGAGGACGACGTCCCCGAGCCCGAGGCCACCCAGAACCAGGCCCCCGAGAACCAAGCCGCCCAGGACGCCGCGAACAAGACCGAGAACGCGGACGCGAACAGGGGCGAGGCCACTGACAAGGCCCCCGAAAAGACCCCCGCGAACGAATCCACCGCCCGCCACCCCCAGCACCCCGAACCCCCCCACCCCGAAGCACCCCCCGGCACTCCCGAGCACCCCCACAGCCACCCCGACGACGACCGGACCCCCGCCCACGCCGGTGTCACCAAGGGCCGCCCGCCCCGCCGTGAACGGGGCCCCGGAGGCGGACTGCTGATGGGGCGCCCGTTCGGCGTACCCGTGTACGTCGCGCCCAGCTGGTTCCTCGTCGCCGCCCTCATCACCTGGGTGTTCGGCGGACAACTCGACCGCGTACTGCCCGAACTCGGCGCCCTCCGCTACCTCGTCTCCCTCTTCTTCGCGATCGCCTTCTACGCCTCCGTCCTGGTCCACGAACTCGCCCACACCGTCGCGGCCCTCCGCTTCAAACTCCCGGTCCGCCGCATCCAGCTCCAGTTCTTCGGCGGCGTCTCCGAAATCGAGAAGGAGGCCGAGACCCCCGGCCGCGAGTTCGTCCTGGCCTTCGTCGGCCCCCTGCTCTCCCTCGTCCTCGCCGCCCTGTTCTACCTCGCCATGCAGCCCGTCGAACCCGGCACCGTCCCCGGCGTCCTGCTGGCCGGCCTGATGATCTCCAACCTGATCGTCGCCGCCTTCAACCTGCTGCCCGGCCTGCCCCTCGACGGCGGCCGCATGCTCCGCGCGATCGTCTGGAAGATCACCGGCAGGCCCATGACCGGCACCGTCGCCGCCGCCTGGGTCGGCCGCGTCCTCGCCGTCTCCGTCCTCATCGGCCTGCCCCTGCTCACCCAGTCCGGGGCACTCGGCACCAACGCCGAGGACAACGTCGGCATGGACACCGTCATGGACGCCCTGCTCGCCGCCATCCTCGCCGCGATCATCTGGACCGGCGCCGGTAACAGCCTGCGCGTCGCCCGACTGCGCGAACACCTGCCCGAACTGCGCGCCCGCACCCTCACCCGCCGCGCCGTCCCCGTGGAGACCCACACCCCCCTCTCCGAGGCCCTGCGCCGCGCCAACGCCGCCGGAGCCCGCGCCCTCGTCGTCGTCGACAACGACGGACACCCCCTCTCCCTCGTCCGCGAGGCCGCCATCGTCGGCGTACCCGAACACCGCCGGCCCTGGGTCGCCGTCAGCGGCCTCGCCCAGGACCTCACCGACGGCATGCGCGTCTCCGCGGAACTCGCCGGAGAAGACCTCCTGGACGCCCTGCGCACCACCCCCGCCACCGAGTACCTCGTCGTCGAGGAGACCGGCGAGATCTACGGAGTCCTCTCCGCCGCCGACGTGGAACGCGCCTTCGTCAAGGCCATGGCCAGGCCCTCCTAGCGCCCGCCCCATGGTCCGCGGCCCCCGCGGAGACCGGTAGTCTGTTCACATGTCCGAACCGACCGGTGCCGCCCGCCGACGCGGGCCCTTCAAGGTCGGGGACCAGGTTCAGCTGACCGACCCCAAGGGCCGCCACTACACGTTCACGCTCGAAGCCGGGAAGAACTTCCACACCCACAAGGGTTCCTTCCCGCACGACGAACTGATCGGTGCTCCCGAGGGCAGCGTTGTCCGCACCACCGGGAACGTCGCCTACCTCGCGCTGCGCCCCCTGCTCCCCGACTACGTCCTGTCCATGCCCCGCGGCGCCGCCGTGGTCTACCCCAAGGACGCGGGGCAGATCCTCGCCTTCGCCGACATCTTCCCCGGCGCCCGCGTCGTCGAAGCCGGCGTCGGCTCCGGCTCCCTCAGCAGCTTCCTGCTGCGCGCCATCGGCGACCAGGGCATGCTGCACTCCTACGAGCGCCGCGAGGACTTCGCCGACATCGCCCGGCAGAACGTGGAACGCTACTTCGGCGGCCCCCACCCCGCCTGGCAGCTCACCGTCGGTGACCTCCAGGACAACCTGTCCGACACCGACGTCGACCGCGTCATCCTCGACATGCTCGCCCCCTGGGAATGCCTGGAAGCCGTCTCCAAGGCCCTCGTGCCCGGCGGCATCCTCTGCTGCTACGTGGCCACCACCACGCAGCTCGCCCGCACCGTCGAGTCCATCCGGGAGATCGGCAGCTTCAACGAGCCGACCTCCTGGGAGTCGATGATCCGCAACTGGCACGTCGAGGGCCTCGCCGTCCGCCCCGACCACCGGATGATCGGCCACACCGGCTTCCTGCTCACCGCCCGCCGCCTCGCCGACGGCGTCGAACCCCCCATGCGCCGCCGCCGCCCCGCCAAGGGCGCCTACGGCGAGGACTACTCCGGCCCCAACGCCGACGGCGGCGCCACCCGCTGACGCGACCGGCGCCATCTCAACACACGACCACCCTGGCCCAGTTCCCCGCCAACCCCGGGAACTGGGCCACGCCACACCCGCGTTGACACCGCGCCAGAATCCGTAACGCCCCCGTCCGGCCGAACCCCACCCCGCCGTTCCCCCCGCACTGTGACGTGTGGCACCATGCAGGCCACCCCCACCGGCACAGCCCCAGGAGACGCTCCTAGTGCAGCAATCCGCCGTCCCGGAACTGGCACACACCCACACCCGACCCATCCACTGGGTCGCCACCGCGACGGCGGTCGCCGGCGTGGTGGCCCTCTCCTCGGTCCTGCAACCGAACCCGGCCACCGCCGCTCAGGCGGCCGCACCCCGGACGAAGTCCGCGCCGACCGGCATCACGGCCCCCGACCCCGCGGACGTCGACTTCCCGATCGAGTGCGGACCGGTCAAGGCCATCGTGGTCAAGAAGGCCGCCGGAGACCTCGACGGCGACGGCAGGCCCGAAACCGTCGCCGTCGTGCACTGCGACGCACCCATGGGCACCCCACCCGACGGCGTGTACGTCCTCACCCGGTCCGCGGACACCGGCAAGCCAAGAGTGGTCGCCACCCTGGTCAACCCCAAGGACCGCCAGAGCGTCACCGACTTCGCCCTACGGGACCACGCCGTCCTCGCCACACTCCTCGGCTACTCCACCGCCGACGTGCCCAGTTGCTGCCCCGACGTCAAGGACAGCGCGAAGTGGCAGTGGAAGAACGGCGCGTTCGTCCGCTCGACACCCGCCGACTCACACACCGTCTGACCCACATCACCAGCGCGTGTGAGAAATCAGACAGTGATCACAACAGGTGTCAGTACGGTCACTCCGCGTCGGGTCCGTACACCTCGACCAGGTCCGAAACCCGACGAACATGGATGCACTCGCCAGGACAGTCCTTCACGGACTCCACGACATCCGTGAGAAGCGGCAGCGGTACGGGCGTTGTGGCGCCCTTGTCCTGGAGCAGCTCCTCGCCCGTACCCTTGACATAGGCGAGCCCGTCGATGTCCAGCTCGAACACCTCCGGCGCGTACTGGACACAGATCCCGTCACCGGTACAGAGATCCTGATCGATCCAGACCTCCAGCCCCTCGCCACCGGACCCGGCCTCCTGCTGCACGTCCATCTCTCCCAACGTTTCTGCGCCGACCCGGCCGGGAATCCGGCCAGCTCTGACGGGTGTTGAACACTTCGACCCTACCTCCGGCGGCTTTCCAATCATGTTCGGTGGGTATTCCCCTGGCGTGAGGGAGAGCGCAAGGGTGAAGATCGGACACACCCCGACCGTCTTTGTGATCTAGGGGTTTCAATCGACACCCACCCAGGTAGGGTCTGGAAGCGTCCAGCTCCCCTTGGAGGAGGTGAGGACCGTGGCAGCCCACGACGACGACATGAACCGCGGCATCCGCCCGGGACGAGGGTCCGAAGACCCCGCCGGGCAGATTGCCTACCTTGAGCAGGAGATCGCCGTCCTGCGACGCAAGCTCGCCGACTCTCCGCGACACACGAGGATTCTCGAAGAGCGGATCGTCGAGCTGCAGACCAATCTGGCCGGCGTGTCCGCCCAGAACGAGCGACTCGCCAACACGCTCCGTGAGGCCCGAGACCAGATCGTGGCCCTCAAGGAGGAGGTCGACCGGCTCGCACAGCCACCGGCCGGCTTCGGTGTCTTCCTCACGGCGAACGAGGACGGCACGGCGGACATCTTCACCGGCGGCCGCAAGCTGCGGGTGAACGTCAGCCCGAGCGTGGAACTCGACGAGCTCCGGCGCGGCCAGGAAGTAATGCTCAACGAAGCTCTCAACGTGGTCGAGGCCATGGAATACGAGAGCGTCGGCGACATCGTCACCCTCAAGGAGATCCTCGAGGACGGCGAGCGCGCCCTCGTAGTGGGGCACACCGACGAGGAACGGGTGGTGCGGCTCGCCGAGCCGCTGCTGGACATCACCATCCGCCCCGGCGACGCCCTGCTGCTCGAACCCCGCTCCGGCTACGTCTACGAGGTCGTCCCGAAGAGCGAGGTCGAAGAACTCGTCCTCGAAGAGGTACCGGACATCGGCTACGAGCAGATCGGCGGCCTCGGCGGCCAGATCGAGGCCATCCGCGACGCGGTCGAGCTCCCGTACCTCTACCCGGACCTGTTCAAGGAGCACGAACTGCGCCCACCCAAGGGCGTCCTCCTGTACGGACCGCCCGGATGCGGCAAGACGCTCATCGCCAAGGCCGTCGCCAACTCGCTGGCCAAGAAGGTCGCCGAGGTCACCGGCCAGGCCCAGGGCAAGAGCTTCTTCCTCAACATCAAGGGCCCCGAACTCCTGAACAAGTACGTCGGCGAGACCGAGCGGCAGATCCGCCTCGTCTTCCAGCGTGCTCGTGAGAAAGCCAGCGAGGGCACCCCCGTCATCGTCTTCTTCGACGAGATGGAATCCCTCTTCCGCACCCGAGGCTCGGGTGTCAGCTCGGACGTGGAGAACACCATCGTCCCGCAGCTGCTCGCCGAGATCGACGGCGTGGAGGGCCTGCAGAACGTGGTCGTGATCGGCGCCTCCAACCGGGAGGACATGATCGACCCCGCCATCCTGCGGCCCGGCCGACTCGACGTGAAGATCAAAATCGAACGTCCGGACGCCGAAGCGGCCAAGGACATCTTCGGCAAGTACCTCACCGAGCGCCTCCCACTGCACTCCGACGACCTCGGAGAACACGGCGGCAGCAAGGCCACCACCGTCGGAAGCATGATCCAGACGGCCGTGGAACACATGTACGCCGAATCCGAGGAAAACCGCTTCCTGGAAGTCACCTACGCCAACGGCGACAAGGAAGTCCTCTACTTCAAGGACTTCAACTCCGGCGCCATGATCGAGAACATCGTGGGCCGCGCCAAGAAGATGGCGATCAAGGACTTCCTGGAGCACAGCCAGAAGGGCCTCCGCGTCTCCCACCTCCTCCAGGCCTGCGTGGACGAGTTCAAGGAGAACGAGGACCTGCCGAACACCACCAACCCCGACGACTGGGCCCGCATCTCCGGCAAGAAGGGCGAACGGATCGTCTACATCCGCACCCTCATCACCGGAAAGCAGGGCGCAGACACCGGACGCTCCATCGACACGGTGGCAAACACGGGTCAGTACCTGTAAAACACAGGGCGGCTGCGGGTGCCCACACCGGGTACCCGCAGCCGACTGTTTTCCAGGCCACGGCCTTAACAAGAGGCGTGCAAGGCAATGACGCAAATGATCTCCCCACCAGCGCAGAGGCGTTCTAGGCTCTTCCATACCGCCGAGTCGCGCAGTGCGGGGACGGGCACCGCACACGCACCGGAGCGCCAGCGGTACTTGAGCGGCGTTCCCGACCGAGGACGCCGCCGGGCAAGGAGGGCCGCATGACCGTACGGCGAGTAATGGGCATCGAGACGGAGTACGGGATCTCCGTCCCCGGCCACCCCAACGCCAATGCCATGCTCACCTCATCCCAGATCGTCAACGCCTACGCGGCGGCGATGCACCGGGCCCGACGGGCCCGCTGGGACTTCGAGGAGGAGAACCCGCTACGGGACGCGCGAGGCTTCGACCTCGCCCGCGAGGCCGCCGACTCCAGCCAGCTCACCGACGAGGACATCGGCCTCGCCAACGTGATCCTCACCAACGGCGCGCGGCTCTACGTCGACCACGCACACCCCGAATACAGCGCACCCGAGGTCACCAACCCCCGGGACGCCGTCCTCTGGGACAAGGCCGGCGAACGCATCATGGCCGAAGCCGCGGAACGCGCCGCCCAGCTCCCCGGCGCCCAGCCGATCCACCTCTACAAGAACAACACCGACAACAAGGGCGCCTCCTACGGCACGCACGAGAACTACCTGATGAAGCGGGAAACCCCCTTCTCGGACATCGTGCGCCACCTCACGCCGTTCTTCGTCTCCCGCCAGGTCTTCGCCGGAGCGGGCCGCGTCGGCATCGGCCAGGACGGACACGAGCACGGCTTCCAGCTCAGCCAGCGCGCCGACTACTTCGAGGTCGAGGTCGGCCTCGAAACCACCCTCAAGCGCCCCATCATCAACACCCGGGACGAACCGCACGCCGACGCCGAGAAACACCGCCGCCTGCACGTCATCATCGGCGACGCGAACCTCTCGGAGATCTCGACCTACCTGAAACTCGGCACCACAGCGCTCGTCCTGTCCATGATCGAGGACGGCTTCATCGCCGTCGACCTGGCCGTGGACCAGCCCGTCCGCACCCTCCACCAGGTCTCCCACGACCCGAGCCTCCAGCGCCTGGTCACCCTCCGCAGCGGCCGGACACTCACCGCGGTCCAGCTGCAGATGGAGTACTACGAGCTGTCACGCAAGTACGTGGAGGACCGGTTCGGCGCGGACGCCGACGACCAGACCAAGGACGTCCTCTCCCGCTGGGAGGACACCCTCAACCGGCTGGAGAACGACCCGATGAGCCTGGCCGGCGAACTGGACTGGGTCGCCAAGCGGGAGCTCATGGAGGGCTACCGGCGCCGGGACGACCTCGACTGGGACGCCGCCCGGCTGCACCTGGTCGATCTCCAGTACGCCGACGTACGCCCCGACAAGGGGCTCTACAACCGGCTGGCGGCCCGCGGCCGGATCAAGCGGCTGCTGGACGACAACGAGGTCGAGCGGGCCCGCACGAAGCCGCCTGAGGACACCCGTGCGTACTTCCGCGGCCGCTGCCTGGAGCAGTACGCGGACGACGTCGCGGCCGCCTCCTGGGACTCGGTCATCTTCGACCTGCCCGGGCGCGACTCGCTCCAACGGGTCCCAACCCTGGAACCGCTTCGCGGAACGCGTAATCACGTCAAGGAGCTGCTGGACCGCTGTCGCACGGCGGAAGACCTGGTCAGGGTGCTGTCCGGCAACTGAGGGGGTACTCGGGGCCGGCACGGCCCCACAGGGTGGAAAGGTCCGTGTCCGGGAATCATCGAGGTGGTCCCCGGACGTTGACGGAACAGCGGGGCCAATGTCGGACCCTGCTTGTAGGGTCTGATCAAGAACGTCGAACCGAGCGGGGTGAGGGTTATGGCGACCAAGGACACCGGCGGCGGACAGCAGAAGGCGACGCGCAACACCGAGGAGGTCGAGGAGGCGCCCGAGGCGCAGGCATCCGAAGACCTCAAGGAGCGCCAGGAGAAGCTGAGCGACGACGTGGACTCCGTCCTGGATGAGATTGACGACGTCCTCGAGGAGAACGCCGAGGACTTCGTTCGAAGCTTCGTTCAGAAGGGTGGCGAGTAACCTTCGAATCGAAGGTGACGGGGGATTGAAGCTTGGCAAGCGAAGGTGATGCGAAGCGTTGCTCGCGGTGTGAAAAAGTCAAGCCGCGAGCAACGTTCGCCAGCAACGCGTCCGCCCGTGACGGCTTGCAGGCCTATTGCCGGGAGTGCTGGTCGGCTTATCACCAGGCTCGGCAACTGGCCAAGGGGAAGAATGTCCGACCCAGGGTGGAGGCACCTGAGGGGCACAAGTTCTGTCGTGGTTGTGGGGAGATCAAGCCGCACAGCGAATGGCACCGGAATGCAACAGCCTCGGATGGCCTAGCTACCTGCTGCAAGGGATGCAAGGCCGTACGAGGGAGACAGGGGCATCTGAAGCGTCACTACGGCATCACCGAGGCCGAACGCGACGAGATGATCGCCTCCCAAATGGGGCTCTGCGTGATCTGCCTGAAAGCTCCGGCTGTCCATGTGGATCACTGCCACAAGACGGGTAGGGTCCGAGGCGTACTGTGCTTCAACTGCAATTCGGCCATCGGCAAGTTGGGAGACGACCCCGACGCCGTCCGTCGGGCCGCCGCTTACTTGGAAGGAATCGCGTGGAAGCCAACACTCGTAGCACCGGGCGTCTACCAGCTGCCTTCCTGACGCCTGGGTCGTCCTCCTTCATGGACTTCCTGTCGGAGCACCAGCCGGAGATCCTGCCCGGCAACCGGCAGCTGCCGCCCACCCAGGGTGTGATCGAGGCGCCGCACGGCACCACGATCGTGGGCGTGACGTTCCCGGGTGGTGTCGTGCTCGCCGGTGACCGTCGCGCCACGATGGGCAACGTCATCGCTCAGCGCGACATCGAGAAGGTGTTCCCGGCCGACGAGTACTCGGCGGTCGGTATCGCCGGTACCGCGGGCCTGGCCGTCGAGATGGTGAAGCTGTTCCAGCTGGAGCTGGAGCACTTCGAGAAGGTCGAGGGGGCGCAGCTGTCCCTGGAAGGCAAGGCGAACCGGCTGTCGACCATGATCCGTTCCAACCTGGGCATGGCGATGCAGGGTCTGGCGGTGGTTCCGTTGTTCGCCGGATTCGACGTGGACCGGGCGAAGGGGCGGATCTTCTCCTATGACGTGACCGGTGGTCGTTCGGAGGAGCACAACTTCGCGGCGACCGGTTCGGGGTCGATCTTCGCGCGGGGTGCGATGAAGAAGCTCTACCGTGACGACCTGAGCGAGGACGAGGCCACGACTCTTGTGGTGCAGGCTCTGTATGACGCGGCAGATGACGACTCGGCGACCGGTGGTCCCGATGTCGCGCGCCGGATCTATCCGATCGTCACTGTGATCACCGAGGACGGTTTCCGTCGGCTCACTGAGGACGAGTCCTCCGAGATCGCCCGTTCGATCCTGCAGCGGCGGCTGGAGCAGCCCGACGGTCCGCGGGCCGCGCTTCTGTAGTCGGCGGGTTGGTTTTTCTTGCCAGGTGGTCCAGTGACTTCGAATGAAAGGGACGGATAACCGGTGTCGACGCCGTTCTATGTCTCCCCCCAGCAGGCGATGGCCGACCGGGCGGAGTACGCCCGTAAGGGCATCGCTCGTGGTCGCAGCCTCGTTGTGCTGCAGTATGCCGACGGCATTGTGTTCGTCGGCGAGAATCCGTCCCGTGCGTTGCACAAGTTCAGTGAGATCTATGACCGGATCGGTTTCGCGGCCGCCGGTAAGTACAACGAGTACGAGAATCTGCGGATCGGTGGTGTGCGGTACGCGGATCTGCGTGGTTACACCTATGACCGGGATGATGTGACCGCTCGGGGTCTGGCGAATGTGTATGCGCAGACGCTGGGCACGATCTTCTCGAGTGCGGCGGAGAAGCCGTACGAGGTGGAGTTGGTGGTCGCCGAGGTCGGGGAGACGCCGGAGGGTGACCAGATCTATCGGTTGCCGCATGACGGTTCGATCGTGGATGAGCACGGTTCGGTCGCGGTGGGTGGTAATGCCGAGCAGATCAGCGGTTATCTGGATCAGCGTCATCAGGACGGTATGAGTCTGGCGGGGGCGCTGGAGCTCGCGGTGCAGGCGTTGTCCCGTGACACGAATGGCAGTGAGCGGGAGATTCCCGCGGAGCGTCTGGAGGTCGCGGTGCTGGATCGTACGCGGCCGCAGAAGCGTAAGTTCAAGCGGATCGTGGGTCGTCAGCTCGGTCGGCTGCTGGAGGCGGGCGGGGCGACCACGGAGGCGGAGAGCTCCGAGGAGGAGTGACGTCGCGCGCCTTGTCTGTTGGACGCCGATGTGTGTGCCCCGGTCGATCTGTCGGCCGGGGCACAGGGCGTTTCAGGAGGCTCTGGGGGGTGCTGTGGAGCCCCGGACGATGAGTTCCACGGGGATGTCCCCGGCGTCCGGTGTGTGGCCTTCCAGGACCGCTAGGAGGGCTCGCATCCCGTGTTCGCCGAACCGTTCGGAGTCGAGGCGTACGGTCGTCAGTTCGGGGTCGATGGCGGTGGCGAGGGCGAGGTCGTCGAGGCCGGTGACGGAGACGTCGTCGGGGATGCGCAGGCCTAGGCGGCGCAGGGCCTTGTAGGCGCCGGCGGCGAGTTTGTCGTCGTCGCAGACCAGTGCGGTGGGCCGGGGGCCGGGGGCGGAGAGGGCGGTCTGGGCGGCGGCCGTGGCGTCTTCGATGGTGATCGGTGCGCGGACCGTACGGACGGTGGTGCCGGGGACGGTGGCGGTGCGGGCGGCGAGTTCGCGGGCGCGGATCTCGAAGGTCCAGGAGGGTACATCCGCCGCGAGGTGGAGGAAGTGGCGGTGGCCGAGGTCCAGGAGGTGTTCGGTGACCTGTCGTACGCCGTCGGTGATGTCGAGGTTGACGGTGGCGGCGGCGCCGGGGCTTCCGGTGGGGTCGCTGTCGAGCATCACGAGGGGGAGTTGGTCGCCGCGGATGGTGGTGAGGGCGTCGGCGGCCATGGAGGAGGCGATGACGCCGTCGAGGGCGGCCTGGGCGGAGGCGAAGGGGTCGCGGGCGGGGCCGATGCCTTCGGGGGAGGGGTAGAGGACCACGCCGAAGCCGTGTTCGGCGGCGACGCGGGCGGCGCCGGTGTAGACGCCGGCGAAGAACTCCGTCGTCAGGGCCGGGACGACGAGCAGCACGGTGCGGGTGTGGCCGAGGCGGAGGTTGCGGGCTGCCAGGTTGGGTCGGTAGCCGAGTTCGCGTGCGGTTTCCCGGACGCGTCGGGCGGTGGTCTCCGATACGCGTCCGCGCCATTTGTCGCCGAGGACCAGGGAGACGGCGGCCTGGGAGACGCCGGCGGCGTGGGCGACGTCTCGGCTGGTGGGGCGGGTGCCTGGGGCCACCGGTTGCCTGCGCTTTCGTGTGGACGGGTGAACAGCGCACATGGTACGTATGACGGCGGACGTTATACGTAAAACTTCAGGCGCCGCCGGCGCACCGGGCGATCAAGGGGTGGGACGTGGCCGCGGGATACCTGGACATTCTCAGGGCGAGGCATGCCGTCCGGTTGCTTGTCGGGACGCTGGTGGGGCGGTTGCCGAACGCCACCGCCGCGATCGCGATCATGCTGTTCGTGCGTGCGGAGGGCGGGTCGTACACGCTGGCCGGTGGACTGGTGGCCGGGTACGGCGTGGCCAACGCGGTGGGGCAGCCGGTGCTGGGGCGGCTGGTGGACCTGTACGGCCAGCCGCGTGTCCAGCTCTCGGCGGCGATCCTGTCGGGTCTCGCGATGGCCGTCTTCGCGTTCACGGGTGTCGAGCCACTGCCGCCGGCCTATGCGGCGGTGGCCGCTGCCGGGCTCCTTACGCCGCCGCTGGAGGGCGGTCTGCGGGCGCTGTGGCCCTCCGTCCTCGGCGAGGAGGACGAGGTGCACACGGCGTACGCCATGGACGCCATAGCGCAGGAGGTGATGTTCACCGTCGGGCCGCTGCTGGTCACCTTGTGTGTGTCGCTGTGGTCGGAGATGGCGGCGCTGCTCGTCCTGAACGTCGTGGGGGTGCTGGGTGCGCTGTCCGTGGTCGTGTCACCGCCCTCGCGTGCGTGGCGTTCGGCGCCGCGCGAGGCGCACTGGCTCGGCGCACTGCGTTCGAAGGGTCTGCTCGCCCTGCTCGGCGCGTTCGTGTTCGTCGGCATCGCGCTCGGCTCCATCACGGTGGCGGCGGTGTCGTACGCGGACGATCACGGTGGTGACGCGGTGTACGGCTGGATGATGGCGGGCATCGGGCTGGGGGCGCTGATCGGCGGTCTGTTCTACGGGGCGCGGCAGTGGACGGGTGAGCCGGCGCGGCGACTGCAGGTCCTGGTGGGGTTGCTGGCGGTGTGTTACCTGCCGTTGACCCTGATGCCGGGGGCGGTGGCGATGACGCTGCTGACGGTTGTCGCCGGTGTCTTCCTGGCGCCTGTTCTTGCGTGCGCTTTCGTGCTGGTCGACCGGCACGCCCCGCGCGGGACGGTCACCGAGGCGTTCTCCTGGCTTGTGACGACGTTCACCGTGGGGACGTCCGTGGGGACGGGGCTGGCGGGGCCGGTGGTCGAGGCGGGTGGGGCGCTGTGGGGTTTCGCGGTGCCAGGTGCGGCGGGGGCGGTGTCGTTGGTGGTTCTGCTGGCCACGGGGAGGGTACTCGCGGCTGTTGGTTCGGGTGCGGTGGTTGCGTCTTCATCGGAAAATGATCCAAACCGTGCTGCCGAACCCCGTTTCAGCTCGGGGGATCGGGCGTAATGTTCACTCATGGACCGCCGCATTTTCGGGCTGGAGAACGAGTACGGCGTCACGTGTACGTTCAGGGGACAGCGCCGCCTGTCTCCCGACGAGGTGGCGCGGTACCTCTTCCGCCGTGTCGTGTCATGGGGCCGTAGCAGCAATGTCTTTCTGCGAAACGGCGCTCGCCTCTATCTCGATGTCGGGTCACATCCGGAATACGCGACACCGGAATGTGACAACGTGACCGAACTGGTCACGCACGACAAAGCGGGCGAGCGCATTCTCGAAGGACTCCTGGTGGACGCCGAACGACGCCTGCACGAGGAGGGAATCGCGGGCGACGTCTACCTCTTCAAGAACAACACAGACTCGGCGGGCAACTCGTACGGATGCCACGAGAACTATCTCGTGGCGCGGCACGGCGAGTTCTCCCGGCTCGCGGACATTCTCATTCCGTTCCTCGTCACCCGTCAGCTTCTGTGCGGGGCGGGCAAGGTGCTGCAGACCCCGCGTGGCGCGGTGTACTGCGTCAGTCAGCGGGCCGAGCACATCTGGGAGGGTGTCTCCTCGGCGACGACCCGTTCCCGGCCGATCATCAACACCCGCGACGAACCGCACGCGGACGCGGAGCGTTACCGCCGTCTGCATGTGATCGTGGGCGACTCGAACATGTCCGAGACGACGATGCTGCTCAAGGTCGGCGCCACCGACCTGGTGCTGCGCATGATCGAGGCGGGCACCGTGATGCGGGACCTGACCCTGGAGAACCCGATCCGGGCGATCCGCGAGGTCAGCCACGACATCACCGGGCGGCGCAAGGTGCGTCTGGCGAGCGGCCGGGAGGCCTCCGCGCTGGACGTGCAGCGCGAGTACTACGAGAAGGCCGTGGACTTCTGTGAGCGCCGCGGTATCCGCACGGGCACCGTCGAGCAGGTCCTGGAGTTGTGGGGCCGCACGCTGGACGCGATCGAGGCCGAGGACCTCGACCGGATCGGCACCGAGATCGACTGGGTCATGAAGTACAAGCTCATCGAGCGGTACCGGGCCAAGCACAACATGACCATGTCGCACCCGCGGGTCGCGCAGATAGACCTCGCGTACCACGACATCCATCGTCGTCGTGGTCTGTACTACCTGTTGGAGAAGAAGGGCCAAGCCGCCAGGATCTGCAACGACTTGAAGATCTTCGAGGGCAAGTCGGTTCCGCCGCAGACCACTCGGGCGCGGCTGCGCGGTGACTTCATCCGGCGGGCGCAGGAACAGCGCCGTGACTTCACGGTCGACTGGGTTCACCTCAAGCTCAATGACCAGGCACAACGCACCGTCTTGTGCAAGGACCCGTTCCGTTCGGTGGACGACAGGGTGGAGAAGCTCATCGCCGGAATGTGAGCAGCGCGTTTCACAGGAGCACGTGGAACGCAACACGGGCGCCGTACGTTTCCCGTACGGCGCCCTTCTCACGCCGTAGAGTTGCGCGCACTCCATCCACAAGATCGACCGATTATGAGGCTCTCGCTGTGCGCCGACGCTCGCTGCTCATCGCCGTACCCACTGGACTGGTCACTCTCGCCGGATGCGGCGACGACGAGTCCGACACGAGCAAGGCGGGAGACAGCGCGTCGCCCGCGGCGTCGGAGTCGGCCTCGGCTTCGGCCGCGCCTCCGCCGAAGATCGTCGACGGGCCGCTTCCGGCGATCACCGCGGGCACCAAGTTCGGTGAGAAGCCGACCGTCGCCAAGGGCAGCGGTGACCCGTCGAAGCAGTTGGCCGTGAAGACGGTCATCGCGGGCGGTGGGAAGGTCGTCGCGGAGGGCGACTTCATCCTGGCGAACTACCTTGGGCAGCTGTGGGACACCGCGAAGGTCCTGGACAACTCCTACGACCGTAAGGCGCCGTTGCTGACCCAGATCGCCCAGGGCTCCACCATGGAGGGCTGGCGGTACGCGCTGACGGGCAAGAAGGCCGGCAGCCGGGTGGAGTTCTCGGTGCCGCCGACCTGGGGGTTCGGCAAGGCGGGCAACGCGCAGGTGGGTGTCAAGGGCACCGACACGCTGCTGTTCGTGTTCGACATCGAGGACACGTTCTCCGCCAAGAGCTCGGCCAAGGGCAAGGACGTGGCTCAGGACGACGCCGATCTGCCGAAGGTGGGGACGAACACCGACGGCAAGGCGCCCTCCATCGACATTCCGAAGGCCGACGCGCCGACGAAGCTGGTGGCGAACTACGTCATCGAGGGCGACGGTGAGGAGCTCAAGGCGGACAGCACCGTGCTGGTGCAGTACAAGGGCGTGATCTGGGACACCGGCAAGGAGTTCGACTCGACGTACAGCAGCGGCAAGCTGACGTCGTTCTCGCTCCAGCAGGTCGTCAAGGGGTGGGGGCAGGGCCTGACCGGCAAGAAGGTCGGCAGTCGCGTCCTGATCGTCATCCCGCCGAAGCTGGGCTACGGCGACAGCCCGCAGCCCGGCAGCGGTATCAAGAAAGACTCCACGATGGTCTTCTCGGTCGACATCCTGGCCAAGATGTAGTCGGCGTCCTGGCCAGGATGTAGTCGGCATCCCGGCCTGGCCGTGACCGTGCGTCCTGGCCGGGCCGTGACCGTGCGTCCTGGCCGGGCCGTGACCGTGCCGAGATGCGAGACTGTGTCTGTTGCCTTTCCGTACACAAGCAGGAGCTAGAGACGTGAGCATCGACAAGCCCGAGATCGACTTCCCCGGCGGCGAGCCCCCGGCGGACCTGGAGATCAAGGACATCTGGGAGGGCGACGGCGCGGTGGCGCAGGCGGGCCAGACCGTCACCGTCCACTACGTGGGTGTCGCCTTCAGCACCGGCGAGGAGTTCGACGCCAGCTGGAACCGTGGCGCGCCGTTCCGTTTCCCGCTGGGCGGCGGACGGGTCATCAAGGGCTGGGACCAGGGCGTGCAGGGCATGAAGGTCGGCGGCCGTCGCCAGCTGACCGTCCCCGCGCACCTCGCCTACGGCAACCAGAGCCCGACCCCGGCGATCAAGCCGGGCGAGACGCTGATCTTCGTGGTCGACCTCCTCGGGGTCTGATCGTCGCAGGACCGGTCTCGACCACCTGGGGCCCATGCCTGCCCGGGCATGGGCCCTCGGCTTTTGCCGCGCCGCTGCGGGGCGGTACGGTCATCGTCCGTAAGCACCTCAGGGAGGCGAAGGGCGTCGATGGCCATTGCCAAGGCCGAGCGGCTGATGAACCTCGCGCTGTGTCTGCTCGGGACTCGGCGGCCGCTCACCAAGCGTGAGCTGCGTGAGTCCATCGAGGCCTACCTCGAAGCGGGGTCCGACGACTCCTTCAACCGGATGTTCGAGCGCGACAAGGACGATCTGCGCGAGCTCGGCCTGGTCATCGAAACGGTCGAGAACCTCGACGGCGAGGTCGGCTACCTGGCCCGTCGTGACAGCAACCGCCTCCCGCCCATCACCCTCGACGCCGAGGAGGCCGCGGCCCTGGGCCTGGCCGCCAAGGTGTGGCAGCAGGCCCGGCTGGCCGGCGCGGCCAGCGGTGCCCTGCAGAAGCTGCGCGCGGCGGGCCTCCCGGAGGACGTCGACCCCTATGAGGCGCACAGCGCGCTGGAGCCCCGGATCCCGGTGCACGAGGCCGCGTTCGAACCGCTGATGCTCGCCTGCCGCGACCGGCGGCCGGTCGTGTTCGACTACCGCAAGGCGAACGCCGCCCATCCCGAACCCCGCCATGTCGAGCCGTGGGCGCTGGAGTGCTGGCGCGGCCACTGGTACCTGGCTGGATTCGACCGTGACCGGGGCGCCGAGCGGGTCTTCAGGCTGTCCCGGATCACCGGCCGGGTGCGTTCGCGCGGTACGCACTTCACCGCGCCGGTGCCGGACGTGGTCACCGTGCGTGAGACCGTCGCGAGCTGGGCGGGGGAGAACGCCGAACGTTCCGCGTTGATCCGGCTGCGTACCGGCGCCGGGTACCCGTTGCGGGCGAGGGCCACCTCGGTGCGGGAGCTGGGGGACGGCTGGGACGAGTTGGAGATCCCGTACGGTCATGGTCTGGACGCCTGGCTGGTGGAGTTCGGGCCGGACGTGCTGGTCCTGGAGCCCGCCGAGCTGCGGGCCGATGTGGTGGACCGGCTGCGTGCCGTGGCGAAGGGCTGAGGGGGACGGAGAACGTGGTGGGAAAGCCGGCCAGGCCGGGCAACGCCATCGACCAGACCCGGCGGATGCTGTCCCTGGTGACGTATCTGAGGGAGCGGCCCGGGGCCCGGGTCGAGGATGTGGCCCGTGCCTTCGGGATCACCGAGGACGAACTGGTCTCCGACCTCGACATCCTGCCCATGTGCGGCACCAGTTTCCGGGGCGGGGACCTGCTCGACATCGACACCGACGGGGAGCGGATCTGGTGGCACAATCCAGCCGCCCTCGGGGCGGAGGCCGCCGAGCCGCTGCGGCTGGCCGCCGACGAGGCGACCGCGTTGTTGGTCGCCGCCCGCGCGGTGTCCACACTGCCGGGCCTGCGGGAGAGCGACCGGCAGGCACTGCTGCGGGCGACCGCCAAGGTGGAGGCCGCGGCCGGTGAGCAGGCGGGCGCCAGTTCCCGGCTGTCCGTCACCTTCGAGTCCGAGGGCGGGGTCTTCGCGGACGTCGACCGGGCGATCTCCGAGCGGCGCCGCCTGTGGATCCGCTACTACTCGCCCGCCCGGGACGAGGTCACCGAGCGCGAGATCGACCCGATCCGGCTGGTCAGCGTGGGTCACACCTACGTGGAGGCCTGGTGCCGGCGTTCCGAGGCGCGCCGCACCTTCCGGCTGGACCGGGTCGCCGAGATCAAGATCCTCGACGAGCCGTCCGCGCCGCCCGAGATCGAGCTGCGGGACCTGTCCGAGGCGTTGGTGCAGCCCGCCGCGGAGGATCCGGAGGTCGTCGTCGAGGTCGGCCCGGGTGGTCGCTGGGTCGCCGAGTACTACCCGCACGACAGTGCGGATGAGCTTGCGGACGGTGGGCTGCGTATCACCTTGCGGACCCCGGATCCGGCATCCCTGAGACGGCTGGCGCTGCGTCTCGGGCAGGATGGCCGGATCGTGTCGCCGCGGGACCTCGCCGACAGCGCCCGGGAGGCGGCCCGCGAGGCGTTGGCGGGGTACGACGGGGTCGAGGCGCATGCGTGACGGGCAGTACGACAGGCGGAAGTGAGCCGCGGGGGTGTGCCGGCCGTGGCGGGAGACCGCTCGGTGACCCGAGGGGCTGAGCACGGTCTCCCCGCACCACCGGCGGTGGTGCCCCGGCGGCTGACGGACGCCCACAAGAAGAGGAGCAGGGGCTTTGAGCGAGTCGTCGACGTCCGGTGCGGACATGACGGTGGCGTCCGCGTTCGCCGGGATGAGAAGCGTGACGCCGGTGACGTTCAAGGCCGGCTGCCCGGACTGCCGGGGTCGCGTCGAGCTCGCCGCGAGCGCCCTGCGTCTCGCGATCGGCGCCAGCAGCCGCACCACGTTCTACTCCTTCACCTGCCCCGAGTGCGGTGCCTCGGTCCGCAAGCCCGCCGGCGAGCGGATCGTGGAACTCCTCACCGGCGGAGGGGTCAGCACGCTGCGGCTGCAATCCCCGTAGGCCCCCGCCGGCGCGGACCGCTGCACACCCTTCGGCGCCAGCCGCCCGGCCGGACGGTCTAGGCTCGGCTCATGTTCTGGCCGATGTTCGCGGTAGCGGTGGGTTTTCTGGGTCTGGCTGTTCTCGGAGTTTTCGCGGTCCGGGTGTTTCTGGAGGCGCAGCGTCTGGGCAGGCAGGTCACGGACTCCGCCCGGCGTATCAACCGCGCCGCCGAGGACCTGGAGCGGGCGACCGTGAGCGCGGCCCGCTCTGTGGACGCCCTGTGAGTTGCGGTTCCTGCGGGATTGTGGCCCTTCGCCTTGTCAACTTCTCACCCGGGCCAGGTACGCTCATTGACACGGCCTGACGACGAGGCGCGGGCCGAAAATGGAGTACGCACAGACATTGCCTGACGTTTACTCCTGCGGGTTACGATCGCCCAAAGCCAACTGGTCGGACCTCTGTCCGACTGTGCGAACACAAGAACTTCCTGTCGCCTCGGTGAAGAAGGTAAAAGCTATGGGTAGGCTCGGCCCCACAGAGATCATTCTCATCCTCGTCATCGTCATTCTGCTGTTCGGCGCGAAGAAGCTTCCGGACATGGCTCGGTCGCTCGGCAAGTCCGCCCGCATCCTGAAGAGCGAGGCCAAGGCGATGAAGTCCGAGGGCCAGGACAACGCGTCCACGGCCGCGGCCCCGCCGAACGACGACCAGCAGCCCCCGGTTCAGCGCACCATCCAGGCCTCCCCCGGCGACGTGACCAGCTCGCGCCCGGTCACCGAGCCGACGGACACCGCCAAGCGCTGACGCAGGGCCGGTGACCTCCGGCCCGCCGCACGAGATGGGAACGTGGGTTGCTGAAGCCTGCCCGCAAGAAGGAGAAGGACCCCGAGGGGCGGATGCCCCTCGCGGAGCACCTTCGTGAGCTCCGCAACCGGCTCGCGAAGGGCATGTTGGCGATCACGGTCGTGTCCGTGGTGGTCGCCTTCTACAGCCAGGAGCTGATGAACTTCCTGATGGACCCCGTCCCGCGTTGTACCAGCGGACTGGGTGAGTCCACGGGCGGCACGTGCGCGGTCATCGCGTACACCGACCTGCTGTCACCCTTCACCACCACGGTGAAGGTGTGCTTCATGGCGGGCATCATCATTTCGAGTCCGGTCTGGCTCTACCAGCTCTGGGCGTTCGTCGCGCCGGGGCTGCACAAGCATGAGCGCAAGTACACGTACTGGTTCGTGACCGCGGCCGTGCCGCTCTTCCTGGGCGGAGCCGCGCTGGCCTACAGCGTCCTGCCGATCAGCATGCGCGTGCTCCTCGGGATCACGCCCGACGGCTCGGCGAACATCCTCCCGATGGACAAGATCCTGGACTTCATCGTCAGGATGATCCTCGTCTTCGGCGCCGCTTTCGAGCTGCCCCTGCTGCTCGTCATGCTCAACTTCAGCGGCATGGTGACCGGACGCCGAATGGCCGGATGGTGGCGTGGTGTGGTCATGGGCGTCTTCATCTTCGGCGCCGTGGCGACCCCGACCACCGACCCCTTCGGCATGATCGCGCTCGCCGGACCGATCGTGATCCTTTACTTCATTGCGGTCGGAATCTCCCTGCTGAACGACCGGCGTCGCAGGCGCGCCGATCCCGACGCCGAACTGGACGACGACGAGGCATCGCCTCTCGACCTCACGCCGGAGGCCGTCGGCGAGGTCGAATCCGTGTCCGCCTCCAAGGCCCTGCCCCACCAGGCGAGCGGGAGCGCCGAGGGTACCTCCGTGGTCAACGGTTACGACGACGTCACCTGAGCCGGACCGCGGGGCCGTGACCACGGATGGGACCAGGGCGGCCCAGGAGAACAAAGGGCCGTTGTGGATGCCCTCGGCGTTGTCGGTGAGGTAGTACGTGGCAGTCACACAGTTGGCCGCCGGATTCGGATCCGGATAATGATCGTCCGATGTCAGTGGCGCCCGGTACGCTCGAAAGCACGATGACAGAGGACCTCTCACCGGCCGAGCGGTACGCGGCAGCCCGTAGGCGTGCTGTGGAGCAGGCCACCGCGCTCGCCGACTTCCGCGAGATGTACGACTTCGGCCTCGACCCCTTCCAGATCGAGGCCTGCCAGGCGCTCGAAGCCGGCAAGGGCGTCCTGGTGGCCGCACCCACCGGATCCGGCAAGACGATCGTCGGCGAGTTCGCCGTCCACCTCGCCCTCCAGCAGGGCAAGAAGTGCTTCTACACGACCCCCATCAAGGCGCTCTCGAACCAGAAGTACGCCGACCTCTGCCGCCGGTACGGAGCGGACAAGGTCGGCCTGCTCACCGGCGACAACAGCGTCAACTCCGACGCCCCGGTGGTCGTGATGACCACCGAGGTACTGCGCAACATGCTGTACGCGGGCTCACAGACCCTGATCGGCCTCGGGTACGTGGTGATGGACGAGGTGCACTACCTCTCCGACCGCTTCCGTGGCGCCGTATGGGAGGAAGTGATCATCCACCTCCCCGAATCGGTCACCCTGGTCTCGCTGTCGGCCACCGTGTCGAACGCGGAGGAGTTCGGCGACTGGCTCGACACGGTCCGCGGCGACACCGAGGTGATCGTCTCCGAACACCGGCCCGTGCCGCTGTTCCAGCATGTGCTCGCCGGGCGGCGGATGTACGACCTGTTCGAGGAGGGCGAGGGCCAGAAGAAGGCCGTCAACCCCGACCTCACGCGGCTGGCCCGCATGGAGGCGCAGCGTCCGTCGTACCAGGACCGCAGGCGGGGCCGCGCCATGCGGGAGGCCGACCGGGAGCGCGAACGCCGACAGCGTTCGCGGGTCTGGACACCGAGCCGTCCCGAGGTGATCGAACGGCTGGACGCGGAGGGCCTGCTGCCCGCCATCACGTTCATCTTCAGCCGTGCCGCCTGCGAGGCCGCCGTACAGCAGTGCCTGTACGCGGGTCTTCGGCTCAACGACGACGAGGCGCGGGGGAAGGTGCGTGCCCTGGTCGAGGAACGCACGGCCTCCATTCCTACCGAGGACCTGCACGTCCTCGGGTACTACGAGTGGCTGGAAGGCCTGGAGCGCGGTATCGCCGCCCACCACGCGGGCATGCTGCCGACCTTCAAGGAAGTCGTGGAGGAACTGTTCCTGCGCGGCCTGGTGAAGGCCGTGTTCGCGACCGAGACACTCGCTCTGGGCATCAACATGCCCGCGCGGTCGGTGGTGTTGGAGAAGCTCGTCAAGTGGAACGGCGAGCAGCACGCCGACATCACTCCGGGCGAGTACACGCAGTTGACGGGGCGTGCGGGCCGGCGTGGCATCGACATCGAGGGTCACGCGGTGGTGCTGTGGCAGCGCGGGTCGAGCCCCGAGCACCTGGCGGGACTGGCCGGCACCCGCACCTATCCGCTGCGCTCCAGCTTCAAGCCGTCGTACAACATGGCGGTCAACCTGGTCGAGCAGTTCGGCCGGCACCGCTCGCGTGAGCTCCTGGAGACGTCTTTCGCGCAGTTCCAGGCCGACAAGTCGGTCGTCGGGATCTCCCGGCAGGTGCAGCGCAACGAGGAGGGGCTGGAGGGCTACAAGGACTCCATGACCTGCCACCTCGGTGACTTCGAGGAGTACGCGCGACTGCGTCGCGAACTCAAGGACCGCGAGACCGAGTTGGCGAAGCAGGGCGCCAGTCAGCGGCGCGCCGAGGCCGCCGTCGCGCTGGAGAAGCTCAAGCCGGGTGACGTCATCCATGTCCCGACCGGCAAGTACGCGGGCCTCGCGCTGGTGCTGGACCCCGGGCTGTCGGCCGGGCGGTCCAACGGCCACCGGGGTTTCGAGCACCACGACGGCCCGCGCCCGCTGGTGCTGACCGCCGAGCGGCAGGTCAAGCGGCTCGCGTCGATGGACTTCCCGGTGCCCGTGGAGCCGCTGGAGCGGATGCGCATCCCGAAGTCGTTCAACCCGCGCTCACCGCAGTCCCGTAGGGACCTCGCCTCGGCGCTGCGCACGAAGGCCGGGCACATCCCGCCGGAGCGGGCCCGCAAGAAGCGCGCCCAGGCCGCCGACGACCGGCAGATCGCCCGGCTGCGTACGGAGATCCGGGCGCACCCCTGCCATGGCTGCAGCGATCGTGAGGACCACGCGCGTTGGGCCGAGCGCTACCACCGGCTGCTGCGGGACACCTCGCAGCTGGAGCGGCGCATCGAGGGCCGGACGAACACCATCGCCCGTACGTTTGACCGCATCGTCGCGTTGCTGACCGAGCTGGACTACCTGCGCGGTGACGAGGTCACCGAGCACGGCAAGCGCCTCGCCCGGCTGTACGGCGAACTCGACCTGCTGTGCAGCGAATGCCTGCGCGCGGGCGTGTGGGAGGGGCTCGGCCCGGCCGAACTCGCCGCGTGTGTCTCGGCGCTGGTGTACGAGTCGCGGGCCGGTGACGACGCGATGGCGCCGAAGCTGCCGTCGGGCAAGGCCAAGGCCGCGCTCGGGGAGATGGTGCGGATCTGGGGGCGCCTGGACGCCATGGAGGAGGAGTTCCGGATCACCCAGAGCGAGGGCGTGGGGCAGCGCGAGCCCGATCTCGGATTCGCCTGGGCCGCGTACATGTGGGCGTCCGGGAAGGGCCTCGACGAGGTGCTGCGTGAGGCGGAGATGCCGGCGGGGGACTTCGTGCGCTGGTGCAAGCAGGTGATCGACGTGCTCGGGCAGATCTCGGCGGCGTCCGCCGCGGAGGGGTCGACCGTGGCGAAGGCCGCGCGGAAGGCGGTTGACGGGTTGCTGCGGGGGGTCGTGGCCTACTCGTCGGTCGGGTGACGGGTTTTGTGGCGGGTGCGGGTGCGCTGTGGTTGATCGCGCCCACGCGGCGGAGCCGCACATGGATGCAGCCCCGCGCCCCTGAGGGAGTTGGGGTGCACGCCACTTCAGCGGTTCCGGTAGGCGCGCCAGCTGCCGTACCGCGTGATGTCCTCGGCGTCCGTCAGGGCGCTCGGTTCGCACAGGAAACCCGGCACGCTGGTGCCGTCCGCCAGGTCCACGCTGCCCAGGGTCATTGGGCGGGGGAGTGCGGCCAGCAGGCGGCCCAGACCCTCCGCCGGGAGCCGCCACACCTCCGTCTCGATCGCCGCGCCACCCTCGCCTACGTGAACGAGGCCCGGCTTCGGCGGATCGGTTCGCAGGGCGTGCAGGCGGTAGACCGGGGCCGTGGTCGTCGTACGGTCGAGGCGGGCGCCCAGCGAGAGCAGTTGGGGGTTGAGGGGCTGGCCCGTGAGGTGGGCGCCCACCACCGCCAGTCGGGTCTCCGGCTGGAGCAGCCGCGCGATGCGCGCCAGGCGTTCGTCGGTGAACGCCGGGCCGATCAGCATCACGCCGAAGGGCAGACCGTTCACCTCGCCGGCCGGTACGGCCACTGCGGCCAGGTCGAACAGGTTGGTGGAGTTGGTGAAGCGGCCCAGGCGGGCGTTGGAGCCCAGGGGGTCGGCGGCGACCTCGGCGAGGGTGGGGTGGCCGGGGGCGGTGGGCAGCAGCAGGGCGTCCGCGTCGGCGAGCGCGGCCAGGGCGCGGCCGCGCAGGGCGGTCAGGCGGTCGGTGTCGGCGTACAGCTGGTGGGCCGGGATGTCGCGGGCGCGGGTGATGATGCCGGCGACGGTGGGGTCCAGGCACGTGTCGTTCCCGGCCAGGGCTTTGTCGACAAAGTCACCTACGGCCGCGTAGCGCTCGGCGACGAACGCGCCCTCGTACAGCATCGCCGCGGCCTGGGTGAAGGGGCTCAGGTCGATCTCCCGCACCGATGCGCCCGCGGCGACGAGCTGGTCCACCGCCGCCTCGTAGGCCTGCGCCCAGCCCTCGTCCAGCTCGCCGAGCTGTGCCCGCGCCGGGACGGCCACGCGCCAGGGTCCCGAGGTCCGCTGGGGGAGCGGGGGGAGGTAACGGTCGGGCGGGGACGCCATGTGGGCCAGGGCCTGCTCGGCCTCGGGGAGGGTGCGGGCGAAGACCGTCACGCAGTCCAGGGAGGCGCAGGCCGGGACCACGCCGGTGGTCGGGACCAGGCCCCGGGTGGGCTTGAGGCCGACGATGCCGTTGAAGGCGGCCGGGACACGGCCCGAGCCCGCGGTGTCGGTGCCCAGCGCGAAGTCGACGATGCCGAGGGCCACCGCGACGGCCGAGCCGGAGCTGGAGCCGCCGCTGATCCTGGTCGGATCGTGCGCTGCCCGTACCGCGCCGTGCGGGGAGCGGGTACCGACCAGCCCGGTCGCGAACTGATCCAGGTTCGTGGTGCCCACGACGATGGCGCCCGCCGCGCGCAGGCGGGCGACGACCGGCGCGTCGGCCTCGGGCCGGTAGGCGTACGACGGGCAGCCCGCGGTCGTGGGCAGGCCCGCCACGTCGATGTTCCCCTTGACGGCGAACAGGCGGCCGGCGAGGGGACGTGGTTCGCCGGTGGCGACGAGCTCGTCGAGCCTGCGGGCCTCCGCCTCGACCTCGACCCGCGGGCGCAGGTCGATCCATATCTCGGGCCGGTCCACGGCCTCGACGCGGGCGTAGGCGGCGCGGACGCGCGAGAGAGTGCTGGACATTCCTGGTTCCTCCGTCAGTTCGCGGCCGAGACCAGGACGACCAGTGCCGTCCCCGCCTCCACCTGGTCCCCGGGCCGGGCCAGGACCTCGGCCACCACGCCGTCCATCGGCGCGTGCACCCGGGACTCCATCTTCATCGCCTCCAGCGCGAGCAGTGGCTGACCGGCCGTCACCTCGTCGCCGGGCTCGACGTTCAGCTGCCAGACGGACGCCGCGAACTCGGCCTCGACGAGCCGCCCGCCGGGCGGGACGGTGACCTCGGCCGGGGGAGCGGCCGGTGCGGCAGCCGCCTCGGCCCGGGTGAACTCGCCCGCCGCCTGCCACGCGTCCCGCTCCGCGGCGAACGCGGCCTGCTGCCGGGACCTGAACTCGGCGATGGATTCGGCGTCGGCGGCCAGGAACGCCTGGTACTCGGCCAGCGAGAACGTGCCCTCCTCGACACGGGGCACGAAGCGGCCGGAGGTGATGTCGGCGCGCAGGTCGAGCAGTTCGTCGGCGTCGACCGGATACCACTTGATGCGGTCGAAGAAGCGCAGCAGCCAGGGCGAACCCGGCTCGAACGCGCCGCGCTGCTGCCAGCCCGACCAGACCTGGGTGGTCCGGCCCACGAACTGGTAGCCGCCGGGGCCCTCCATGCCGTAGACGCACAGATACGCCCCGCCGATGCCGACGGAGTTCTCCGCCGTCCAGGTGCGTGCCGGGTTGTACTTGGTCGTCACCAGGCGGTGGCGGGGGTCCAGCGGGGTGGCCACGGGGGCGCCCAGATACACGTCGCCCAGGCCCAGTACGAGGTACTCGGCGTCGAAGACCGTGCGGTACACGTCGTCCACCGACTCCAGGCCGTTCACCCGGCGGATGAACTCGATGTTCCAGGGGCACCAGGGCGCGTCGTCGCGGACGCCCGCCATGTAGCGGGCGATCGCCTCGCGGGTCGCCGGGTCGTCCCAGGACAGGGGGAGGTGGACGGTGCGGGACGGGACGACGAGTTGGTCGCTCGGGGGGAGGGAGGCGGTGATCTCCCGTACCGCGGCGAGGAGTTCGTGCTGCGGCAGACGCCGTGGGTCGGCCTGGATCTGGAGTGAGCGGATGCCCGGAGTGAGGTCGGTGATACCCTCCGGGCCCTGCGCGGCCACGCTCTCCATCAGCGCGTGGACCCGCATCCGCAGGGCCAGGTCGAGCTGCATCGGGCCGAACTCGACGAGCAGGTTGTCGTCGCCGCTGCGGCGGTAGGTCACATCGCCGTCCCGGGCCAGGATGCCGCCGTCCACGATGGCCGCGCGGGGTCCGCCCGACACGTCCACCGGCACGAAGCGCACCGTGTCGCCCGGGCGCAGCTGGCCCAGCTTCCAGCGCTCGGTGCTGAGCACCGTCGCCGGACAGACGAAGCCGCCGAGCGACGGGCCGTCCGGGCCGAGCAGCACCGGCATGTCGCCCGTGTAGTCGACGGCACCGACGGAGTAGGGGGTGTCGTGGATGTTGGACGGGTGCAGGCCCGCCTCGCCGCCGTCGGCGCGGGCCCAGCGCGGCTTCGGGCCGACCAGGCGGACACCGGTACGGGCCGAGTTGAAGTGGACCTTCCAGTCGGCGGCGTAGAAGTCGTGGATGTCGTCCTCGGTGAAGAACTCCGGCGCGGCGTGCGGGCCCTCGACGGCGCCCACATGCCATACGGCGGTGAACTCCGGGCGGTCTTCGAGGGGCACCGGGCCGGCCTCGGCCGTCTGGTCGGCGCCCGTGGTCACCGCACCGGCGTGCAGGACGTCACCCGTGCGCAGTGCCCGGCCGCCGTGTCCGCCGAAGCGGCCCAGGGTGAAGGTGCTCGCGCTGCCGAGGAAGGCGGGTACGTCGAGACCCCCGGCGAACAGCACATACGTCCGCAGGCCGTGCTCGAGGGGCGCGCCGACCTCGAGTACGGCCCCCGCGGGCACCGTCAGCGGCTCCCAGCGCGCGACCGGCGTACCGTCCACGGTGACCGTGGCGGGCGCGCCCGTCACACACACGGTGGTGGGGTGGGTGAACCTCAACACCGGCCCCTGGAGGGTGCATTCGAGTCCCGGTGCCCCCTCGTCGTTGCCCAGGGCCCGGTTGCCGAGCCGGAAGGACCGCTCGTCCATCGGACCGCACGGCGGAACGCCGACCTGCCAGTAGCCGGTGCGGCCCGGCCAGTCCTGCACGGTGGTCAGGGTGCCGCCGGAGACGACCTCGATGCGCGGGGTCGGGTCGCTCACCTGGGCCAGGGTCGCCGTGGAGTGGGTGGCCTCCCGGAAGTCCGGGTCCGTGAGAGCCGCCCGGACCAGGCCCAGGTTCGTCTCGATGCCGTCCACGCGGGTGCGGGCCAGTGCCTCGTCCAGCCGTCGCACCGCGTGCGCCCGGTCGGGGCCGTACGCGATGACCTTGGCGAGCATCGGATCGTACGACGTCGTCACCTCGGTGCCCGTCTCCACCCAGCCGTCGACGCGGACGCCCGGCGGGAACTCCACCCGGGTCAGCAGACCGGCCCCGGGACGGTGTTCACGGGACGGGTCCTCGGCGTACAGGCGGGCCTCGACGGCGTGGCCGCGGGGCGGGCCCGGCTCGCACACGACGTCCTTCTCGCCGCGTGCCAGGCGGAGCATCCAGGCGACCAGATCGACGCCGTAGATCTCCTCGGTGACCGGATGTTCCACCTGGAGGCGGGTGTTGACCTCCAGGAAGTACGCCTCCTCGCGGGCGGCGTCGTAGACGAACTCGACGGTGCCGGCGGAGCGGTAGCCGATCGACGCGCACAGGTCGCGCGCGGATGCGGCGAGCCGTTCACGGAGGTGCGACGGCAGCCCTGGGGCCGGGGCCTCCTCCAGGACCTTCTGGTTGCGGCGCTGGAGGGAGCAGTCGCGGTCGCCGAAGGTGACCACCCGGCCGTTGCCGTCGCCGAAGACCTGCACCTCGACATGGCGGGCGTGCTCGACCAGGCGTTCCAGGAAGACCCCGGCGGACGAGAAGGAGGCGGCGGCGACGCGCTGCACCCGCTCCCAGGCGTCGGCGAGTTCCTCGGCGGATCGACAGGCCGACATGCCGATGCCGCCGCCCCCGCCGGTCGCCTTGAGCATCACCGGGTAGCCGATGACCGCGGCCCGGTCGAGGGCCTCGTCGAGTGAGCCCAGCAGCCCGGTCCCGGGAGCGAGCGGCACCCCGGCGGCCTCGGCGGCGGCCCGGGCCGTGTGCTTGGCGCCGAACAGTTCCAACTGCTCCGGCGTCGGGCCGACGAACACGATCCCGGCGTCCTCGCAGCGGCGCGCGAAGGACGCGTCCTCGGACAGGAACCCGTAACCCGGGTGGATCGCGCCCGCCCCGGTGTCCTTGGCCGCCCGCAGCACCAGGTCGGCGTCGAGGTACGACTCCTTCGCGGGCGCCGGACCGAGCCGCACCGCCTCGTCGGCGAGCCGGACGTGGGGCGCGCCGCGGTCCGGGTCGGAGTACACGGCGACCGTGCGCAGGCCGAGTTCGCGGGCCGTGCGCAGGATGCGGACCGCTATCTCTCCCCGGTTGGCGACCAGCAGCGTCTCGAAGGTCATGCCGCGCCCGCCTCGGTGATCGTCATCTGCACCGCCGTCGGATCGAAGCCGTTGCAGGGGTTGTTGATCTGGGGGCAGTTGGACACCAGCACCAGGACGTCCCGTTCGGCGCGCAGGGTCAGGGTCAGTCCCGGCGCCGAGATGCCGTCCACGATGCCGAGCGTGCCGTCCGGCTCGACCGGCACGTTCATGTACCAGTTGATGTTGGAGACGAGGTCGCGCTTGCCGAGCCCGTACCTGGCGCCCTCGGCGAGGAAGTTGTCCACGCAGGCGTGCTGCGACCAGGTGTGGTGGCCGTAGCGCAGGGTGTTCGACTCCTTGGAGCAGGCGCCGCCGACCGTGTCGTGGCGGCCCACGTCGTCGGCGACCACCGTCATCAGCGGGGTGTGTTCGTTGGACATCAGCACGCTGCCCGCGGTCAGGAAGATGCCGCCCTGGGCGTGGATGGTGTCGGGCGCGCTGTAGCGGACCGAGGTGTCGTGCGCGTCGTAGACGAGGAAGTCGACGGCCTGGTTGCCGTGCAGGTCGGTGATGGTGAGCGTCTCACCGGCACGGATGACGGACGACCACGCGGCACGCGCGGCGACCACGGCGGTGCGCGTCTTCAACTGCGGGTGCGTCTGCGTGCTCATGCGAGCCCCCTCGCGGCGAGGAAATCGGTGGTGTTGAGGAACGCGCGACGGCCCTCGGGACCGGCGTCCCACAGGGGATCGCCCGGCCCGGTCGGCTCGGCGCGCCAGGCCAGCACCTCCAGCGGGGTGCTGACGTACTCGGGGCGCGGATCGGCCGGATGCGGCACGTTCGCGATCAGTACGGTGACGTCCTGCTCGGCGCGCAGGGTCACGCTCGCGCCGGGACCTGCCGAACCGGTGAAGTCGAGGGTGCCGTCCTCGCGTACCCGCACACCCTGGAAGAAGGAGAGCGACGGTGGCAGGTCGCGGGGCTCCAGGCCGTTCTTGGCGGCCGCCAGCTTGAACAGCTCGCGGCCCGCGGGGGAGGGGCCCTGCGGGGTGCCGTCGCCGTACCGCTCGGTGTTGCGGACGAGTGTGGAGGTACCGCACAGCGTGTCGTGCCGGCCGGAGGTGTCGGCGAGAACCGAGGCGAGGACCCGGCCCTGGTCGGACAGCAGCAGCTGCCCTTCGCCCAGGTAGGCGTTCCACTGGACCTTCACCGTGTCGGCGACGTTCAGCCGCTCCCAGGGCCGGTCGGCGGCGTACAGGAGCAGGTGGGCGCAGGCGTCGCCGCGCAGGTCGGTCAGCCGCAGCTCGGTGCCCCGGGCCAGGACCCGGTGCGTGTAGTTGCCGCCCGCGACGGTCTCGGCCCACACCAGGTGGCCGGCCTCGCAGGGCGGGGACGGCCAGTCCCCGGCCGGGACGACGGGCATCGCCTCGGTGCGGGTGCCCTCCTGGGCGCGCGCATGGGCTCGGGCTCCGTAAGTGGTCTGTGTCGCCATCGCGGGACCTCCGGCTGAGGGGGCTTGTGGGGCCTGGCCCTATTTCTGTCGCTCGACAGAAATTAGGCGTGAGGCGCGTCACCGGCGTTGCCGCCGCGTTGCCGCTCGGTTACCGGGCGCTCACGAAGATCGCCGAGCAGGGTGGTGTGCGAGGATCGACCGTATGGCGACAGCGGGTGCACACCGGGGCCGACGGGTCGGCCGTCCGCGAGCCGCGCAGCGGCCGGACAGCGGGCTGGAACCGCGTGCCGAACTCCTCGCGGCCGCCGCGGAGTTGTTCACCACCCTCGGCTACGGGGCCACCTCCACCCGGGCTGTCGCCGAGCGCGCCGGCATGCGTCAGGCGTCCATGTACCACTACGTCTCCGGCAAGGAGGAGCTGCTCGCCCGGCTCCTGGAGTCCACCGTCGCGCCCTCGCTGGCCTACGCCCGCGAGCTCCTCGCCGACGCCTCCGTCCCGGCCGAGGACCGGCTGTGGGAGCTGTGCCGGGGGGACGTGGACGTGCTCTGCGGGGGGCCGCACAACCTCGGCGGCCTGTACCTGCTGCCCGAGGTGCGCGCCGAGCGGTTCGCCGGTTTCCATGCCGTGCGCGCCGAACTCAAGGACGCCTACCGGCAGTTGATCGCCGCGACGGCGGTCGGCGGCGCGCTCGCCGAGGACGCGCTCGACCTCCGCACGGACCTGGTGTTCGGGCTCATCGAGGGCGTCATCCTGGTCCACCGCTCCGACCCCGAGCGGCCCGTCTCGGTGTTCGCGGAGGCGACGGCGGACGCGGCCCTGCGCATCGTCGGGGTCTGAGTCGGCGAGCCGCGGCTCACGGACACGTCACTCGTCACGGTGAGTGTTTCCGTACGCCTGTACGTCGTGACGCACCGTGTGTGAATGCAAGCTCAGCGTGCAAATGGGTTCGAGCGTACTCCCCTCGCGCGCCCCGTTTCAGGTGCTCGATGAATATGACACGACGATGATCCGGTCGGACTAAGCTCGCTCGCAGCGCACCGAGTTGCGGTGTAATCGTGCGCTTGTTCCCAAACGCATCGAAGATCCCGGCATGCCCGTGCCGTACCCGCACGCAAGCTCCCCCGACACCCCGCCGACTTGTTTCAGAGGGCCCACATGGTGAGTGTTCCAACTCCTCCAGGAAGCCGTGAACTCCCCTACACGCGCGCGTTGTTGCTGCCCGCCATAGCGATGGCCGCGGCGACCGGGGCCGCCGTCGCACTGGTGACGGCGCAGGCCAGGGCGGCGGTCGGCTGGTGCGGTGCCGTCGCCACGCTGCTGGTGCTCGCCACGGCGGCCGAAGCGACCCGCCGTGGCCGCAACCTGCGCGCCCAGCGCGCGGACCACGCCCGTCACAGTGCGTATCTGGAAGGACGGGTCGCCGCCCACGACGAGGAGATGACCCGCCTCGGCAAGGAGGTCCTGCCGACCGCGCTCAAGCTGCTGCGCGGCGGGAATTCCCCCGCAGAGGTGATTCGCCACCTCGGTGACTACGAACCCGCGTGGCGCGAACTGCCCGAAGCGCAACTGCTGTTGCTCAAGAAGCTGCTCAACGTCATCGACACCGAGGACGTCATGCGCGACGCCGCGCAGCGCTCCTTCGTCAACATCGCCCGTCGCGTCCAGGCGATCGTCCACCAGCAGGCCAACGAACTCCGCGAGATGGAGGAGGACCACGGCCGCAACCCCGAGGTCTTCAACGACCTGCTGCGCCTCGACCACGGCACCGCGCTGATCGGCCGGCTCGCCGACTCCATCTCGGTCCTCGGCGGCGGTCGCCCCGGACGCCAGTGGCCCGAACCCGTGGCGCTGTACAGCGTGCTGCGCGGCGCCATGTCCCGGATCCTGGAGTACGGGCGCATCGACCTGTCCTCCATCGCCAAGGTCAACGTCAAGGGCACCGCCGTCGAACCCGTCATCCACGCGGCGGCCGAACTCCTCGACAACGCCACCCGCTACTCGCCGCCGCAGACCAAGGTGCACGTCACCGCCACCGAGGTGCAGACCGGAGTCTGCATCGAGATCGAGGACGCCGGCGTCAGCCTGAGCGAGGAGGCCCGCGCCCGTGCCGAGGGCATGCTGGAGCGGGCCATGGCGGGCGTCGACCTGCAGGACCTCGGCGAGGCCCCCCGCCTGGGCCTCGCCGTGGTGGGCCGACTCTGCCGGACGTACGACATGCAGGTCTCGCTGCGCGCCTCCGCGTACGGCGGGGTCCGGGCCATCCTCGTCGTGCCGAGCGACATGCTCACCACCGAGCCCGGCGTCGGACTCGCCCACGGCATCGGCGCCACGGCCGTACCCCAGCCCGAACTCGGCGCCCTCCCCGGTCCCAAGCGCACGGTCAAGACGCGCCGTCCCACCAGTCCGAAGTTCGTCACTCCGGTCTCCCTGGAGGACGACGTCCCCGAGGTCACCGAGTGGACCGCGGGCGGACTGCCGCAGCGCCGCAGCCGGGTCAAGACCTCCCTCACCCAGCGGTACGCCGAGCAGGCCGCCATCGAGCAGGCCGAACGGGAGGGCCGGCCGACCATCTGGTCGACCGCCGGGCGTGAGCCCGAACCCGAACCCGAGGAGAAGGCGCCCGAGCCCCCGCCCGGCCTGTGGGTCCAGGCGTTCTTCGACGGACTCAAGCGCCCGGCCTCCACCGCATTCACCCAGCCGACCGATGAACCGGCCCGCGTCGAGGCCGACGACGAGGGGGATCTCACGTGATCCAGCAGCGAGGCAACTTCGACTGGATGCTCCAGGACCTCGCCCAAGGCGTGCCGGGCATCCAGATGATCGTGGTGCTCTCCGCCGACGGCCTGCGCATCGCCCGCCACGGCGGCGACCCCGACACAGCCGACCGCGTCGCCGCGGCCTGCGCGGGCCTGCAGAGCCTGGCAGGCGCCGTCGCCCAGGAGATCCCGGGCAGCGAGGGCGAGATGAAGATGGTCCTCATCGAGATCAACGGCGGCTACTTCTACCTGATGGCCGCGGGCCCCAACGCCTATCTCGCCGTGCTGTCCGACGTACGCGCCGAACCCGGCTACATGAGTGCCCGCATGAGTGACCTGGTCGTCCGGATCGGCGCGCATCTCACCAGCCCGCCGCGGCGCAACGGGCAGACCGTATGATTCCTCCGCAACGCCGACGGCGACACCCCACGCAGGAACCCGAGCCGCACGCCGGGCCGCGCCCCGAGCCGCACTCCCGGCCGGACCCCGTGCCGTACGCCGGGCCGGACCCCGAGCCGACCCACCCGCCGGACGAGGAGCAGGCGCCCGAGGGGGAGAAGAAGAACCCCGAGCGGCTCTACGTGATCACCGGACCGGACGGCGTCGTCCGCACCGACCTCGACCTGGTCACGTTGATCGTGGCCGGCGCCGACCCACCGCCCTCCGCCACGCCGGAGCAGGCGGCGCTGCTGAGGCTGTGCACGGCCCCGCTGTCCGTGGCCGAGCTGTCGGCCTATCTGGGCCTGCCGTTCAGTGTGGTGACCGTGCTGGTCAGCGAGCTGCTGACCGCCGAACTGGTGACGGCGCGCGCCCCGGTCGTCCGCCGGGCGCTGGCCGACCGATCCCTTCTCGAAGCGGTGATGCATGGACTTCAAAAGCTCTGACACCCTCACCGGTCCACGAACCGAGGACCACCTCCCGCACACAGCCCAGGCGGCTGTGAAGATCGTCATCGTGGGCGGCTTCGGAGTCGGCAAGACCACCATGGTCGGCTCGGTCAGCGAGATCAAACCGCTGACCACCGAGGAGACCATGACGCAGGCCGGCGTCGGCGTCGACGACAACTACGGTTCCGAGACCAAGACGGCCACCACGGTGGCGATGGACTTCGGCCGCATCAGCATCACCGATCAGCTCGTGCTGTACCTCTTCGGCACCCCCGGCCAGGAACGCTTCTGGTTCCTGTGGAACGGCCTGTTCGAGGGGGCGCTGGGTGCGGTCGTGCTGGTCGACACCCGTCGGCTCGAGGTCAGCTTCGACGTCATGGGGCGCCTGGAGGAACGCGGTGTGCCGTTCGTGGTCGCCGTCAACACCTTCCCCGACGGGCCCCGTTACCCCATCGAGGAACTGCGCACCGCGCTCGACCTGAGTGAGGACATCCCCATCGTCGAGTGCGACGCGCGCCGCCGCGCCTCCAGCCGGGACACCCTGATGACCCTCATGCGTTTCCTGCACTCCCTCGCGATGTCAGGCGCCCTGAAGTGACCGCCGTACCCGCCGCCACCGGCCTGCCCGGGACAGCCCCCGGCCCCCGAGCCCGCGCTCCAGACCCACCCGCATGCCCGCCCATGTCCCCCACACAGACACAGACACCGGATCCACTTCGGAGCGATCACTGTGACGCCTGAATCCCACCCCCCGGCCGGTACGGACCCCGGCCTCGCCCCGCCCCCCGGCTGCCCCGCCCACGGCCGAGGCCCCGGCGGGCTGCGCCGGCTCTACGGCCCCGACGCGGACAACCTCAGCGCCCTCTACGAACAACTCCGGGACGAACACGGCCCGGTGGCCCCCGTGCTGCTCCATGACGACGTGCCGATGTGGGTGGTGCTCGGCCACGCCGAGAACCTGCACATGGTGCGCACGCCCTCGCAGTTCTGCCGGGACAGCCGCATCTGGACCCCGTTCCTGGACGGCATGGTCAAGCCCGACCACCCGCTGATGCCGCACATCGCCTGGCAGCCCATCGCCGCGCACGTCGAGGGCGACGAACACCTCAGGCTGCGCGGCGCGGTCAACGGCGCCATCTCGACCATCGACCCCCGCGGCATCCGCCGGCACATCAACCGCTACACCCAGCGCCTGGTCAACCGGTTCTGCGAGCAGGGCACCGCCGACCTGGTCAGCCAGTTCGCCGAGCACCTGCCGATGGCGGTGATGTGCGAGATCCTCGGCATGCCCGACGAGTACAACGACCGCATCGTCCAGGCCGCCCGCGACATGCTCCGGGGCACCGAGACCGCGATCGCCAGCAACGCGTACATCATGGACGCCCTCGGCCGGCTCACCGCACGTCGTCGCGCCCAGCCCGAGGAGGACTTCACCAGCTACCTCATCAACCACCCGGCGCGGCTCTCCGACGACGAGGTCCGCGAGCACCTGCGGCTGGTGCTGATCGCCGCCTACGAGGCCACCGCCAACCTCATCGCCAACGTGCTGCGCATGGTGCTCACCGATCCCCGTTTCCGCGCCCAGCTCAACGGCGGTCAGATGACGGTGCCGGAGGCGGTCGAGCAGTCCCTGTGGGACGAGCCTCCGTTCAGCTCGATCTTCGCCTACTTCGCCAAGCAGGACACCGAGTTGGGCGGTCAGCGCATCCGCAGGGGCGACGGGCTGCTCTTCGGTATCGCGCCGGGCAACGTCGACCCGCGGGTGCGTCCCGACCTCGCCGCCCACATGCAGGGCAACCGTTCCCACCTCGCCTTCGGCGGCGGGCCGCACGAGTGCCCCGGCCAGGACATCGGGCGTGCCATCGCCGACACCGGCGTGGACGCGCTGCTGATGCGGCTGCCTGACGTCGAACTCGACTGCGCCGAGGACGAGTTGGCGTGGACGGAGTCGATGTCCTCACGCCACCTGGTGGAACTGCCGTCCCGGTTCGCGCCGAAGCCGCCGCAGGACGTGCTGCTCACGCCGGGCCACCTGCCGGTTCCGTCGCAGCGCAACTCGTGGCAGGTCGGCACCCATCAGCCGGAGCGGGCAGCTGCGGCCGGGCAGCATACGGCACCACGTTCACCGCATTCGGCATCGCAGGCGACCGCCGCCGCACCGCAGCCGACCGCCGCGCCACAGTCGGCCGTCACCCGGCCGCAGCCCGCCTCGGCGTCCGAACCGGCCCGCCCGCAGGGCGCCTGGCGCCGCCTTGTGCGCTGGTGGCGTGGCTACTGACCGGCGGCCCAACCGTCGTACGACGTCCAGGCCCGCAGCACCCGCCCGCTGCGGAACCGGTGCTCCACCCCCGTGACCGGGTCGGTGAACTCCAGGACCCGCGCCAGCAGTTGGAGCGGTCGCCGAAAGTCATCGGCCGGCCGGGGATCGGCCACCACCGGGTAGAGCGGGTCCCCGAGGATCGGCACGCCGAGGGTGTTCATGTGGACCCGCAACTGGTGGGTCTGCCCGGTGGCGGGGACCAGCCGGTAGCGGGCGAGCCCGTGCTCGTCGCCGCCCGTACCGCTGTCCCCGCCACTGCCGCCGCCGGGCCGCTCGGCGAGTTCGACGCGGCTGATCGCGTTCGGCTCGCCGGGCACCTCGTAGGCGGCGAGTACCCCGCGCTCCTTCACGATCCGGCTGCGCACGGTGTGCGGCAGGGCGAGTTCGGAGGCGTAGGGGGCGACGGCCTCGTACTCCTTGTGCACCAGCCGGTCGCGGAACAGCGACTGGTAGGCGCCCCGTTCCTCGGGCCGTACCGTGAACAGCACGAGCCCCGCGGTGAGCCGGTCCAGCCGGTGCGCGGCGCTGAGCGTGGGAATGCCCAGCTCCCGGCGCAGCCGGGCCAGCGCGGTCTCGGTGACATGGCTGCCGCGCGGGGTGGTGGCCAGGAAGTGCGGCTTGTCGGCGACGACGATGTGCTCGTCGCGGTGGACGATCTCCACCGGGAACGGCACCGGCACCTCGGCGCGCAGCTCCCGGTGGAACCACACGAACATGCCCGGCACGTACGCCGCGTCCACGGCCACCGCCCGGCCGTCCGCCCCGACGACCCGGCCCGTGTCGAACATCCCCTCGACGACACCGGCCTCGGCCGCGAGCCGCTCCACCAGATGCTCGCGCACCGTGGCCCAGGACCCGCCGGCGGGCAGCCGCACCCGCACCGGATCCACCCCTTCGCGCTGCGGCAGGGGAGCGGGCGGGATCCGGGTCTTTCGTCTCATCGGGATCAAGCGTACGAGGCCGACGGCGCCGCCATCCGCTCCGGCACTGGAGGTCGCACCCCGTAGCTCCCGCACGGACGGGCGGCGTGCGGGGCGGATCTTGCACCGGCGGCCCGGCCGCTCATAGGCTGACGCGATGGGGCTCTTCGACAAGCTGACCGGAACCGCATATCCCGTCGACGGTGTCGCACCGGTCCCGGCCGAGGAGGTGCGGGCAGCCCTGCTCGGCCTCAACCGGCCCGATGTCCCGTACGTCGTCCGCGCGGGCGCCGCGGACGACGGGGCCGCGGACCTGGTCGCGGAGTGGCGGTTGGCGGAGCCCGCCTGGCAGCCCCTCTTCGTCGCGTCGCAGCTGACCCGCGCAGTGCGGATCGGGCTGCGTCTGGTTCACAAGGGCCATGAGGTGCGCGCCCTCGAGGAAGGGTGGCAGGTCACCCGAGTCGGGAATCCACCGAAGCTGAAGGTCTCCGGGGCGTACACGCGCGGGCCGGACCGTACCGTGTCCCGCCACCTGAAGATCCAACGCGGGGAGAGTGGCCGACTCGAAGCGACCGAGACCTTCCGCTTCGACAGCTCGGAACTGCGCGACCCGCTGCGCGACACCGTCCTCAAGTCGGGCTGGACCTGGCGCGGAGTGGTCTTCGGCAGGCTGTGAGGCCGCCCGGCGGGGTCCCTGCCCGCCGCCTCGGCGCACGGACAGGGTGACGTCATCGACCTGCCGGAGCAGTTCGTTCTCGTTGTGCCCGCCACGCCCGGTATCCGGCGCCCGCGCCCACGGTGAGCAGGAGGAACAACACGGTGAACCACTGGAAGTACCAGTGCCCGCCCGCCGGGTCGTACACCGCCGCCCGCGGCCAGGCCAGGTTGACCGTCATGAGCAGGCCGTACAGGAGGGCCAGGGCGTTGACCGGGACGCCCCAGCGGCCGAGGGAGAAGAGGCGGGTGCCCGCCTCGTCGGTGCCCTCGACGGAGAACTCGCCGCGCAGCCGACGGACCAGCAGGGGGCCGGTGACCATCGCGTAGGCCAGGTACAGCATCACGATGCAGGTGGTGCCGATGGCCAGGAACGCTTCCGGGGAGGCGAAGTTGAGCAGCAGCAGGGTCGCCGCGAGGACACCGACCACCAGGGCCGGGGCGCTCGGCATGCCGGTGCGCGGGTTGACGCGGGCGAGGCGGCCGGAGAACGGCAGCTGGCCGTCGCGGGCCATCGAGAACAGCATGCGGCAGGCCGCCGTCTGGATCGCGAGGGTCGCCACCGCGATCGCCACCACCACGTCGGCGAGCAGGACCCGGCCCACTCCGTCGCCCAGGCTGCTGGTGAGGACGTAACTCAGGCCGTCGACCGCCAGGTGGCCGTCGGTCAGGCTGGGCGCGGCGAGCAGGCCGCCGAGGATGATCAGTCCGCCGAGCAGGCCGGCCGCGCCGAGCGCGGTGAGGATCGTGCGGGGCGCGGTGCGGCGCGGATCGCGGGTCTCCTCGCTCATCTCGCCCGCGCTGTCGAAACCGATCATCACGTACGCCGCCGTGAACGAACCCACCAGCAAGGCCCCGAACAGGCCGGACTGGGCGGCGCCCGTGGCGTGGAAGGTGATGCCGGGGGAGCGTTCGGAGTGGGTCAGCAGCAGGACGACGATCAGGACGGCGCCGATGATCTCGGCGGTGACGCCGACCCGGTTGATCACGGACATCACGCGGTTGTCCAGGATGTTCACCAGTGTGGTCAGGGCCAGCAGGATCACCCCGAGGACGGCCGCGTTGGCCGCGCCGTCCGCCGAGACGGGTGACGGGTCGGTGCCGATCAGCTGGAAGCCCGACCAGATCGCGGGCAGCACCACCTGGAGCGCCAGCGCGGCCGCCGCGACCACCACGATCTGCCCGATCACCATGATCCAGCCCGCGAACCAGCCGAAGGTGAGGTTCGACAGACGCGAGGACCACTGGTAGATGGCGCCGGAGATCGGATAGCGCGCGGCCAGTTCCGCGAAGCAGGCGGCCACCAGCAGCTGCCCGACCAGGACTGCGGGCCAGGCCCAGAAGAAGACGGGGCCGCCGAACGCGTACCCGAAGGCGAAGAACTGGAAGACGGTGGTCAGGACGGAGATGAAGGAGAACCCGGCCGCGAACGACGCGTACCGGCCCAGGCTGCGGTGCAGTTCCTGGCGGTAGCCGAACTCCGCGAGGGAGCGGTCGGCGGAGGAGTGGGGCGGGTCGGGGCGTACGTCGGAGGGAGCGGTTGTCGTCACGGCGGCACCTGCCTTCGGCGCGAAGGAACGGAGCGGGGGAGAGAAGCGGGGCAGAGCTGAGAAGGGCGGAGACCGGGGCGAAGCGGAGGAGAACGAACGCGGAGCCGGGGCAGGAGCGGAGTTCCTGTCGGGTGACAGAAATTAGGGACGGGCTGTTTCGGCCGCGTCACGCGGTCATGTCCGCATCGGTCCCAAGTCCTCACGGTCTGGCCGCACCGGAGCTGTCGCGATATGTCGCGTGTTTTGACGTCTCGGTGGCGGGGCCCCGACTGGGGCGCGGCCACCGTGGCCGGCCGCGACGTGCTGCGCCGCCCTGACCGGCCGCGGCCGCCGTGGTCGACCGCGACGTGCTGCGCCGCCCCGACCGGGTGCGCCGCGCGATCGGCGTGAGGACTCGGCGCTGGCCGCCCGACCAGAACTGCGGTGCCGACACGTCCGCCACCGGCCGCGGAACTTCCCACTCCGGGGCAGGCCCCACGGCTTGCGGGGTGCCGCGCTCGGCCGCCGTGCCGATGAGTTGCTGGAGCGCCTCACCCTCGACGACGCGGCCCGGCGCCCCCGTGAAGGGCTACTCCGGTGGCATCGGCGTCGTGCTGCTCGGGCTCGGCGGGGCCGACTACCCTGCTGGCGTCGGCGGGATCGCCGTCCGGGTGTTGTCCAGTGCCGTCATGTCGCCCGCGCGGATGCCGTGTAGAAACAGCGCATCGCCGACTCCAACCCGCTCGACTGGGCGATGGTGGCGGGTCGTTCGGCGATGCGGGGATCCGGACTGGGGCGAGGTGCTCAGCCGGGGCGGCGGGGCCGGGGGGCTGCTCGCACTGGCGGTGGCCCCGGTATGGCTGTCGATCCGTACCTTCCGCTCGTATCAGCGGTCGGTGTGATCCGCCTCGGGTCAGGAGGTCGCGGGAGCGCCCTCCTGCTCCGCCTCGATGCGCGCGTTCCAGTCCCGCTTGGAGGCCTGCCAGCCGTCCTCGTTGTGACCCAGGCGCCAGTAACCCGAGATCGAAAGGTCCTCGCGCGCGACCCCGCGCTCGACGCGGAGCAGGTGGCGCAGTTCCTTCACGAAGTGCGCCTCGCCGTGCACGAACGCGTGCACCCGGCCCTCCGGGAATTCCAGCGACCGTACGGCCTCGACCAGTGCCTCGCCGACGGGCCGCCCGCCGCGGTGCAGCCAGGCGACCTCCACGTCGGAGTCGATCTTCTGCTCCTCCTCCGGCCCGGAGACCTCCACGAAGGCATGGGCCCGGGCGCCGGCCGGCAACGCCTCCAGGGATCGCGCGATCGCGGGCAGCGCGCTCTCGTCGCCGACGAGCAGATGCCAGTCGGCGCCCGGGTCCGGGGCGTACGCGCCGCCGGGGCCCATGAAGCGGACCGTCTCGCCCGGCCGCACCCGCAGTGCCCAGGGGCCGGCCAGGCCCTCGTCGCCGTGGATCACGAAGTCGAGCGTCAGCTCGCGGTGTTCGGCGTCCCAGGCACGCACGGTGTACGTCCGGGTCACCGGCCACTGCTCACGCGGGAACTCCTCGCGGATCCGCTCCATGTCGAAGGGCTCCGGGTACACCGCCCCGCCGGCCGGGAAGAGCAGCTTCACATAGTGATCGGTGCAGGTGTCCGGGGAGAACTCGGCCAGGCCCTCGCCGCCGAGCACCACGCGCTGCATGTGGGGAGTCAGCCGTTCGGTGCGGATGACCTGCGCGGTGTGCGGTGTGCGCGGCTTGCGTCCCGGTCGTTCTGCCATGGCGGCCTCCCTGATCCTAGTTAGGCTAACCTAACTTAACATCTCCCCCGGTGGAAGCGCCCCATGCGGGAGGCCTCGGTCTCTTTAGCGGAAGTTTGCCCGCCTTCGGGGGAGACCCGCCCAGGGGAAACGAGATCACTTTTCACGCCGCGAGAGTGGCGAGCAGTCGCTGCAATGATCCCCCCAGCCCCCAGCGTGCCGCCAGCTCCTCCAGCGCGACCGGATCGCGCGGGGTGCGCGGCAGCGCCGTGTCGGCCTCCGGCAGCGGGACGTCGTCCGCGACCCGGATGACCGTCGGGGCCACCGCCACATACGCCCGTGACTCATCCAGGCGCCGACGCTGCGACGGCGTCAGCTTCGCCTTCGGGTCGTCGACCGCGGCCATGATCCGGGCCACGTCACCGAACTCGGCGAGCAGTTTGGCGGCCGTCTTCTCGCCGATGCCGGGCACGCCCGGCAGACCGTCGCTCGGGTCGCCGCGCAGCAGCGCCAGATCCGCGTAGCCCCTGCCGTCGACGCCGTACTTCTCGCGCAGCCACGCCTCGTCCGTCACCTGCAGCGTGCCCACGCCCTTGAGCGGGTACAGCACGCGCACGCCGCGGGCGTCGTCCACCAGCTGGTACAGGTCGCGGTCGCCGGTGACGATGTCGACCGGGCCCGTCGCGCGCGCCGTGAACGTGCCGATCACGTCGTCGGCCTCGTACCGGGGGACGCCCACGCGCGCGATGCCGAGCGCGTCGAGGACGGCCTCGATGACCGGCACCTGCGGCGAGAGGGTGTCCGGCACCTCTTCCTCGTCCGGACCCACCTCGCGCTCCTCGGCGACACGGTGCGCCTTGTAGGAGGGGATGAGGTCGACCCGCCACTGCGGCCGCCAGTCGGCGTCCATGCACGCCACCAGATGGTCGGGGCGGTGGTCCTTGACCAGACGGTCGATGAACTCGAGGAGTCCGCGCACGGCGTTCACCGGTGTGCCGTCGGGAGCTTTCACGGACTCCGGGACGCCGAAGTAGGCGCGGAAGTAGAGCGAGGCGGTGTCGAGGAGCATCAGTTGTCCGGTCACGCCACGCATCTTGCCGTACACCACTGACAACCACCGGCAACCGCCCGGCAGCCACCAGACGCACCCGGCATGTGCGCGCGCGGACGTAAACGTCCTGTGAACTGGAACACGACCGCGTTTGGCTGAAAGACGTCTGGGCAGGCGCCGACTCGGAGAGAAGCCGGTTGCCCTTTCAACTGATCGCGGCCCTTCGTCTCCGCTTCTGCCCGCTGAGACGAGAGGTACGCGTGTCATCCAGACTTGAGGCCGCAGAACTTTACAAGGTGTTCGGAAGACGACCGGACAACGCTGTCGAGCGGCTCCGGAACGGAGCCGACCGGGAGGAACTGCGTTCCGACGGCGCCACCGCCGCCGTGATCGACGCCTCCTTCACCGTGGAACCCGGCGAGATCTTCGTCGTGATGGGTCTGTCCGGCTCCGGCAAGTCCACCCTGCTGCGGATGCTCAACGGGCTCCTCGAGCCGACCGCGGGCCACGTCCGTTTCGACGACCAGGACCTGACCACCCTGAGCGACCGTGCTCTGCGTGAGGTCCGCGCGCACAAGATCAGCATGGTCTTCCAGCACTTCGCGCTGTTCCCGCACCGCAGCGTCCTGGAGAACGCCGCCTACGGTCTGGCCGTCCAGGGCGTTGCCCGGCGCGAGCGCGAGGAGCGGGCCGCCGAGGCGCTCGCCCTGTGCGGACTGGCAGGCTGGGAGAAGTCCTGGCCCGACGAGCTGTCCGGCGGCATGCAGCAGCGCGTGGGCCTGGCCCGCGCCCTCGCCACCGACGCCGACCTGCTGCTCATGGACGAGTCCTTCAGCGCGCTGGACCCGCTGATCCGCCGTGACATGCAGGACCAGCTCCTCCAGCTCCAGAAGTCCCTGAGGAAGACGATCGTCTTCATCACCCATGACCTCAACGAGGCCATGCGGCTCGGCGACCGGATCGCCGTCATGCGTGACGGCCGTATCGTCCAGATCGGCACGGCGGAGGACATCCTGGTCCGGCCCGCCGACGACTACGTCGCCTCCTTCACCAAGGACGTCGACCGCTCCCGCGTGCTCACCGCCTCCTCCGTCATGGACACCTCCGTCTCGGGCGGCAGCCCCGGCTGCAGTTGTGAGACCGCCACGGCCGACACCTCGTTCGCCGAGCTCTGCGCGATCAGCGCCCGCCTGCCGCACCGCGTCTCAGTGGTGGACAAGGACAACCAGGTCATCGGTGTCGTGCCGAAAGAGCGGCTGGTCCGTTTCCTCGGCGACGAGACCGGCGAACCCGTCACGTGCGACAACCCTGACGGCAAGAAGGTGGTGACCCTTGCCTAGGATCCCGCTCGGCGACTGGGTCAACGACGCGGTCAACTGGCTGCTCGGCCACATGTCCTGGCTCTTCGACTTCTTCAAGACCGTCTTCACCGGCACCTACGACGGCATCAACGCCGTCCTCCAGGCACCCGAACCCCTGCTGCTCGCGGGCATCTTCGCGGTGCTCGCGTTCTGGCTGCGCGGCACCCTCGCCGGTGTCCTCACCTTCGCGGGATTCGCCTTCATCGACTCCCTCGAACTGTGGGACGACGCGATGGTGACCCTCTCGCTGGTCCTCGTCGCCACGATCATCGCGCTGGTGATATCCGTGCCGGTGGGCATCTGGGCGGCGCGCTCCGACCGGGTCAGCGGACTGGTCCGGCCGGTCCTGGACTTCATGCAGACGCTGCCCGCGATGATCTACCTCATCCCGGCGATCCTGTTCTTCGGCACCGGCGCCCCCGCGGGCATCGTCGCCACCCTGATCTTCGCCCTCGCCCCGGGCGTGCGCATGACCGAGCTCGGCATCCGCCAGGTCGACAAGGAACTGGTCGAGGCGGCCGACGCGTTCGGCACCACGCCCCGTGACGTCCTGCTGCGGGTCCAGCTGCCGCTGGCGCTGCCCACCGTCATGGCGGGCGTCAACCAGGTCATCATGCTCGGCCTGTCCATGGCCGCGATCGCCGGCATGGTCGGCACCGGCGGCCTCGGCGGCGACGTCAACCAGGCCATCGGCCAGCTCAACGTCGGCCTCGGCTCCGAAGCCGGTGTCGCGATCGTGATCCTCGCGATCTACCTCGACCGCATGACCAGCGCCCTGGGCACCCAGGTCTCCCCGCTGGGCCGCCGTGCCGCCGCCAAGGCGCGTGCCGCGCAGGGCCTGAAGATCTGGTCGTACCGGCCCCGCCCGCAGTTCGCGGTGATCGGTGTCGTGGTCCTCGCCCTGGTGGCGGGCGGTATGGGCGTCTTCGGCGGCGACGGAGGCGGGTCCGCCGTCGCCGACGGCAAGGACGTCGGCAAGGGCAAGAAGGTCACCATCGGCTACATCCCCTGGGACGAGGGCGTCGCCTCCACCTTCCTGTGGAAGGAGATCCTGGAGCAGCGCGGCTTCGAGGTGGAGGCCAAGCAGCTCGACGCCGGTCCGCTCTACACCTCCCTGGCCCAGGGCAGTGTCGACTTCCAGACCGACGCCTGGCTGCCGACCACCCATGAGCAGTACTGGAAGAAGTACGGCAGCAAGCTCGACGACCTCGGAGCCTGGTACGGCCAGACCTCCCTGGAGCTGACCGTGCCCTCGTACATGAAGGACATCAACTCCCTGGCGGACCTCAAGGGCAAGGGAGCCACCTTCGGCGGGAAGATCACCGGCATCGAGTCCAGCGCCGGCATGATGTCCCTGCTGAAGAGCAAGGTCCTCAAGGCGTACGGCCTCGACAAGGAGTACAAGGTCGTCGACAGCTCCACGCCGGCGATGCTGGCCGAGCTCAAGCGGGCGTACAGCAAGAAGGAACCGATCGTCGTCACGCTGTGGTCGCCGCACTGGGCGTACAGCGACTACGACCTGAAGAAGCTGAAGGACCCCAAGGGCGCCTGGGGCAAGGGCGACGCGGTGCACACCGTCGCCCGCAAGGGTTTCGCGGCCGACAACCCCGTGGCCGGCACGTGGCTGAAGAACTTCAAGATGGACGAGAAGCAGCTCACCAGCCTCGAGTCCGAGATCAACAAGGCGGGCGAGGGCAAGCAGCAGGACGCCGTCCGTGCCTGGCTGAAGCAGAACCCGGGCGTCGTCGACAAGCTGGCCCCGGTTACCGGCGGCTCCGGCTCGACTCCCGCGGAGGCCAAGCGTCCGCTGAACGTGGCCTGGTTCCCGTGGGACGAGGACATCGCCGTCACCTACCTCTGGAAGAACGTCCTGGAGCGGCGCGGCTACAAGCTCAACCTGAAGCAGATGGACGTCGGCCCGGTCTACACCGGCCTCGCCGCCGGTGACCTCGACCTCAACTTCGACGCCTGGCTGCCGTACGCGCAGAAGAACTACTGGGACAAGAGCAAGGACAGACTCGCCGACCTGGGCACCTGGTACCAGCCGACCTCGCTGGAGGTCGCGGTCCCCTCGTACGTCAAGGGCGTGAAGTCCTACGAGGACCTCAAGGGCAAGGCCGACCTCTTCGACGGGAAGATCATCGGCATCGAGCCGGGCACCGGCGAGATGAACCTGCTGAAGACGAAGGTCCTGCCCGGCTACGGCCTGGACAAGGAGTACGACGTCGTCGACGGCTCCACGCCCGCGATGCTCGCCGAGCTCAAGCGCGCCTACGCCAAGAAGGAGCCCGTCGCGGTCGTCCTGTGGTCGCCGCACTGGGCGTACAGCCAGTACGACCTCACCAAGCTGAAGGACGACAAGAAGCTCTTCGGCGAGGGCAACACCATCCGCACGATCGCCAACGAGAAGTTCCCCGGGCAGTACCCGCAGCTCACCAAGTGGATCAAGAACTTCAGGATGAGCGAGGACGAGCTCGGCAGCCTGGAGGCCGAGATCACCCAGCGCGGACAGGGCCAGGAGCAGGAGGCGGTCGCCGACTGGCTGAAGGAGCATCCGGAGATGGTCGACCGGATGACCCCGCAGTAACGGCCGTACCGCAGTCGCCCGAGGGGTGGGCCTCCCCACGCGTCCTGACAGCGTGTGGCGGGGCCCACCCCTCGGGTCATGTCCAGGTCCCACGGTCCTGTCCGGGTCCCACGGAAAGGTTCCGGCCAACCACAGAGAGCTACGCCCCTGCCCGAGCTTCGACGTACGGTGTGAACAGGCGGTGGAGCTGCGCCCGCCCACCCCACTGGAGGACGGCGATCCCGGTGTTCGTCCGGCTGATCCGGGGCCGATCCGCTGGCGCGAACCGTGAGTCCGGCCGCGGACGGCGGGAGGCAGATGTGACGGCCGCGTGAAACGGTCCGCCGAACATGCGTAGGGTGCAGAGAGGTCAGCAGGAGCGATCTGCGCCGGCCGGGGCAGAAGAAGAACAAGCCGGGGCGCGGGAAGAACAAGTGGCCCGACGGGACGAGGAGGGAGCCGGAGCGATGGGCGACCACAAAGAACAGCCTCTGCGGGTGGGCGCGGCCGTGCGCCGCCGACGCCGGGCGCTGGAGCTCACCCTCGCCGTCGTGGCCGAACGCAGCGGTCTGTCGGTCCCCTTCCTGAGCCAGATCGAGAACGAACGCGCGCGCCCCAGCCAGAGCTCGCTCGAGAAGGTCGCCGACGCGCTGCGCACCACCGCTGTGGAACTCCTGGCCGCCGCCGACCCGGCGTGCAGCGTCGATGTGGTCCGCGCGGAGGACGGCGAGCAGCCGCTGCTCGTGCCCCAGATGCGGTCCCTGGTGCGCGGCCACCATCAGATGCACGCCTCGGAGTTCACCGGCGACCACGAGGCGGGCCGTGAGTTCCAGTACCGCAACGACCAGTTGATGTACGTCGCCGACGGCGCCGTGGAGATCGAGGCGGAGGGACGTGCGTACCGGCTGGGTCGCGGCGACACCCTGTACCTCACCGGCGGCGTGCGCCACCGCTGGCGGGCGACGGTGGCCGACACCCGCGTGATCGTCGTCGCGGTCGCCGAGCACATCGAGGCGGTCCGGGACCGGCGGCGGTAGTGCGGGTCGTCTCGCTCGTCCCCTCGCTCACGGAGGCCGTCGCCGTCACCGTCCCGGGCGCGCTCGTCGGCGCCACGGACTGGTGCGCGCATCCGGCGGACCTCGACGTCGCCCGCGTCCGCGGCACCAAGAATCCCGACCTCGAACGGATCGTCTCTCTGGCCCCCGATCTGGTGATCGCCAACGAGGAGGAGAACCGGGCCCCCGACCTGGCGGCGCTGCGCTCGGCCGGCGTCGAGGTGTTGGTGACGGAGGTGCGCGGGGTACCGCAGGCCCTGAGCGAGTTGGCACGGGTGCTGGAGGCGTGCGGGGCGCGGCACCGGCCCCGCTGGCTGGCGGAGGCGGAGGAGGCCTGGTCGGCGCCGCGAGCCCTGGAATCCCGTACGACGGCGGTCGTGCCGATCTGGCGCCGACCGTGGATGGTGCTGGGCCGGGACACCTTCGCCGGCGACGTGCTGGCCCGCCTGGGCGTCGACCACCTGTACGCCACCCACGCCGAGCGCTATCCGAGGATCCCGGTCGAAGACCTGCGGGACGCCGCCCCGGACGTGGTCGTCCTCCCGGACGAGCCCTACCGCTTCACGGCCGACGACGGTCCCGAGGCCTTCCCGGGCGTGCCCTGCGCGCTGGTCAGCGGACGGCACCTGACGTGGTACGGGCCGTCGCTGGCCGAGGCGCCACGGGTGCTGGGCGAGGCGCTGCGAGCAGCTCGCCGCTGACCGGGCCGCGCGCGGTGTGCACGGCGGTAGCGGACGGGGTGGGCACGGAGGTGGTGGGCCGGGCGGCTGCCTGGACGACGTACGGGGAGGGCGGCGGTCGGGGCGGCCCGCGACCCGGCAGTTTCGCCAGGTCAAGGCATAAGCTGTCCTTATGAGCGGCGCGGAGGGGCAGCAGGGCCAGGCACACGCGGGATCGGTGGCGGGTGGCGGCTCGCTCGCGCACCGGGTGCCCGATCTGGGGGCGCTGGAGCTGTTGCTGGCGGTGGCGCGGCTCGGCAGCCTGGGCGCGGCGGCGCGGGAGCTGGGGATCACCCAACCGGCCGCCAGCAGCCGGATCCGTTCCATGGAACGCCAGCTGGGGGTGGCGCTGGTGGACCGTTCGCCGCGCGGCTCCCGGCTGACCGACGCCGGCGCGCTGGTGACGGACTGGGCGCGGCGGATCGTGGCGGCGGCGGAGGCCTTCGACGCGGGCGCGCAGGCGCTGCGGCACCGTCGTGACTCCCGGCTGCGGGTGGCGGCGAGCATGACGATCGCCGAGTACCTGCTCCCGGGCTGGCTCCTCGCGCTGCGCGCCCAGCGGCCGGACACCGCGGTGTCGCTGCTCGCGGGCAACTCGACGGTGGTGGCGGAGCGGTTGCTGGCCGACGAGGCGGACCTGGGCTTCGTGGAGGGGCTCACGGTGCCGACCGGCCTGGACTCCGTGGTCATCGCGCACGACCACCTGATCGTGGTGACGGCACCGGATCACCCCTGGGCCCGCCGTCGCCGTCCCCTGGAGGCCTCGGAGCTCGCGGTGACGCCGTTGATCCTGCGGGAGAAGGGATCGGGGACCCGGCAGGTCCTGGACTCGGCGCTGGGCGGCCTGGCACGGCCACTGATCGAACTGTCGTCCACCACGGCGGTCAAGGCGGCGGCGGTCAGCGGCGCGGGACCGGCGGTCCTGAGCGAACTGGCGGTCGGGGAGGAGCTCGCCATGCGCCGCCTGGTGAAGGTCCCGGTGGAGGGCGTCGCCCTGGCCCGAGACCTGCGCGCGGTATGGCCGACGGGGCACCGCCCGGTGGGGCCGGCGAGGGACTTGCTGTCGCTGACGCGGGGGTAGCTCAGCGGACCCGTCCAACGGGGGTAGCTCAGCGGACCCGTCCAACGGGGGTAGCTCAGCGGACCCGTCCAACGGGGGTAGCTCAGCGGGCCCGTCCAGGCCTGGGGCGAAAATGCTTGGCGCGCTGCCGCAGACGCCCCGCACCATGACAGGCATGCCGCCCTCCGCCCCGCCCGCCACCGGCGTCCGTACCCCCTGGGAACACCTCCCGCAACCGGTACGCGACGCCGTCGCGGGTGTACTCGGCGCCCCCGTCGTCCACGCCGTCACCCAGCCCGGCGGATTCTCTCCCGGTGTCGCCGCCCGCGTCCGCGCCGCCGACGGACGCCGCGCCTTCGTCAAGGCGGTCAGCACGGACACCAACCCGCACAGCCCGCGGCTGCACCGCACCGAGGCCCGCAACGCCGCCGCCCTGCCGCCGGCCGTCCCCGCCCCCCGTCTCCTCGGCACCCACGACGACGGCACCTGGGTCGCCCTCGTCTACCAGGACGTGACCGGCCGCCAGCCTCATGTCCCGTGGCGGGAGCCCGAGTTGCGCCGAGTCCTGGACGCTGTGGGGCAACTCGCCGGCGCCCTCACCCCGTCCCCGCTCGACGTCCCGCCCGCCGCCACCGCTCTCGGCCACACCTTCGACGGCTGGCGCCACCTCCTCGACGAGCAGGAGGCCACCGGGCTGCCACCCGCCCGTCTCGGCGCCTGGACCACCACGCACCTGCCCCGCCTCGCCGACCTGTCGGCGCCCTGGCGCCAGGCCGTCACCGGCGACACCCTCGCCCACGCCGACCTGCGTGCCGACAACATCCTGCTCACCGACGACCGTGTCGTCTTCGTCGACTGGCCGCACGCCCTGCGCGCCGCCCCGTGGTTCGACCTGCTCGTCATGCTGCCCTGCGTCCGCGCCCAGGGCGGCCCGGAACCGGAGGACATGTTCACCCGCCATCCCCTGGGCCGCCAGGCCGACCCGGACGCCGTCACCGCCGCCCTCGCCGGCCTGGCCGGTTTCTTCCTGCGGCACTCCCTGCTGCCCCCGCCCCCGGGCATCCCGGCCCTCCGCGCCTTCCAACGGGCCCAGGGCGACGCCGCCCTGACCTGGCTCAGGCGCCGGCTCACATGGTCGTAGGGCCCTGTCCGACGGCTCAGCGGGGTGTGGCGGGCTGACGGTTCAGCGGGCGTGGCGGCCCTGAGGGTTCAGTGGGGTGTGGCGGCCTCGACCAGCGCCCGCATCACCCGCAGATCGTCGGCCATCTCCGGATGCCACTGCACGCCCATCACCCAGGTCGGGCCGGGCAGCTCGACCGCCTCCACCGTCCCGTCGGCCGCGTAGGCGGAGGGGACCAGATCCCTGCCGAGACGGTCCACGGCCTGGTGGTGGAAGGTCGGCACCGACGACTCCTCGGGGACCACCTCGGCCAACAACGTGCCCGGCACCGGTTTCACCGGGTGCCGTCCGAAGACCCCGGGCACCTCCGCGTGCCCGTCGATGTGCTGGACGAGCGTGCCGCCCAGGGCGACGTTCAGCAGCTGCATGCCCCGGCAGACCCCCAGCAGCGGAAGACCGGCGGCGAGGGCCGCGTCGATCAGGGCGAGCTCCCAGGCGTCCCGCGCGGCAGCGGGCGGGCCGGTGCGCGGGTCGCGTTCGGCGCCGTAGCGGTACGGCTCCACGTCCGGGCCGCCGGCGATCACCAGGCCGTCGAGGCGGGCGACGGTCGCGGCGGCGTGCTCCGGCGCGTCCGGCGGGAGCATCGTCGCGAGTCCACCGGCCCGCTGCACGAGCCGCGGATACCCGGCGGGCAGCAGCGCGGCCTCCAGCTCCCACTGGCCCCAGGCTGCCGCGGCCTCCAGATACGTGCTGACACCGATCAGCGGTCTGCCCGACATGTACCCCTCCGACGCTTCAATGGACTGCGCTCAAACCTTTTCATCCCGGCGCCCTCCGCAACAGCCCCTGCCCCGTCACGCCCGTCACGCCCGTCACGTCAGGAACCCCCGCAGCAGCGCCGCCGTCCCCGCGCAGTGCTCCCGCATCATCTCCCGGGCCCCGTCGGCGTCCTGGTCGAGTACCGCCTCGACCAGCGCGGTGTGCTGACGCTGGGAGTGCTCCAGGTTGCGCACCAGCAGCGGGATGCAGTCGAGGAGGTCGTTCACCGAGGCCCGTACCGCCGCGTACCGCGCGGTCAGCGTGGGTGAGCCGGACAGCTCGGCCAGGGTGAGGTGGAGCAGGGTGTCCAGGCGGCGGTACTCGGACAGCGGCGCGTCCCGCGTCGCCGCCAGGGCGCCCCGAAGTCGGTCCGCCTGCTCCTCCGACAGGCCGTGCGTGGCGCACAGCTCCGCCGCTCCCACCTCCAGCACCTCACGGAAGCGCAGCACGTCCTCGATGTCGACCTCGGCGACCCGCCGCCGCAGCTCGTCCTCGCCGCCGGCATCGGTGCGCGGCAGGACGAACGTTCCGCCGTACCGCCCGCGCCGTGGCTCGACCAGCCCCTGGTCCTGGAGCACCTTCAGGACCTCGCGCAGCGTCACCCGGCTGATCCCGAGCCGCTCCGCCAGCTCCCGCTCGGCCGGCAGCCGCTCACCGCCCGGCACCAGGCCCAGCCGGACGACCTGGAGGATCTGCTCCAGCGCCTCCTCGAAGCCGTTGCCGGCCCGCACCGGTCGCAGCACCGGCGTCAGCCGGTCGCCCGGGCCGCCGTCAGCGTCCAGCGACATATGGCCGCGCCCCCTTCCCAAGCAATGGTTCTCCGCAATACCTTATGGCTTCCGGCTGACCGTAGAAGCCGAAGGAGGCATTTCCGTGGCAGACCGCACACCCCCGCTCGGCGTCGAGGAGCTGCACGCCCTCGTCGCCGGCGGTGAGATCGACACTGTCGTCCTGGCCTTCCCCGACATGCAAGGGCGGCTCCAGGGCAAGCGGTTCGCCGCCCGTTTCTTCCTCGACGAGGTCCTCCACCACGGCACCGAGGGCTGCAACTACCTCCTCGCCGTCGACACCGAGATGAACACCGTCGACGGGTACGCCATGTCCTCCTGGGACAAGGGCTACGGCGACTTCGCGATGCACCCCGACCTGTCCACGCTCCGCCGCGTGCCCTGGAACGCCGGTACGGCGATGCTCATCGCCGACCTCGCCTGGAACGGCGGCTCCCCGGTCGTCGCCGCCCCCCGCCAGATCCTGCGCCGCCAGCTGGAACGTCTCGCCGAGCACGGCCTCACCGCGCAGGTCGGCACCGAGCTGGAGTTCATCGTCTTCAAGGACAGCTACGAGCAGGCCTGGGACGCGAATTACCGAGGGCTGACGCCGGCCAACCAGTACAACATCGACTACTCGGTGCTGGGGACCGGCCGTGTCGAACCCCTGCTGCGCCGCATCCGCAACGAGATGGCCGCCGCCGGCCTCACCGTCGAGTCCGCCAAGGGCGAGTGCAATCCCGGCCAGCACGAGATCGCCTTCCGCTACGACGAGGCCCTGGTCACCTGCGACCAGCACGCCATTTACAAGACCGGCGCCAAGGAGATCGCCGCCCAGGAGGGCGTCTCCCTCACCTTCATGGCCAAGTACAACGAGCGCGAGGGCAACTCCTGTCACATCCACCTCTCGCTCACGGACGCGGCCGGCGCCAACGCCATGGTCGGCTCCGACCAGGACGAGGGCGGCATGTCGGAGGTGATGCGGTACTTCCTCGCCGGTCAGCTGGCCGCGCTGCGGGACTTCTCGCTCCTCTACGCGCCCAACATCAACTCGTACAAGAGGTTCCAGCCGGGCTCCTTCGCCCCGACCGCGGTCGCCTGGGGGTACGACAACCGCACCTGCGCCCTGCGGGTCGTGGGCCACGGCCGTTCCCTGCGCTTCGAGAACCGGCTGCCCGGAGGCGACGTCAACCCGCACCTCGCGGTGGCCGGGCTGGTGGCGGCGGGACTGTACGGCATCGAGCAGAAGCTGGAGCTGCCCGAGGTCTGCACCGGCAACGCCTACGCGGGCGGCTACGCGCACGTCCCCAGCACGCTCCGCGAGGCCGCCGAACTCTGGGAGCACAGCCCGATCGCCAAGGCCGCCTTCGGCGACGAGGTCGTCGCCCACTACCGCAACATGGCACGCGTCGAACTGGACGCCTTCGACGCCGCGGTGACCGACTGGGAGCTGCGCCGCTCCTTCGAACGCATGTGAGGTTCTTCCGTGTCGCACGAGCTTGAGCTGCAGGTCCTCAACCCGGCCACCGAGGAGGTGGTCGCGACCGTCCCGGCCGCCACCGCCGCCGACGTGGACACGGCCGTCGTACGCGCCACCAGGGCACAGGCCGGCTGGGCCGCCCTCGCGCCCGGCGACCGGGCCCGGCTGCTGCGCCGGTTCGCCGTCGCTGTGGACGAACACCTGGAGGAACTCGCCCAGGTGGAGGTCCGGGAGGCCGGACACACCGTCGGCAACGCCCGCTGGGAGGCGGGCAACGTCCGCGACCTGCTCGACTACGCGGCCGGGGGAGTGGAGCGCCTGACCGGGCGCCAGATCCCGGTGCCCGGCGGTCTGGACGTCACCCTCCTCGAACCGCTGGGCGTGGTCGGCGTCATCGCGCCCTGGAACTTCCCGATGCCGATCGCGGCCTGGGGCACGGCGCCGGCGCTCGCGGCGGGCAACGCGGTGATCCTCAAGCCCGCCGAGACGACCCCCCTGACCGCCCTGCGGCTCGCCGAACTCGCCCTGGAGTCGGGCCTCCCGGAGGGCCTCTTCCAGGTATTGCCCGGCCACGGCGCCGTCACCGGCAACGCGCTCGTCGAACACCCCGGCGTGGCGAAGATCGTCTTCACCGGGTCGACAGCGGTGGGCCGGCAGGTGGCGTCGAAAGGGGCCGCGCTGCTCAAGCCGGTCACCCTCGAACTCGGCGGCAAGAGCCCCAACATCGTCTTCTCCGACGCCGACCTCGAAGCGGCGGCGGCAGCCGCACCCATGGCCTTCCTCGACAACTGCGGCCAGGACTGCTGCGCCCGCACCCGCATCCTCGTCCAGCGTTCCGCCTACGACCGTTTCCTGGACCTCCTCGCTCCCGGGATCGAGTCGGTCCGCGTCGGCGACCCGGCCGACGAGCAGACCCAGATGGGCCCCCTGATCTCCAAGGCCCAACGGGACCGCGTGAGTTCCTACGTCGACCCGGACGCCCCCGGTCTTCGCGGCAAGGCCCCCGAAGGCCCCGGCTTCTGGTTCCCGCCCACCCTCCTGACCGGCGTCGACCCGCACGCCCGGGTGGCCGTCGAGGAGGTCTTCGGCCCGGTCGCGGTGGTCCTGCCCTTCGAGGACGAGGCGGAGGCCGTGGCCCTCGCCAACGCCACCGACTACGGCCTCTCCGGCTCCCTGTGGACCCGGGACGTCGGCCGCGCCCTGCGCGTCTCCCAGGCGGTCAGGGCGGGCAACCTGTCCGTCAACTCCCACTCCAGCGTCCGCTACTGGACGCCCTTCGGCGGCTTCAAGCAGTCCGGCATCGGCCGTGAACTGGGCCCGGACGCCCTGACCGCCTTCACCGAGACCAAGAACGTCTTCATCAGCACGGAGGCCTGAACCACCCATGACCGAGTCATCCACGCCCGCGTCATCCACGACCGACCAGTCCGAGCCGGCCGTCTGCCGCCGCCTGGTCGGCCGCACCGCCGTCATCACCGGAGCCGGCAGCGGCATCGGCCTCGCCGCCGCGCGCCGGCTCGCCTCCGAGGGCGCCCACGTCGTCTGTGGCGACGTCGACGAGGTCCGTGGCAAGGCGGCCGCCGACGAGGTCGGCGGGATCTTCGTGAAGGTCGACGTCACCGACCCCGAACAGGTCGAGGCCCTCTTCAAGACGGCATACGACACCTACGGCAGTGTCGACATCGCCTTCAACAACGCCGGTATCTCCCCGCCCGACGACGACTCCATCCTGGAGACCGGCCTGGAGGCCTGGAAGCGCGTCCAGGAGGTCAACCTGACCTCCGTCTACCTGTGCTGCAAGGCCGCGATCCCCTACATGCGGCGCCAGGGCAAGGGCTCCATCATCAACACCGCGTCCTTCGTGGCCCGGATGGGCGCGGCGACCTCGCAGATCTCGTACACCGCGTCCAAGGGCGGCGTCCTGGCCATGTCCCGTGAACTGGGCGTGCAGTTCGCGCGGGAGGGCGTCCGGGTCAACGCGCTCTGCCCGGGCCCGGTCAACACCCCCCTGCTCCAGGAACTGTTCGCCAAGGACCCGGAGCGGGCCGCCCGACGCCTGGTCCACATTCCCGTCGGCCGGTTCGCCGAGGCCGAGGAGATCGCCGCCGCCGTCGCCTTCCTGGCCAGCGACGACTCCTCCTTCGTGAACGCCACCGACTTCCTGGTGGACGGCGGGATCTCGGGGGCGTACGTCACACCGCTGTAGGCGGCGCCCTACAGTTCCGGAATGAGCATGACGCCTCCGCCCGGCTGGTACCCCGACCCCTCGGCCCCGCATCTGGAGCGCTGGTGGGACGGGGCCACCTGGACCGACCACCGGCGCTCCCCGCAGACCCCGGAGCGGCCGCGGGCGGCCGACGGGCCCTCCGGCCGGGCCAAGGCCCTCGCCCTGGGCACCGCCGGGGTCGTCCTCGTCGCCGCGATCGTCACCGGCGCGTTCGTGCTCCGCGAGAACGGCGGGGCCGGCACCGACGTGAACACCGCGCCGACGCCGCTGGCCCCCACCTCGACACCGGCCGGCGAAAACCCCCCACCGGCCTCCTCCACGCCGTCCGCCGACGACCCGGCCGTGGTGGTGGACCAGCTCAACGGCATCACCCTGCCGTTGCGCGACGGCTGGACCAGGCCGGAGAACGTTGTTGAGGACGACGTCGTCATGATGCGGGACGACGGGACGTACGACTGCCCGGCCGGTGTCGGCCTGTGCCGGCACGGCCTGGTCCTGACGCGCACGGTCACCGAGAACGACGTGCGCTCCCCGAAGGCCCTCGCCCTGGCGGACATCTCGAAGGCGGCCGACACCGCCTATGACCGCGACTCCCTGGACCGCCGCCCCTACGGCGGCATCACCTCGCACCAGCAGGCCGGGGCCGGGCAGGTCGCGGTGGCGGGCCGCGCCGGGTACTTCGTGCGCTGGCGGGTGCGGACGGCCGAGGGCCCCGGCGGCTATGTGCAGTCGCTGGTCTTCCCCTCCAGCGTCGGCAGCGAGTCGCCCGTCCTCGTACGGTTCGTCTTCGACGCGGGCCCGGACGGACCCCCGCTCGCCGACATGGACCGGATCACCAAGGGGATCCGGTCGATCGGCGACGCGAGCACGGGCGGCGGCGTGGGCAGCAGCCTCGGTCCGTCGAGCTGACGAACTACAGGAAGGTGTGGCCTTCCCCGCGATACGTCGGCACCGTCGCCGTCACCGTGTCCCCCTCGATCAGGTGCAGCGTGTCGAAGCGCTCGCACAGCTCGCCGGCCTTGGCGTGCCGGAACCACACCTTGTCGCCGACCAGGAGGTCGTCGGCGGGGGAGCCGAGCAGCGGCGTCTGCACCTCGCCGGGTCCCTCCTGGGGGTCGTACTTCAGCCCCTCCGGCAGATACGGCACCGGCAGCCGGTCGGGTCCGGGCGCGCCCGAGGCGGGGTAACCGCCGCCGAGGACGGTCACGACCCCCACCCCCGGACGCCGGACCACGGGCTGGGCGAAGAGCGCGGCCGGGCGCCCGCTGAACGACGTGTAGTTGTCGAACAGCCGCGGCACGTACAGGCCCGACCCGGCGGCGATCTCGGTGACCGCGTCCTCCGCGGCGGTGTGCTGCACACTGCCCGTGCCGCCGCCGTTGACGAACTCCAGGTCCGGCACGACGGCCCGCACCGCGCGCACCACCGCCGCGCGCCGCTCGGCGAGTTCCCGGCGCGCGGTGGCCTGCATCAGCCGTATCGCGCGCGAGCGCAGCGGCCGTCCCGCGACGGCGTCCCCGACACCGGCGACATGCCCCTCGTACGCCATGATCCCCACGACCTTGAAACCCGGCCGTCTGGCCACGGCACGGGCCATGTCGGCGACCTGGGCCGGGGAGTGCAGCGGGGAGCGGCGGGCGCCGACCCGTACCCGGCCGCCGAAGAGCTTGAGGGCGGTGTCCAACTCCAGGCAGACACGGACGACTTCCCGTCCGCCGCCGCGGGCCTCGTCGATCAGCGCGAGCTGCGCGGGGTCGTCGACCATCACGGTCACGGCGGCGGCGAGCTTGGGATCCGAGGCCAGTTCGGCGAACCCGGCGCGGTCGGCGGACGGGTAGGCGAGCAGCACGTCGTCGAATCCACTCCGGGCCAGCCACAGGGACTCGGCGAGGGTGAAGGACATGAGGCCCGCGAAGCCGTCCCGCGCCAGCACGCGGTCCAGCAGGGCCCGGCAGCGTACGGACTTGCTGGCGACCCGGACCGGCTTGCCGTCGGCACGGCGGACGAGGTCGTCCGCGTTGGCGTCGAAGGCGTCCAGGTCCACGATCGCGAGAGGGGCGTCGAGATGGGCGGTGGCCCGGTCGAAACGGGTCCGGTCGGCGGCGCGCGCAGTCATGAACGCAGCCTGCCAGACAGGCTTACCGCAGGGTAGGGGGATGTTCCGGGCAGATGCCGCGGGGGGCGCGGACTGGTTCCCGTTCGCCCGCCGACAACCCGTAGAGTGACGCGCACGCACCAAGGACCGCTCCGTCTCCGGCCGCACGTACGCGCCGGGATGCCGGTCCGTCGATGCGGGTATGGGTGCCCGGGACGGCCGAGTCGACGCGGGGCCCGGCCGACGGTGACAACGGCCCGTGTGCGTGGAGACGGACGGGCGCGAGGAAACGGGGGGTGCATGAGCACGGAAGCGCGGCGCGCCCCGATCCCCCCACGCCCGACCCAGCCGCCGACGGCGGGGGCCGGGGAGAGTGGTCCGTCGAAGTCCGGTTCACGGACGGGATCAGGGACGGGCGGGGACGCCGCTCAAGATTCCGCTGACACCTCGCTCCCGGGGAACGGGGGCGTGTTCGGGGGGCGCTCGACGCCGGTGAGCGCGGGAGCGCCCGCGGTCGACTCCGGGTCGGTCGGTGCCGGGCCCTCGACGCCGGACGCGTCGGGGACGGGTTCCGCGCCTGCGGCGGATGCGGTGCGGGGTGTGTTCGGCGGGGGTGACCAGGGGCCTGGTTCCGGGGCGGCCGGTCGCGGTGGCGCCGGTTTCGGGGGAGGCGTGTCCGCTCGCCGTGACAGCGGCTCCGATGTGGACGAGACCGACCGCGCGTTCTCCGCGCGGCACACCGGCCCCCGCATCCCGAACCTGCGGACACCGGCCTTCGGGACCGACGGGGCCGGTCCGCCGCCCCCGCCCAAGGCCTCGGCCCGCTTCCCCGACACACCACCGACGACCGACCGCGTGCCGCCCCGGCCGAGCTCAGGCCCGGCCTCCGCGGGACACCAGCCCCGACCGACGTCCGGGGCCCCGGCGTCGGACCCCATACCGTCCCGCCCGAGCCATCGGCCCCCGGTACCACCGCGCCGTCCTTCGGCACCCGCCGAGACCGCGTCGGAGACGACGTTCCGCCTCAGCCCCGTCCCCCCGGCCCCCGCACAGCCGCGCCCGAGGCCGGACTCGGACCCGCGTCCCCAAGGGGCGGGGGCACGGGCAGGTCGGCCGGCCGGCTCGCAGGCGCCCGGGTCCGCCGCCTCCGGCGGGCCGCAGCGGCCCGAGTCGCGCCCCGGTTCGACCTCGTCGGCACCGCGGCCCGGCGCCCGCCCCGATTCCGTGGCCGATCGCCGTCCCGGCTCTTCGGTGCCCGGGGCTCGGTCCGGCGCGCGCACGGAAGCTGTGCCGGATCGCGACCCCGGGGCCGCCGCCCAGCCGGGCGCCCGCCCGAGCGCCCCGCCCACGCCCGCCCGCCCCGTCTTCCCGCCCCGTCGGGCCCGGAAGACGCCGGGCGCCCCCGGCACCGACAGCGGCTCGGACATGCCGTTCGCGGCGCCCCCCGCACCCCCTAGCGCTCCATACACGCCACCGGCGCCCCCCAGACCCCCGAGCAGCCCCCAACGGTCCTCGGCGCCCGTCGGCCCTGAGAACGGTCCGAGCTCCCCGTCGCCGACCACCGGCTCCGGAAGCCGCACGCACTCCTCGTCGCCGACCACCGGCTTCCGGACCCCTCCGCAGCCCCCGTCGGCACCCACCCTCGGCGGTGACGCGCGCACGTCCTCGCCCGAGGTCACCGAGTCGCCCCGCCGGGCGCCGGATCCCGCGCTCTCCTGGAGCGCGCCCATGAACCCCGGTGGAACCCCTGGCGCGGGACGGCCCATCGTGTCGTTCGCGGAGCCCGAGGGGTACCGCGAACCGCCCCGCCCGCGGGCGCTCCCGATGTGGGTGCGGCCGCGGGTCGCCGCCGCCGCGGCGTGCATGGTGCTCGGTCTGGGACTCATCGGCGGTGCCGTGACGGGGAGTTGGCTGATCGGGGACTCCGGGCAGAGCGAGTCGCGGGACAGCTTCGCCGCGGCCGGCGGGCTGTGGCACAGCGTTCCGGTGGATCACTTGTTCCCACCCACCCTGGAGGGCAAGGGCGCCGGACCCGGCGGTTCCGACCGCACCTGGACACGCGTCGCCGTCGCGCCGGACACCGACTGCGACAACGCCTTCGACCCTCTGCTGAGCAAGGCCCTCGCCCCCGTCGGCTGCCAGCGGCTGCTGCGCGCCACCTACACCGACGCCACGCAGAGCTACGTCACCACCGTCGGCCTCCTCTTCACCGACGGCGACGCCACCGCGATGAGCGCCCTCGCGAAGGCGTTCAAGAACCAGGACCTCGCCGACCGCACCGACCTCATGCCCCGCCCGTACGCCGCCCAGGGCACCGTCGCCGCCCGCTTCGGCGCCGAACAGCGGGCCTCCTGGACCATGTCCGTCCTCACCGACGCCCCCGTCGTCGTGTACGCCGTCTCCGGCTGGGCCGACGGCCGCAGCGTGGACGACCCGCAGCCCGCCGCGCAGGCCATGACCTCGGGCGCCACCACCGCCCCCGCCCAGGCCGGCCTCGGCAACGAGGCGCAAGGCCTCGCCGACCGCGTCGAACGGGGCCTGCGCAAAACCGTCAGCTCACCCACGGAGCCGCCCTCATGAGCCGCATGAGCCGCAAGAGACGTGTGTACCCGACAGGCGGAGTGAGCGTCAGGACCCGCCGGGCCGGCCTGCTGAGCGTCCTCGTCACCGCCTCCGTCGCCCTCGTGCCGCCCACCGCCGCGCACGCCGACACCATCCGCGCCGAGCAGTGGGCCCTCGGCGCCATGCACACCGAGCAGGCCTGGCGCACCACGAAGGGCGCCGGCGTCACCGTCGCCGTCCTGGACACCGGCGTGGAGGCCGACCACCCCGACCTCGTCGGCAACGTCCTGACCGGCAAGGACATGATCGGCTTCGGCGCGAAGGACGGCGACCGGGCCTGGGCCCGCCACGGCACCGCGATGGCCGGGATCATCGCCGGTCACGGACACGGCACCGACAACGCCGACGGCGTCATGGGCATCGCCCCCGAGGCGAAGATCCTCCCGGTCCGGGTGATCCTCGAGGACAAGGACCCGGCCCGCGCCAAAGCCCGCAGCATCCGCGGCAACGCCCTCGCCGAAGGCATCCGCTGGGCCGCCGACCAGGGCGCCGACGTCATCAACCTCTCCCTCGGCGACGACTCCGCCTCCGCGCACCCCGAACCCACCGAGGACGAGGCCGTCCAGTACGCGCTGAAGAAGGGTTCCGTCGTCGTCGCCTCGGCGGGCAACGGCGGAGAGAAGGGCGACCACATCTCCTACCCGGCTGCCTACCCGGGCGTGATCGCCGCGACCGCCGTCGACCGCTTCGGCACCCGCGCCTCCTTCTCCACCCGACGCTGGTACGCCACCGTCAGCGCCCCCGGCGTCGACGTCGTCATCGCCGACCCCGACCACAAGTACTACGAGGGCTGGGGCACCAGCGCCGCCTCCGCCTTCGTCTCCGGCGCGGTCGCGCTGATCAGGTCCGCCGACCCCGATCTGACCCCCGCCCAGATCAAGAAGCTCCTGGAGGACACGGCCCGCAACGCCCCGGCCGGCGGCCGCGACGACTCCCGCGGCTTCGGTTTCGTGGACCCGGCCGCCGCGCTCGCCGAGGCGGCCCGACTCAAGCCGGAGGGCCTCAAGTCGGCCGCGTACGGCGACACGTACTTCGGCTCCGGCCCGGACAGCGCCGACGACGGCGACGGCCCGGCCGGCTGGGCGGCTCCCCTCGCGGGCGGCGCCGGGGTCCTGCTGCTGGTCGGCGCGGTGGTCCTGTGGCGCGGCCGCCGCCGGGAACCGCGCCCCGTGGACGACTACGAGTCCCAGGACGGCTGGACGTGATCGCCGACCTGCAGTGCGTGGTGCTGGACTGCCCCGAGCCCGCCCGACTGGCCGAGTTCTACCGGACGTTGCTCGGCGGCACCGTCAACCGGCCGGACAAGCGGTGGGCGGTCGGCGACGACTGGGCCACCCTGCACGCGGCCTCGGGTCCGGTGCTCGCCTTCCAACGGGTGGCCGATCACCAGGCCCCGCGGTGGCCGGATCCCGCCCGGCCTCAGCAGTTCCACCTGGACTTCGCCGTCCCGGACCTGGACCGGGCGCAGGAGGAGGTGCTGGCCGCGGGCGCGACCCTGCTCGACGCGGGCTCCGACAACCGGAGTTGGCGCGTCTACGCGGACCCGGCAGGGCATCCTTTCTGCCTGGTCCGCCACTGACCGGTCACCGCGCCGACGACACCGCGGCGGCCGAGGCCGAGGAAACCGGCGACGCCGAGGCCGAACCGGACGCCCCGGCGGCCGTGACCACCGGCACCGCCGCCCTCGCCGCCGCCTCGACCAGCGAGATCCCCTGAGCTTTCGTCGCGTTGCCCTTCGACAGCACGGCCACCAGACAGCCCTGCCCGTCCACGGTCACCCGCCCGATGCTGTTGATGTCCCACAGGCCGGTGGTGCCCCGCGGCAGCCAGCCGTTCTTCAGCGCCCACCCGGAACCGTCGGCCACCACCGACACCCCCCAGCGCTGATCGGCGGCTATCTGCCCCATGAGCCCCCGCAGATACCTCCGCGAGGCCTCGCTCAGCTCCGAGTCCGCCCCGAACACCTGCTGCAGCAAGGTGAGTTGGTCGGCAGCCGTGGTCTGTGTGAGCCCCCACAGCGGCCCCTCGCCGCCCTGCGTGCCGGTGAGTCCGAACCGTTCGTTCGCGGCGTTCAGCCCGTCCGCCCCGCCGATGTCCCGCCACAGCGCCGACGCCGCGTCGTTGTCGCTGTCCTCGATCATCGCCGTGGCGTACGACTTCTCCCGCGCGGTGAGACGCGTCCCCGCGTCCTGCGCCTGCAGCAGCAGCGTCGCGAGGATGTCGACCTTGACGATGCTCGCCGTGTCGAAGGCCCCGTCGCCGTATGTGGCGCTCGCCCCGGACTCCAGGTCCAGCACCGCCACCGACACCGTGGCGGAGTCCGCCACGCTCACCGTCTTCATGGCGGCGGTCAGCAGGGCGTCGTGATCCACCGTCGGCTCCGCCACGGGTTCCACCGATGCCTCCCCCTCCTGCGGCCCCTCCGCCGAGGCCGAGGCCGCGGCCGGACCCGGCGCCGTCGACGAGGCCGACGGCGCCACCGTCGACGATACGACGCCCGTTCCGGGCTGCGCCCCCGCCTTCACATACACCGCCCCCGCGGCCGTGACACCGACGAGCGCGACGCAGGCGAGCGCGGTGTACAGCGGCGGGCGCCGCCTGGAGGGGCGGGAGCGGTGACGTCGCGCGGCTCTGGAGGACTCCATGTCCGCGATGCTGGAGGCGCCGGCTGTGCGTGCCGTTGGCGGGACGTTAGATGTGTGTCAGGGAAATCTGAGAAACCCGTGAAATCGGTCACCGGCAGGTTTCCGGACCCGCACAAGCCCAGCAGCATCCCCCCGATAGGGTCGGTGACCGTGGCGAACAAGAACATTCCCGACCCCGGCTTCTCCGACGACGACGGCACGGCCGACCCTCGGCTGAGCGCGGCGCTGGCGGCCTGGGCCGACGACCACGGCGCCGAGGGGCCCGTCCTGGAGGCGCTCAAAGACGCCCGGCTGCTCGTCCCCGTCGTGGCCGTGCTCGGCGAGGTGGAGGAGGACGAGAAGGGGCTGCGCCGCGAGAAGACCAGCGACATGGCCGTACCGACGCTGAAGGCCGGCCACCGCACCGCGCTGCCCGCCTTCACGTCCACCGAGTCGCTGGCCCGCTGGGACCCCGAGGCCCGCCCCGTCGCCGTACCCCTGCACCAGGCGCTCCAGGCCGCCGCGCACGAGAAGGCCGACACACTCGTGCTCGATCTGGCCGGACCGGTGCCGTACGAGCTGACAGGGTCCGCGCTGCTCGCGCTCGCCGAGGGCCGTACGACGGCCGACCCGCTCGCCGATCCGGCGGTGCGCGACGCGGTACGGACCGCGGTGGCCGCCGAACCGGGCGTGCTCCGTGCCCACCTCGGTCCCGGACAGGCCGACGGCACCCTCGCCCTCGTCCTGGACGCGTCCGCAGCCCCGGCCGAGGCCGCCCGCGCGGTCGCCGAGCGGCTGGCCGCCGACCAGACGCTCAGGGCCCGCCTGGTGCGCGGCCTCGACCTGGCACTGCTGCCGGCCGGGGCGACACCACCGGGCGAGCCCTTGTACATACGCGGATGAGTCGGCCGTGGAGCGGGCCGGATGTGGAACGGAACGGGCCGCGGGACCTGACGGCCGCGGAAACGGACTAGCCGTAGATCGGGCCGGTGTACTTCTCGCCCGGCCCCTGGCCCGGCTCGTCCCGGACGAGGGAGGCCTCGCGGAACGCCAGCTGGAGCGACTTCAGGCCGTCCCGCAGCGGCGCCGCGTGGAAGGAGGAGATCTCGGTCGCGCTCGCGTCGAGCAGACCGGCGAGGGCGTGGATCAGCTTGCGGGCCTCGTCGAGGTCCTTGTACTTGTCGCCCTCCTCAGTGAGGCCGAGCTTCACGGCGGCGGCGCTCATCAGGTTGACGGCGACCGTCACGATCACCTCGACGGCGGGGACCTCGGCGATGTCGCGGGTCATCTCGTCGAAGTCGGGGCCCGCGGCGGACTCGGCGAACTCAGCAGGGGTGTCACTCATGCCCCAACGATAGGGCCCGGTGTACGGCGGTTCGCACCACCCCCGGGTAGCTGCTAACCTTATGTGACGACCGGCCGGACAGCAGTGCCCGGCCCACAAGTGGAGGCTCCGATCTCCCACCTGACCGTCCCCCGGGACGGCGGGTCACCCCGGTCAGGCGGCCACCATCGTTCCGTACGGACGATGGAGTCGCCCGAATGCGCGCCCCGCGGCATCACCGCGGCGGTGCTCCGGTAGTGCTTGGAGCCCCGCCTGTGATCGTCCGGGGCATTTTTTGTGCTTCGGCGCGGTTAGGTCTGTCTAGAAGAGACATACGCGGCTGTCCGCCAGACCGCCGTGTGGTGCTAACCGAGGAGGATCCATCAGCGCCGAGCCCCGCATCAACGACCGGATTCGCGTTCCCGAGGTGCGACTTGTCGGTCCCAGTGGCGAGCAGGTGGGCATCGTCCCCCTGGCCAAGGCACTGGAGCTTGCGCAGGAGTACGACCTGGACCTGGTCGAGGTCGCGGCGAACGCCCGTCCGCCCGTGTGCAAGCTCATGGACTACGGGAAGTTCAAGTACGAGTCGGCCATGAAGGCCCGTGAGGCGCGCAAGAACCAGGCGCACACGGTCATCAAGGAGATGAAGCTCCGGCCGAAGATCGACCCGCACGACTATGACACCAAGAAGGGTCACGTCGTCCGGTTCCTCAAGCAGGGCGACAAGGTCAAGATCACGATCATGTTCCGTGGTCGCGAGCAGTCCCGGCCCGAGCTGGGCTACCGACTGCTGCAGCGTCTCGCGGAGGACGTCCAGGACCTCGGTTTCGTGGAGTCGAACCCGAAGCAGGACGGCCGGAACATGATCATGGTTCTCGGTCCGCACAAGAAGAAGACCGAGGCGATGGCCGAGGCTCGCCAGGCGCAGGAAGCCCGCAAGGCGGAAGCGAAGGCCAACCCCGGCAAGTCGCAGAACGCCGCGGAGTCCGGCGACGTGGATGTCGACCACGTCGTGGAAGACGCCGAGGCCCCTGCCGAGGCTTCCGCCGACGCGTGATCCCAGGGACGCGAGTCCCCAGGACGTAACCGAAACAACAGCGACGCTCCACTGTGCCCGGTTTTCGTGACCGGGCATCGGAGCGCCACCGACGAGGAGAGAACGGCGCCATGCCGAAGAACAAGACGCACAGCGGTGCCAAGAAGCGCTTTCGGGTGACCGGCTCGGGCAAGGTGCTGCGCCAGCGCGCGGGCCGCCGCCACTACCTGGAGCACAAGCCCTCGACGCTGACCCGCAAGCTGGCCGGCACCGTCGAGCTGGCGCCCGGCGATGCCGCGAAGGCGAAGAAGCTCCTCGGGATGTAGTGCGCGCCCTGCGTGGGCAGGGCGCAGCCGATAACCGGGACCAAGCCGTTCTCGGGTCACCCTCGTGACCCAGCTACAAGGAGTTAACAAGTGGCACGCGTCAAGCGGGCAGTCAACGCCCACAAGAAGCGCCGGGCGATCCTCGAGCAGGCCTCCGGCTACCGCGGTCAGCGTTCGCGCCTGTACCGCAAGGCCAAGGAGCAGGTCACCCACTCGCTGGTCTACAACTACAACGACCGCAAGAAGCGCAAGGGTGACTTCCGTCGGCTGTGGATCCAGCGCATCAACGCCGCTGCCCGCGCCAACGGCATCACCTACAACCGCTTCATCCAGGGTCTGAACGCGGCGAACATCGAGGTCGACCGCAAGATCCTGGCCGAGCTCGCCGTGAACGACGCCGGCGCGTTCGCCGCGCTCGTCGAGGTGGCCCAGAAGGCGCTGCCGTCGGACGTGAACGCGCCGAAGGCCGCGTGACGCTGCGCCGGCTCAGGCCGACGTGCAAGGACCCGCAGGTTTTCTGACCTGCGGGTCCTTTGCTGCTGACGTGATGGCCGTGGTTCGGGTGCGGGCTGTCGTGGGCTGGTCGCGCCCCGCGGCGGAGCCGCTCATGTCAGAGCCCCGCGCCTGTGAACGCCCTTTACTGAAGGTGATGCCGAACATGCCCCCCACCGCCCCCGAGCTGATCTCCCCCCGTTCCCCCCGGGTCTCCGCTGCCCGGCGGCTGGCCAGGCGGAACTTCCGGGGCAAGGAGCGGCTGTTCCTCGCGGAGGGGCCGCAGGCCGTGCGGGAGGCGGCGGCGCATCGCGACGGCGGCGGCACCCTCACCGATCTGTTCGCCACCGTCGAGGCCGCGGAGCGGTACGCGGACATCATCGGTGCGGCCCGGAGCGCCGGCGCCCGGGTCCATCTCGCCGACGACGACGTCATCGCCGACATCTCGACCACCGTCACCCCGCAGGGCCTCGTCGGCATCTGCCGGTTCCTCGACACGCCCTTCGAGGAGGTGCTGCGGGCCGGGCCCAAGCTTGTCGCCGTGCTCGCCCACGTGCGGGACCCCGGGAACGCCGGGACCGTGCTGCGGTGCGCGGACGCCGCGGGCGCCGAGGCCGTCGTCCTCACCGACGCCTCCGTCGACCTGTACAACCCCAAGACCGTACGGGCGTCCGTCGGGTCCCTGTTCCACCTTCCGGTCGCCGTGGGCGTGCCCGTCGAGCAGGCCGTCGCCGGACTCAAGGACGCCGGGGTGCGCATCCTCGCCGCCGACGGTGCCGGGACCGACGACCTCGACGACGAACTGGACCGGGGAACCATGGGCGGGCCGACCGCCTGGGTGTTCGGGAACGAGGCCTGGGGGCTGCCGCGGGAGACCCGCGCGCTCGCGGACGCCGTGGTGCGCGTCCCGATCCACGGGAAGGCCGAGAGTCTGAACCTCGCCACCGCGGCCGCCGTATGTCTCTATGCGTCAGCCCGTGCACAGCGCGCCTCCGGAGGGTGCCGTTCGGTCACCGAGAGCTAGTAGGGTGACCAGCTCGGGGGCCCAACGCGCCAGCTGAGCGGCCGTCTGAGAGGTGGGTTACGGGGATGAGCGTCGGCACGAGCAGCGCACCGGGGGCACGGGACGCGCGGCACCCGTCCGCGGCCCGGCCCGGTGATCTCGCCGAGCTCGGCATCGACCCCGACCAGCTGCCCGAGGGCCTGGTCGTCGCCGACGAGCACGGGCTCGTGATCTGCTTCAACGCCGCCGCCGAACGCATCACCGCCGTCCCCGCCGCCGACGCCCTCGGACAGCGACTGGACAAAGCCCTCCCATTAGAGGACCTGGAGGGTCGCCGCTGGTGGCAACTGACCGACCCGTACGGCGGACTCGCCATCCGGGTCCGCCAGCCCGAGCGCAACCTCCTCCTGCCCGGCGGCCGTGAGGTCCTCGTCTCCGCGCGCTACGTCCGCGCCGCGCCCACCGGCCCCGTCCGCCGTGTCGTCGTGTCCCTGCGCGACACCGAGGCCCGCCGCCGCACCGAACGCAGCCACGCCGAGCTGATCGCCACCGTCGCCCACGAGCTGCGTTCCCCGCTCACCTCCGTCAAGGGCTTCACCGCCACCCTCCTCGCCAAGTGGGAGAGGTTCACCGACGACCAGAAGCGGCTGATGCTGGAGACCGTCGACGCGGACGCCGACCGGGTCACCCGGCTCATCGCCGAACTCCTGGACATCTCGCGGATCGACTCCGGGCGCCTGGAACTGCGTCGCCAGCCCGTCGACATCGGCGCCGCCGTCGGCCGGCACATCCAGGCCTACGTCGCCGCCGGGCTGCCCGCCGACCGGTTCCTGCTGCGCCTCGAACAGCCGCTGCCCGACCTGTGGGCCGACCCCGACAAGATCGACCAGGTGCTCAGCAACCTGCTGGAAAACGCGGTGCGCCACGGCGAGGGAACCGTCACGATTGACATCACGCCCGCCGCGTCCCCCCGAGAGGGCGAGGACACCGGCACGTCGGTCACGGTGAGCGACGAGGGGGCCGGCATCCCGGAGGAGTCCATGAACCGCGTCTTCACCCGCTTCTGGCGGGGCAGCAAGCGCGGTGGCACCGGCCTCGGGCTCTACATCGTCAAGGGCATCGTCGAGGCCCACGGCGGCACCATCACGGTCGGCCGCGCGCCCGGCGGTGGTGCCGAGTTCCGATTTACGTTGCCCGTGAGCGCTCCGGCCTACCTGACCTGAGCGCCCGCGGGCGTATCCGTCCATCCGCACCCCGTTAGACTCGGCCTCTGGCACCTTTGTGTCCCATGGGACGGCCCTCCGACCTCTGAGTGAGTCGGCGACGGGGACCTTCAGCCAGCTAATCGGAAGCACGGGAAGAGATGTCGGCACCGAATAAGTCGTACGACCCTGTAGAGGTCGAGGCCTTGAAACCGGAACAGATCGAGCGCATGCGGGACGAGGCGCTCGCCGCCTTCGCTGCCGCGGGCTCCCTCGACGCACTCCAGGAGGCGAAGGTCGCCCACACCGGCGGCACCTCCCCGCTGGCCCTCGCCAACCGCGAGATCGGCGCCCTGCCCCCGCACGCCAAGGCCGCCGCCGGCAAGCTCGTCGGACAGGCCCGCGGCGCGGTGAACAAGGCCCTCGCCGCCCGCCAGGCCGAGCTGGAGGCCGAGCGGGACCAGCGCGTGCTGGTCGAGGAGGCGGTGGACGTCACGCTGCCGTACGACCGCGTACCGGCCGGCGCCCGCCACCCGCTCACCACCCTCTCGGAGCGCATCGAGGACATCTTCGTGGCCATGGGCTACGAGGTCGCCGAAGGCCCGCAGGTCGAGGCCGAGTGGTTCAACTTCGACGCCCTGAACATCGGCCCGGACCACCCGGCCCGCGGCGAGGCCGACACCTTCTTCGTGCAGGGCCCCCAGGGCGGCGCCGAGTCCGGCGTCGTGCTGCGCACCCACACCTCGCCCGTGCAGATCCGCTCGCTGCTCGACCGTGAGCTGCCGGTGTACGTGATCTGCCCCGGCCGCGTCTACCGCACCGACGAGCTGGACGCCACCCACACGCCCGTCTTCCACCAGGTCGAGCTGCTCGCCGTGGACGAGGGCCTGACCATGGCCGACCTCAAGGGCACCCTGGACCACATGGTCCAGTCCCTGTTCGGCGAGGGTATGAAGACCCGGCTGCGGCCCAACTTCTTCCCGTTCACCGAGCCGTCCGCCGAGATGGACATGGTCTGCTATGTCTGCCGCGGCGAGTCCGTCGGCAACCCGGACCGGCCCTGCCGCACCTGCTCCTCCGAGGGCTGGATCGAGCTCGGCGGCTGCGGCATGGTCAACCCGCGGGTGCTCACCGCCTGCGGCGTCGACCCCGAGAAGTACAGCGGATTCGCCTTCGGGTTCGGCATCGAACGGATGCTGATGTTCCGCCACAACGTCGAAGACATGCGAGACATGGTCGAGGGTGACGTCCGGTTCACCCGGCCGTTCGGGATGGAGATCTGATGCGCGTCCCGCTTTCCTGGCTGCGGGAGTACGTCGACCTGCCGGCGACCGAAACCGGCCGTGACGTCCAGGCCAAGCTCGTTTCCGCGGGCCTCGAGGTGGAGACCGTCGAGCACCTCGGCGCCGACCTCAAGGGCCCCCTGGTGGTCGGCCAGGTGCTGACCATCGAGGAGCTGGAGGGCTTCAAGAAGCCGATCCGCTTCTGCACCGTCGATGTCGGTCAGGCCAACGGCACCGGTGAGCCGCAGGAGATCGTCTGCGGCGCCCGCAACTTCGCCGTCGGCGACAAGGTCGTCGTGGTGCTGCCCGGCGCCACGCTCCCGGGCGGCTTCTCGATCTCCGCGCGCAAGACGTACGGCAAGACCTCCCACGGCATGATCTGCTCCGGCGACGAGCTCGGCATGGGCGACGACGGCAGCCACGGCATCATCGTGCTGCCGCCGGAGACCGAGGTCGGCAAGGACGCCATCGAGCTCCTCGAACTGGTCGACGAGGTCCTCGACATCGCCGTCACCGCCAACCGCGGCGACTGCCTGTCGATCCGCGGCGTCGCCCGCGAGGCCGCCATCGCCTACGGTCTGCCGCTCAGCGACCCGGCCCTGCTCGACGTCCCCGCGCCGAACGCGTTCGGCTACCCGGTGCGCGTCTCGGAACCGATGGGCTGCGACCGCTTCACCGCGCGTACGGTGACCGGCCTGAGCCCGGAGGCGCGCTCCCCGATCTGGCTCCAGCGCAGGCTTCAGAAGGTCGGCATGCGTCCGATCTCCCTCGCCGTCGACGTCACCAACTACGTGATGATGGAGCTGGGCCAGCCGCTGCACGCCTACGACCGCGCGCTGGTCCAGGGCACCATCGGCGTGCGCCGGGCCGAGGAGGGCGAGAAGATCGTCACCCTCGACGGCGCCACCCGCACCCTGCACGCCGAGGACCTGGTCATCGTGGACGACCGCGGCCCGATCGGGCTGGCCGGCGTGATGGGCGGCGCCAACACGGAGATCGCCGACCACGAGGTGGGCGAGGGCACGACCGACATCGTGATCGAGGCGGCGCACTTCGACGCCGTCTCCATCGCGCGCACGGCCCGCCGTCACAAGCTGTCCTCCGAGGCGTCGCGCCGCTTCGAACGCGGGGTGGACCCGCAGGCCGCCTCCGCCGCCGCGCAGCGCACCGTCGACCTCCTCGTGCTGCTCGCGGGCGGCACCGCCGAGGCCGGTGTCACCGAGGTGATCGCCCCGTCCGGGCCGCACACCATCACCGTCCCCGCCGACCACCCCGACAAGGTCGCGGGCGTCGAGTACGGCCGCGAGATCGTCGTACGCCGGCTGCAGGAGGTCGGCTGCGACGTGTACGGGCAGGACGAGCTGATCGTCACCGTGCCGTCCTGGCGTCCCGACCTGCGCAGCCCCAACGACCTGGCGGAGGAGGTCATCCGCCTCGAGGGCTACGAGAACCTGCCCTCCACCCTGCCCAGGCCCCCCGCGGGCCGTGGCCTCACCCACCGGCAGCGGCTGCACCGGCGCGTCGGCCGAGCCCTGGCCGGATCCGGATACGTCGAGGCGCCGAACTACCCCTTCGTCAACGAGCAGGTCTTCGACCAGCTCGGTCTCGCGGCCGACGACCCGGCCCGCCGCGTCGTCAAGCTGGTCAACCCGCTCAACGACGAGGAGCCCGCGCTCCGTACGACGCTGCTGCCGGGCCTGCTGGCCGCACTGCGACGCAACGACGGCCGCGGCTCGCACGACCTCGCGCTGTTCGAGACCGGCCTGGTCTTCCAGCCGCGTGAGGAGCAGCGGGTCGCCGCCGCCCTGCCGGTCGACCGGCGTCCCACCGTCGAGGAGATCGCCGAGCTGGACGCCGCGCTGCCCGAGCAGCCGCGCCATGTCGCCGTCGTCCTCGCGGGTGCCCGCGAGCAGGCCGGCTGGTGGGGCAAGGGCCGTCCGGCGGACTGGGCCGACGCGGTCGAGGCGGCGCGCTGCGTCGCCCGGGAGACCGGGGCCGAACTGGTCGTCCGCGGTGGGCAGTACGGGCCGTGGCATCCGGGCCGGTGCGCCGAGCTGGTGGTGACCGGCGAGGGCGGCGAGCGGATCGTGGGGCACGCGGGCGAGCTGCACCCCCGCGTCCTGAAGGCGCTCGGACTGCCCGCGCGCACCTCCGCGATGGAACTCGACCTGGACGCGCTGGAGCTGGCCGGCACCGCGACGCTGCGGGCGCCCAGCATCTCCACGTTCCCGGTGGCGACGCAGGACGTCGCCCTGGTCGTCCCGCGTGACGTGCCGTCGGCCGACGTCGAGGCCGCGTTGCGTGAGGGGGCCGGTGAACTGCTGGAGGCGATCCGGCTGTTCGACGTCTACGAGAACGACGAGCAGCTCGGCGAGGGACGCAAGTCACTCGCGTACGCCCTGCGGTTCCGGGCGGCCGACCGGACGCTGACCGTGGACGAGGCGTCAGCGGCCCGGGACACCGCGGTGGCCCTCGCGGGCGAGCGGACGGGCGCGGTGCTGCGCGGCTAGCCGCCGGCCCAGCCATCGACAGCATCGGACCGGCCTCTCGAGGCCGGTCCGATGCTGTTCAGGGGCGCGGGGAACTGCGCGACCAGCCCCCACACACCGGCGTCCGACAACGCACCGCAACCGCGACGGCGCTCGGTCGGCGTAGGCAAGCGCCTCTGCCGTCCGTGACGCCGGATCAGACCGATGCTGTTCAGGGGCGCGGGGAACTGCGCGACCGGCCCCCCGCACCGGCGTCCGACAACGCACCGCAACCGCGACGGCGCTCGGTCGGCGTAGGCAAGCGCCCCCGCCCTCCGTGACGCCGGATCAGACCGATGCTGTTCAGGGGCGCGGGGAACTGCGCGACCAGCCCCACACACCCGCAGCCGACAACGCAACCCTGACCCACAACGGCGACAACTCCCCGGCATAAGCCAGCGCAGCGCCGTCCGCCCCGCCACGGAGTGTCGGGCAGGCAGCTGGGCGGACGGCGCGGGATCGGGCCGCCGCACTGTACGAGGGGGAGCCGGCGGCCCGGCCGGCCTCTTGCGAGGTATTTCAGTCAATCGTCCGGAAACTCAGAGCGACAGAGTGCACACGCTACGGATTCGAGTGCTTCGTTCACACCCCGTGTGAAGGCGCAGCCACTACTCTGACGGCACTGAGCCACCGGGGGGCCTCCCATGCAGCCCAACACTCTGCTCGACGCGATCCTGGACGAGGCGGGGATCTCCCACGCGGGCCTCGCCGCCCACGTGAACCAGGCGGGCCGGACGCGGGGCCTGACCCTCCGCTACGAACACACCGCGGTGGCCCGGTGGTTGAAGGGGCAGCGGCCCCGGGGCCAGGTGCCCGACCTGATCTGTGAGGTGCTCGCGGCTCGGCTGCAGCGCCCCGTCACCCTCGACGACATCGGCCTCGGCGTCCCCGGTGAACCGTCCGCACCGCACGGCACCTCCCTGTCCGGCTTCGTCGAGCGGGCCACCGCCCTGTGGCGCTGCGACGAGCAGCAGCGCCCGCACGTCCTGGGCGCGCCCGCGGTGACCGGCACACCCGCCGTCATGCCCGTGTGGGAGTGGGAGAACCCGCCCGAGGACGTCGACGTCTCACGCGGCGGCCGGCACCGGGTGACCTCCGGCGACATCGAGATGCTGCGCGCCGCCCGCGCCCACTACGAGCAGATGTACCGCAAGGCGGGCGGCGTGGCGACCCGCACCCGGATCGTCGGTTTCCTCAACGCGGAGGCCGCACCGCTGCTGCGCGGCAGCTACACCGACGAGACGGGCCGCCAACTGCACCGTGCCACCGGCGGGTTGGTCGCGGTCGCCGGGATCTGCGCCTACGACTCCGACGCGCACGGGCTGGCCCAGCGCTACTTCCACCAGGCGCTCAGGCTGGCGAAGGCCAGCGGTGACCGGGGGCTGGGTGCGTATGTGATCGCGCTCCTGGTCAACCAGTCGCTGTTCATGCGGGAGTACCGACAGGCCGTGGCCTTCGCGGAGGCCGCGTTGCGCGCCGCCGGCAAGCACATCACCCCGGCGCTCGCCTCCGACCTGTACGCGATGCAGGCGAAGGCCTACGCCCACCTCGGTGACGGCAGCAGCGCGCTGTCCTGCATCCGGCGGGCCGAGCAGGCCGCCGAACGCATCCGGCGCGGACACGAGCCCGACGAGACGGGCTACGTCCAGCCGGGACTCGTCAACGTCCAGGTGGCGGAAGCCCTGCTCAGCCTCGGCGAACTCGCGGCGGCGTGGGAGCACGCCGCGGCGGCCGTGGACAACCCGGCCCACGACCGAGGGCGGGTGCACCGGCTCGCCATGCTCAGCACGATCGAGCTGCGTCGGGGCAACGCCGACAAGGCGGTGGCCACGGCGGTGCAGATGGCCGAGCAGGCCCGGGGGATGGAGTCCCAGCGCCTGCGGGACAGACTCAGAGCGGTGCGCGAACACCTGGTGCGCAGCGGCTGCGCGGGCACGGCCGAGGCAGCCGAACTCATCGACGGGGCACTGCGCGTACCGCTGTAGACCGGCCACTTGAGCACCGGCACGTCCTTGTCCCTGCTGCGATATTGCCACTTACTCGACGGAAGGTGGCAGAACCGTGCAGTGGACGAAACAGAGCGAACAAACTGTGTATGAAAACCGCTGGTTCACCGTCAACCTGGCAGATGTGGAGCTGCCGGACGGGCGGCGCCTGGACCACTTCCTCATCCGGTTGCGGCCCGTCGCGGTCGCCACGGTGGTCAACGAGGCCAACGAGGTGCTCCTCCTGTGGCGTCACCGCTTCATCACCGACAGCTGGGGATGGGAACTCGCGGCGGGCGTCGTCGAGGACGGCGAGGACATCGAGCACGCGGCCGCCAGGGAACTCGAGGAGGAGACCGGCTGGCGGCCGGGGCCCCTGCGCCACCTGATGAGCGTGGAGCCGTCCAACGGCCTGACCGACGCCCGGCACCACATCTACTGGTCGGACGAGGGCGAGTACGTCGGACACCCCGTGGACGACTTCGAGTCGGACCGCAGGGAATGGGTTCCCCTCAAGCTCGTCCCCGACATGGTCGCCCGAGGGGAGGTCCCGGCCGCCAACATGGCGGCCGCGTTACTACTGCTGCATCATCTGCGGCTCGGCCAGGACGCCATGCCCTGAGTTCCCCCACGCGTCCCGGAGGCGCTCCTAGCGCCCCATGGCCTGCCAGATCGTCACGACGAGCGCGCCCACGGCGGTGATCACCGCGACCGCGGGCAGCGGCCAGCGGGCGTGCTCCAGGGCGATGACCCGGGTGTTCAGGTCGTCGACCTCCTTGTCGGTCTCCTCGGTGCGATGGCTGAGCAGGGCGAGCCCTCCCTCGACACGCGCGTAGGCGACGTCGAGGCGACGGCGTAACTCTGCGAGTTCTCCATGAACCACGGGATGCTCGGGGTCGGCGGTCACGAGTCCGCTCCTTTCCGTAGTCGGCACATCCCTTGCATGCGCATGGAGAGTCAACTCGCCTGGTGGGCAGGTGGGGAGAGTGTGCGACAGGCATATGCGAGCCCGGCGCGCACACGGTGTGTGAATGTCGCGGGCCCGGCGCTCCGAAGAGTGCCGGGCCCTTTTCGGCCACCGTGCGTAGTCAGCCGTAGGTGTAGAAGCCCGACCCGGACTTCCGGCCCAGCCGGCCCGCGTCGACCATGCGCTGGAGCAGCGGGGGAGCGGCGTACAGCGGCTCCTTGTACTCCTCGTACATCGAGTACGCGACCGAGGCGACCGTGTCCAGGCCGATCAGGTCGGACAGCTTCAGCGGGCCCATCGGGTGGGCGCAGCCGAGCTCCATGCCGTTGTCGATGTCCTCGCGGCTGGCGATGCCGGACTCGAACATCCGGATCGCGGACAGGAGGTACGGGATCAGCAGCGCGTTCACCACGAAGCCGGAGCGGTCCTGGGCGCGGATCGCGTGCTTGCCGAGCACCTTCTCGGCGAAGGCCTGGGCGCGGCTGAGCGTGCCCTCGGAGGTGGTGAGCGCGGGGATCAGCTCGACCAGCTGCTGCACCGGCGCCGGGTTGAAGAAGTGGATGCCGATGACGTGGTCGGGCCGTGCGGTGGCGACCGCCAGCTTCACCAGCGGGATGGAGGAGGTGTTGGAGGCGAGAATGGCGTCCGGCCGGGTCACGACCTGGTCCAGCACCTGGAAGATCTCCGTCTTGACCTGCTCGTTCTCGACGACGGCCTCGATCACCAGGTCACGGTCGGCGAACTCGCCGAGGTCGGTGGTGAAGCTCAGCCGCGCCTGCGTCGCCGCCAGCTCCTCCTCGGTGATCTTGCCGCGCTCGGCGGCCTTGGCCAGGGAGTTGAACAGCCGCGTCCGGCCGATCTCCAGGGCCTCGCCGGTGGTCTCGGCGACCTTCACGTCGAGGCCGGAGCGGGCACTCACCTCGGCGATACCCGCTCCCATCTGACCGCAGCCGACCACGCCGACCCGCGTGATGTCTCCCGCCGGGATGTCCGTCACATCGTCCCTTTCGCTGATCTACGGCTGTGGCAGGTTCGCCGTCTGTCCGGTGCCTGCTCCGTTCGTGCACGTTACTCCCAAGTATCGATGATCGATCGCGGGGGTACGGGCATCCTGGGGCCCGGAGACGATCCGTGACCGCACGGATCCGCGGTGTACGGGGGTGTTCGGGTGGGGTCACTGTCACGTCGGGGGTTCGCGCTGGCTGCGTTGTCGACGCTCACCTCGGCATCGGCATCGGCATCGGCATCGGCATCGGCATCGGCCTCGGGCGCGACGGCCGCGCCGCGGCGCCGGGCCGGCACCGAGATGCGGGGGGTCTGGCTGGCGACGGTGAGCAACCGCGACTGGCCCTCGCGGCCGGGACTGCCGGCGGACCAGCAGCGGACCGAGCTGCTCGCGCATCTGGACCGGGCTGTCGCGGCCCGCCTGAACACCGTGGTGTTCCAGGTGCGGCCGACGGCCGACGCGCTGTGGCCCTCGCCCCATGAGCCCTGGTCGCAGTACCTCACCGGCACCCAGGGCCGGGATCCGGGCTGGGACCCGCTCGGCACGGCGGTCGAGGAGGCGCACGCGCGAGGCCTGGAACTGCACGCCTGGTTCAACCCGTACCGCGTCGCCAACCACACGGACGTCACCAGACTGGTCGCCTCCCACCCCGCCCGCAGGCACCCGGAGTGGGTGGTGCCCTACGGGGGGAAGCTCTACTACAACCCCGGGCTGCCCGAGGTCCGCGCCTTCGTGCAGGACGCCATGCTGGACGCGGTGCGCAGGTACCCGGTGGACGCCGTGCACTTCGACGACTACTTCTACCCGTACCCGGTGGCGGGCCAGACCTTCGACGACGACGCGGCCTACGACCGCCACGGCGGCGCCTTCCCGAACCGGGCCGCCTGGCGACGCGACAACATCGACAGGCTGGTTCGGGAGACGGCGGCCCGGGTCAGGAGCACCCGCCCCACCGCCCGCTTCGGCGTCAGTCCCTTCGGAGTGTGGCGCAACTCCGACACCGATCCGCTTGGCTCGGACACCCGGGCGGGCGTGCAGACCTACGACGACCTGCACGCGGACACCCGCACCTGGGTGCGTGAGGGCTGGATCGACTACCTCGTCCCGCAGCTCTACTGGAACATCGGCTTCGCCGCCGCCGACTACGCCGAACTGCTGCGCTGGTGGGCCGAGGTGGCGAAGGGCAGCAGAACCAAGCTGTACCTGGGGGAGGCGCTCTACAAGGCCGGGGATCCGGCGCAGCCCGCGGCCTGGCAGGATCCGGCCGAGCTGTCCCGTCACCTGACTCTCGCCCGGGCTCACCCGCAGGCGCGCGGGCACGTCTTCTTCGCGGCCAAGGAAGTCGCGGCGGACCGCGTCGGGGCGATGGCGCGGGTGGTCGCCGACCACTACCAGCGGCCGGCGAAGCCCCCGCGCTGAGTCACCGGTGGGTTTCCCGGTGCCGGATCTCGGTGTCGGGGCCGGGTGAGCACACGCCCTCGTGACCGTCCTCGAATCGGACGCGGTACGGGGGGTTGCCCTCGGGTCCCATCACTTCGACGATCTCGCCGACCTTGTCCTGCTGTCCGACCACCCTGCCGTGCTGGACAAGCTGGTCGCCCACGGTTGCACGCATCTGTTGGGCCTCCTCACCTGGTGCGGGAGCAGCGTCCGCGGCCCTTGGGCCACGGCGCCGGGCCCGGTCGACACCGGCGCATGCGCGCCGCTCAGCTCCGAGCCCGCTGGGTGACGGCGATGCACACCAGCACCGCCGCGGCCGTCAGTGGGGCGGCCACCGTCAGGTGCTCGCCCAGCAGCAGCACCGACCACACCAGTGTGAGCAGCGGCTGGGCCAACTGCAACTGGCTGGCCCGGGGGATGCCGACAGCCGCCATGCCCCGGTACCAGACCACCAGCCCGAGGAACTGCGAGCCCGCCGCGACCCACAGCAGCCCGGCGACACTGTGCGCCGTCAGCCGGACGGGCTCGTAGGCCAGCGCCACCGCGGCGACCGGCACGGTGAGCGGCAGACACAGCACCAGCGCCCAGCCGATGACCTGCCAGCCCGGCATGACCCGGGCCAGCCGGCCGCCCTCGGTGTAGCCGGCCGCGCACACCAGCAGCGCCCCGAACAGGTACAGATCGGCGGTGGTGAGTGCCCCGCCGCTCTGCTGCACGGTGAACGCGACCACCGCGGCGGCGCCCGCGAGCGCCGCCGCCCAGAAGGTGCGGGAAGGGCGGGTGCCGAACCGCAGCGCGGACAGCAGCGCGGTGGTCAGCGGGAGCAGGCCGACCACCACGGCGGCGTGCGCGGTGGTGGACGTCTGAAGCGCCAGGGTGGTCAGCAGGGGAAAGCCCACCACGACCCCGGCGCCGACGACAGCCAGCCCCGGCCGGTGCCGGCGGTCCGGCAGCGGCACCCGCAGGGCCAGCAGGCACACCCCCGCGACGAGCGCCGCGAGCACGCTGCGCAGGGCGACGAGCGTCCAGGGGCCGAAGCCCTCCAGGCCCCAGGCGGTGGCGGGGAAGGTGAGGGAGAAGGCGACGACGCCGAGGGCGGCCAGCAGGGTGCCGGTGACCGGCGGCTTGGCCGGAGTGGTGACCGCTATCCGGGTTGGCGCGGTAGCGCTACTCTGTGCTCTCATGCAAGAGCGTAGCAGCGTCACTGAACTGGCGGAACGGCTGCGAAGGGAGCTGGACCGCTACTCTCCGGGTGGAAAGCTCCCGTCGAGCCGGGCCCTCGTGGAGCGGTTCCGGGTGAGCCCGGTGACCGTCTCGCGGGCGCTCGCGCAGCTGGCCTCCGAGGGCCTGGTCGTCACCAGGCCGGGCGCCGGCGCGTTCCGGGCCTCGCCGCGGACGACCGCGGCCACGACGGCCGGGGACACCTCCTGGCAGGAGGTGGCGCTGAGTGCGGACGGCGCCGCCGACCTCGTACCGCGTTCGGTGGACGCGTCCGGCGTCCTGGTGTCGCTGGCCGCACCGCCGCCCGAGGTGATCGAGTTCAACGGGGGCTATCTCCATCCCTCACTGCAACCGGAACGCGCGATGTCCGCAGCACTGGCACGCGCGGCACGCCGACCGGGCGCGTGGGGGCGGCCGCCCATGGAGGGGCTGCCGGAGCTGCGGGAGTGGTTCGCGCGCGGCATCGGCGGCCTCACCGCGGCCGAGGTGCTGATCAGCTCGGGCGGCCAGGCCGCACTGACCACCACCCTGCGCGCCCTCGCCCCGCCGGGCGCGCCGGTGCTGGTCGAATCGCCCACGTATCCGGGCATGCTGGCCATCGCCCGCGCGGCCGGCCTGAGGCCCGTCCCGGTGCCGGTCGACGCGGACGGGGTACGGCCGTCCCTGCTCGCCGACGCGTTCCGGGCCACCGGCGCCCGGGTGTTCGTCTGCCAGCCGTTGTTCCAGAACCCGACCGGCGCGGTGCTCGCCCCCGAGCGGCGCGGGGAGGTGCTGGGCATCGCGCGCGCGGCCGGCGCGTTCGTCGTGGAGGACGACTTCGTACGGCGCCTGGTGCACGAGGACGCCGGTCCGGTGCCGCGTCCGCTCGCCGCCGACGACCCCGACGGAGTCGTCGTGCACGTCGGCTCGCTCACCAAGGCGACCTCGCCGAGCTTCAGGGTCAGCGCGCTCGCCGCGCACGGCCCGGTCCTGGAGCGGCTGCGCGCCATCCAGGTCGTCGACAGCTTCTTCGTGCCCAGGCCGCTGCAGGAGGCGGCACTCGAACTGGTCGGCTCGCCGGCCTGGCCCCGCCATCTGCGGGCCGTCTCGGTGGAGCTGAAGGCGCGGCGGGACGCCATGACCGCCGCCCTGCGGCTCAACCTGCCCGAGCTCTCCCTCCCGCACATCCCCTCGGGCGGCTACCACCTCTGGCTGCGGCTGCCCGACGGGGGCACCTCCTCGGCGTTCGGCTCCGGCGCGGAATCGGCCCTGACGTCGGCGGCCCTGCGGGCGGGCGTCGCGATCACGCCCGGCCGCCCGTACTTCAGCGCCGAGCCGTCCGCCGGACACGTCCGCCTGAGCTTCGCGGCGGTGGCGGGAGCGGGGGAGATCGCGGAGGGCGTACGACGTCTTCGTGCGGCCTGCGACGAGGTCGCCCCCGCCCACGCCCCGCGGGCGGACCGCACACCTCTCGACTGACGGCTATTGAAACTTGCACTCGCGGGGCTCACCATCACCGCATGCATCTTCGGGTCACGTTCGTCGCCGCCGCGCGCAGTTCCCCGCTGCTCGCGGAGCGCTTCGAGGACGACCGTCCGCTGGACCGGGCCGGCTGGGACGAGGTGCAGAGCGTCGTCCCGGATCTGCTCCCGCTCGCGGCGGCCGAACTGCGCTACTGCTCGCCGACCCCGCGCAGCCGCACCACCGGGGAGGTCCTCGGTTACGCGCCGCTGGTGCAACTCGCCCTGCGGGACTGCGACATGGGCCGGTGGCGCGGGCTGACGCTGGCCGAGGCGATGGCCCGTGAGCCGGAGGCCGTGGACGCCTGGCTCGCCGACCCGCGGGCCACCCCGCACGGCGGCGAGTCGCTGATGGCGTTCATCTCGCGGGTCGGGAACTGGCTCGACACCCGTCCCGTCGAGGACGCCGGCCGGATCGTCGCCGTGGCCGAACCCTCGGTGATCCGGGCCGCGATCGTCTACGCCCTGAAGGCGCCGCCCTCGACGTACTGGAACATCGACGTACGCCCGCTGTCGACGACCGCCGTCACCGGCCGGACGGGCCGCTGGAACCTCCGCTTCGACGGGGTGAAAGCTCAGCCCTCACGGGCGTAGTCGGTGGTCAGGACGAGGTCCTTGGCGGGCCCGCGGACCCGCCACACGGTTCGCCAGTGGTCCTTGTCGCGGACGGTGAACTCGCCCCGGTAGAGATCGGCCGAGCAGGGGTGGTCGGCGACATGCTGCCCCGAGGTCAGGTCCAGGTCGTGGAAGGGGCGGCCGTCGGCGAAGCGGACGTCGACGGCTCCCGGTGAGCCGCCCGGCAGGAAGAGCAGGGTGCGCTCCGCGGGGCGGGGGACACTCCGCCAGGTGAAGGTGCCGGTTTCGTGGTGCAGCAGCCCGCCTTCGTCCAACGGGCCGAAAGTCGTCGTACCGCCGAAGCGTCCCTCGTCGCCGCCCGCCAGATCCCGCACGGAGCGTTCCACCCCCCAGCTCCCGGCGAGATACGCCAGGAGGTCCGGTACCGGCCAGAACTCGTCCATCCGTCCCTCCCTTCCGACTCTTCCGACACTTTCGATACCGCGCGACCCGTTGACGCTCCTGAATCCCCTCTCTATCTTGCCGTTCGAAGTGCTGATCATTGTCCGGTATCTCGAATGACTTGGGGTTCCCCCCCACTTGAGCCGCGGAGTATCCATGTCACGCACCCGCACCCGCTGGAGACTCGGTCTCACGGCCACCACCTTCCTGGTGGCGGCCGGCCTGGTCCCGGCATCCGCCCACGCCGAGGACGTCACCGACTACGCGATCACCGTCGATCCCGCCACCAAGGGCGCGAAGATCGACGACACGATGTACGGCGTCTTCTTCGAGGACATCAACCGCGCCGCGGACGGCGGCCTGTACGCCGAACTCGTGCAGAACCGGTCCTTCGAGTACTCCGCCGCCGACAACTCCTCGTACACGCCCCTCACCTCCTGGACGGTCGACGGCACAGCGCAGGTCGTGGACGACGGCGGCCGGCTCAACGAACGCAACCGCAACTACCTTTCCCTGAGAGCCGGTTCATCCATCACCAACGCCGGCTACAACACCGGCGTCCACGTGGCCGAGGGCAAGAAGTACGACTTCTCGGTGTGGGCCCGCGCAGCCGCCGGCACCACCCTCACCCTCACCCTGCAGGACGCCGACGGAAGCCTGGCCACCGCCCGCAAGGTGGCCGTACGCAAGAGCGGCTGGGCCAAGTACACCGCCACGTTCACCGCGACCCGCACCAGCTCCACCGGCCGCCTCACCGTCGCCTCCTCGGCCGACGCGGCCCTGGACATGGTGTCGCTCTTCCCGCGTGACACCTACCGCAACGAACCGAACGGCCTGCGCAAGGACCTCGCCGAGAAGGTCGCCGCCCTGCACCCGGGCTTCGTGCGCTTCCCCGGCGGCTGCCTGGTCAACACCGGCTCCATGGAGGACTACAGCGAGGCCTCCGGCTACCAGCGCAAGCGCTCCTACCAGTGGAAGGACACCATCGGCCCGGTCGAGCAACGGGCCACCAACTCCAACTTCTGGGGCTACAACCAGAGTTACGGCCTCGGCTACTACGAGTACTTCCGCTTCGCGGAGGACATCGGCGCGATGCCTCTGCCCGTGGTCCCGGCGCTGGTGACCGGCTGCGGCCAGAACCAGGCCGTCGACGACGAGGCGCTGCTCAAGCGGCACATCCAGGACACCCTCGACCTCATCGAGTTCGCCAACGGCCCGGTGACCTCGACCTGGGGCAAGAAGCGCGCGCAGATGGGGCACCCCAAGCCGTTCCACCTCACGCACCTGGAGGTCGGCAACGAGGAGAACCTCCCGAACGAGTTCTTCGCCCGGTTCAAGCAGTTCCGAGCAGCCATCGAGGCGAAGTACCCCGGCATCACCGTGATCTCCAACTCCGGCCCGGACGACACGGGTTCGATCTTCGACACCGCCTGGCAGCTGAACCGGGACGCGAACGTCGCCATGGTCGACGAGCACTACTACAACAGCCCGCAGTGGTTCCTGCAGAACAACGGCCGCTACGACTCCTACGACCGGAAGGGCCCCAAGGTCTTCCTCGGCGAGTACGCCTCACAGGGCAACGCCTTCAAGAACGGCCTCGCCGAAGCGGCCTTCATGACCGGCCTGGAACGCAACGCCGACGTCGTGAAACTCGCCTCCTACGCCCCGCTGTTCGCCAACGAGGACTACGTCCAGTGGCGCCCGGACCTGGTGTGGTTCAACAACCACGCCTCCTGGAACTCCGCCAACTACGAGGTCCAGAAGCTGTTCATGAACAACGTCGGCGACCGGGTGGTGCCCTCGAAGGCCACCGGGACGCCGTCGCTGCTCGCCCCGATCACCGGCGCCGTCGGCCTGTCGACCTGGGCGACCAGTGCGGCGTACGACGACGTGAAGGTCACCGACGCCGACGGGAAGACGCTGCTCACGGACGACTTCTCCGGGGACGCCGCCCAGTGGAACCACACCGGCGGCGGAACCTGGAGCGTCCAGGACGGTCAGTACGTGCAGACGGACACCGCCGCCGAGAACACCATGGTCTCGGCCGGGGACGCCGGCTGGCACGACTACGACCTGCACGCGAAGGCCACCAAGAAGTCCGGCAAGGAGGGCTTCCTCGTCGCCTTCGGCGTCAAGGACACCGGCAACTACTACTGGTGGAACCTGGGCGGCTGGAACAACACCCAGTCCGCCGTGGAGCAGGCCGTGGACGGCGGCAAGTCGACGCTCCTCTCCAAGCCCGGGTCGGTCGAGACGGGCCGGGCCTACGACATCGACATCAAGGTGCGGGGCCGTCAGGTCACCCTCTACCTCGACGGCAAGGAGTGGGGCAGCTTCACCGACGACAAGCCCGCCGAGCCGTTCCGCCAGGTCGTCACCCAGGACAAGAAGAGCGGTGACCTGATCGTCAAGGTCGTCAACGCCCAGTCCTCGGCGGCCCGTACGGCGATCGACCTGGGCGGCGCGAAGGTCGCGTCCAAGGCGAAGGTCACCACGCTGGCCGCCGCCCCGGACGCGGTGAACACGGAGACGTCCACGACGGTGGCGCCGGTGTCGTCCACCTTCTCGGGCGTGGCCGACAGGTTCACGTACACCTTCCCGGCGAACTCGGTCACCTTCCTGCGGATCAAGCAGAGGTAGCAGGTCCCGGTGTGGGCCGCTGTCCGGCGGCAGCGGCCCACACCCGTATGGGACGGCCACGACACCGAGGAACGGGTCGCGGTTCAGAAGAGCAACTGAGGTTCATCCCCTTGTCCGGCAACGCCCGCGGTGCCATGCTCACGACGCATGTTTGCGTAAACATGCGTCGGACGTGATCGCGTCCGGGCACCGACCGATCCGGCCCGCACAGCTCACGAGGGGATCTGACTCAGACATGCCCAGACCTGGAAGGGCGGCGGCCGTGGTGGTGACCGCCGCCGCCTTGCTGACCGGCCTGCTTCCCACCGCCGCGGGAGCCTCCGCATCCGGGAGCGCCACCTCGCGTCCGCGGTACGACGCCATCCCGAACGGTCAGACGTACTACGACACCGCCGGCGACCCCGTCGAGGCCCACGGTGGGGGCTTCCTCAAGCGAGGAGACACCTACTACTGGGTGGGGGAGGACAAGTCCCAGGGCAGCGCCCGGTTCAACGGACTGAATCTGTACAAGTCCAAGGACCTGGAGAACTGGGAGAAGGTCAAACAGATACTCACGGTGGACTCCGAGGACACCCGGGGCAACAAGATCCTCACCCACGCGAAGGTGGAGCGCCCGAAGCTGCTCTACAACGAGAAGACGAAGAAGTACGTCCTGTGGGGTCACTGGGAGATGGCCGCGGACTACTCCGCCTCGGAGGTCCTCGTGGCGACCTCCAGCACCATCGACGGCCCGTACACGATCACCTCGAAGGGCCACTTCCGCCCCGGTGCGGGGAACGCCGCAGCGGAGGCGATGGGCGACCGCGTGGGGCAGCCGGTCGAGGACTTCGACACCTCGGCGAAGGACGCCGCGAACAAGAAGCACGCCTACAAGCCCGTGCAGGCCGACTATCCGGCGAAGATCCTCCAGTACAAGGCCCCGGACGCCCGCACCCCCGAGAAGCTCGGTTACGTCGGTGACGACGACTACGGCACCAGCCAGGCCGGCAACTCGTGGACGTACCAGTTGAACGACATCGCCCACGACACGACCGTGAAGGCCAGGGCGGTCCGGATGACCGGCTTCGACACGTCGGCGTACGACCGCTACGTGAAGGACTACAACGTCTCCACGAGCGGCTACATCGTGCGGTACCCGACGGAAACGGCGTCCGACACGGTGACCGCCCGGTACACGATCGGCGATCCGGGAACCTCCCACGACCAGCTGGTGGCGCCGGTGGTGTCTCCCACGCTGAAGGAGTCCTCCGATCCGTCGGTGGTGCTGGTCAACAGCCAGGACGTCGCCTTCGTCACCAGCGCGACCGCGGACTCGGTCTCGTACGTCACGACGGACGGGTCCGACCCGGCCGCCCCGGACAACGCCCAGCGCCGCAGATACCGCGACGGGATGCGGATCTCCCTGGCGGGCGCCCCCGGCAAGCGGACCGTCGTCAAGGCGGTCACCGAGAAGGACGGCAAGGCCAGCGACGTCACGTCGGTGACGTACCAGGTGGCCGAGAACGCCTCGGACGTACCGGTGTTCGCGCCGGTCATCAACCGTGTCCCCGGCACGTACGGCACCTTCGGCTACAAGGAGTTGCGGATCTTCTCCCCCTCCTACGGCGCGGAGACGTACTACACCATGGACGGTCAGGACCCGGCCCCCGCACGCAAGGGCGACAACATCGGGTACGGCTCACGTGACCTCACCGTCCACCAGGACGAGAAGACCGGCGAGGCCTACCTCGTCACCGCGCAGGACCACATCTACATGCGGGTGTGGAAGCTGAACGACTCCTTCACGGACGTGGTGCCCGACAAGGAGTACGACATGTACGTCGGCGAGCACCGCGAGGCTCCCGCCCTCGTCCGCAACGGCGGCAAGAACGGGAAATACGTGTACCTCATGACGTCCTACCAGTCCGGCTGGTACCCCAACCAGTCCCAGTACGGGCGTACCGAGGACCTGGACGCGGGCTTCGGCGAGCCGCGGGACGCCTACGGCTACCGCAATGGCCAGAAGGCGTGGAGCTCCCTGCAGCTCGTCGGTGACAACACCACCTACGGTTCCCAGCCCACCAAGATCCTCAACATCGGCACCGACAACAAGCCGAGCTATGTGTACATCGGCGACCGCTGGCGCCCGGACCTCCTGCTGAAGTCGACCTATGTGGCCATGCCCGTGACCATCAGCGACAGCGGCAACGGCGGCAAGGGTCTGATGAGGCTCCAGCCCACCCCCCGCCTCGACCTCGACGTCAAGAACGGGAAGGTCAAGCAGCCGGACTGGAAGCTGCTCTCCCTGAACAAGCCGGTGACCGCCTCTCCCAAGGTCCGTGCCGCCGTCGGCGCGCCCACCGAGAGCCAGAGCGACTGGGAGACCACACCCGAGCAGGAGAAGACCGGGATCTACCGGCACTACGACGCCACCGAGGCCAATGACGGCAAGGACTCGGACGTCAGCGTCTACGACGACACGGAGCAGTACTACAAGAGCGCGGGGCTCCCCTTCTCCTGGCAGGTCGACCTCGGCGGGCGCCACAAGCTGGCCTGGATCGGGCTCTCGTTCAAGACGGTCGGCGGCTCGGACAACGTCCACCGCTACACCGTCTCCGCCAGCACCGACGGACAACGCTGGACGGAACTCGTAGACAACACCCAGAACAACCGGGTCGGCCACCAGAGCCACGAGCTGACCGGCTCGTACCGGTACGTCAAGCTCGACGTGTACAAGTCGTTCGACCTCGCGCACGGCAAGGACGCCGACTGGTCCCGCGGGCTCTACGAGGCCTCCGTCTACGGAAAGTGAGAACCGACGCGCCGGACCCGGCCGTGTGATCACGGCCGGGCCCGAGAGAGACAAGATTGCATAAACGTGCATCGAAACGTATAGTCATGCCATCCAAGAGGAGGATGGATTCCATGGCGGTACGTGCGGCAGTGGCCGGAGCGAGCGGATACGCGGGCGGGGAGCTCCTGCGGCTGCTCCTGGCACACCCCGAGATCGAGATCGGTGCCCTGACCGGCAACTCCAACGCGGGTCAGAAGCTCGGCGCGCTCCAGCCGCACCTGCTGCCGCTGGCCGACCGGGTCCTGGCGGAGACCGCACCCGACGTCCTCGCCGGACACGACGTCGTCTTCCTCGCGCTGCCGCACGGGCAGTCCGCCGCCGTCGCCGAACAACTCGGCCCGGAGGTTCTCGTCGTCGACATGGGCGCCGACTTCCGGCTGAGGGACGCGGCCGACTGGGAGAGGTTCTACGGCTCCCCGCACGCCGGCACCTGGCCGTACGGCCTCCCCGAACTGCCGGGCGGCCGCGCCGCGTTGGAGGGGTCCAAGCGCGTCGCGGTGCCCGGTTGCTACCCGACCGCGGTCTCCCTGGCCCTGTTCCCGACGTACGCCGCCCACCTCGCCGAGCCCGAGGCCGTGATCGTCGCTGCCTCCGGCACCTCCGGCGCGGGCAAGGCCCCCAAGCCGAACCTGCTGGGCAGCGAGGTCATGGGCTCCATGTCGCCGTACGGCGTCGGCGGCGGCCACCGGCACACGCCCGAGATGATCCAGAACCTGAGCGGGGTCGCCGGGGAGGCCGTCTCGGTCTCCTTCACACCCACCCTCGCGCCGATGCCCCGGGGCATCCTCGCCACCTGCACCGCGAAGGCACGCCCCGGTGTCACCGGCGAGTCCGTCCGCGCCGCCTACCAGAAGGCCTTCGCCGACGAGCCCTTCGTCCACCTGCTCCCCGAGGGGCAGTGGCCCGCCACGGCGTCCGTCTACGGTTCCAACGCCGTTCAGGTGCAGGTCGCGTACGACGAGGCGGCGGGCCGCATCATCGCGATCAGCGCCATCGACAACCTGGCCAAGGGCACCGCGGGCGGTGCCGTCCAGAGCATGAACATCGCCCTCGGGCTTCCCGAGGAGCTCGGTCTTTCCACGATCGGAGTCGCACCGTGAGCGTCACGGCAGCACAAGGCTTCCAGGCGGCGGGTATCGCCGCCGGAATCAAGGAGAACGGCAACCCGGACCTGGCCCTCGTGGTCAACACCGGGCCGCGCCGCGCCGCCGCCGGCGTGTTCACCTCCAACCGTGTGAAGGCCGCGCCGGTGCTGTGGTCGGAGCAGGTCCTGAAGGCCGGCCAGGTCTCCGCGGTCGTCCTCAACTCCGGTGGCGCCAACGCCTGTACGGGACCGAAGGGCTTCCAGGACACGCACGTCACCGCCGAGAAGGCCGCCGAGGTGCTCGGTCTCGGAGCGATCGAGGTCGCGGTCGCCTCCACGGGGCTGATCGGCGTCCTGCTCCCGATGGACAAGCTGCTGCCGGGAGTCGAGCAGGCCGCCGAGGCCCTCAGCGAGCACGGCGGTGAGAAGGCCGCCATCGCCATCAAGACCACCGACAGCGTCCACAAGACGTCCGTCGTGACCAGGAACGGCTGGACCGTGGGCGGCATGGCCAAGGGCGCGGGCATGCTCGCCCCCGGCCTGGCCACCATGCTCGTCGTCCTCACCACCGACGCCGACCTCGACAGCGCGACCCTGGACCGGGCGCTGCGCGCCGCCACCCGGGTCACCTTCGACCGGGTCGACTCCGACGGCTGCATGTCCACCAACGACACCGTGCTGCTGCTCGCCTCCGGCGCCTCCGAAGTCACCCCCGCGTACGAGGAGTTCGCCGAGGCCGTACGGGCCGTCTGCGACGACCTCGGCCAGCAGTTGATCCAGGACGCCGAGGGTGCCACCAAGGACATCAAGGTCGAGGTGGTGAACGCCGCGAGCGAGGACGACGCCGTCGAGGTGGGCCGGTCCATCGCCCGCAACAACCTCCTCAAGTGCGCGATCCACGGCGAGGACCCCAACTGGGGCCGGGTGCTCTCCGCGATCGGCACCACGAAGGCGGCCTTCGACCCCGACCAGCTCAATGTGGCCATCAACGGTGTGTGGGTGTGCAAGAACGGAGGTGTCGGCGAGGACCGCGACACGGTCGACATGCGCTACCGCGAGGTGCACATCGTCGCCGACCTCGCCGCCGGGTCCGAGACCGCCACCATCTGGACCAACGACCTCACCGCCGACTACGTCCACGAGAACAGCGCGTACTCGTCATGAGCACTACTCGCAAGCACACCGCCCTGCCCAAGGCGCAGATCCTCATCGAGGCGCTGCCCTGGCTGGTCCGCCACAACGGCAAGACCGTCGTCATCAAGTTCGGCGGCAACGCCATGATCGACGAGGACCTGAAGGCCGCGTTCGCGCAGGACATCGTCTTCCTGCACCAGGCCGGCCTCAAGCCCGTCGTCGTGCACGGCGGCGGCCCGCAGATCAGCGCGGCCCTCGACAAGCACGGCATCGTCAGCGAGTTCAAGGCCGGCCTCAGGGTCACCACCGAGGACGCCATGGACGTCGTACGGATGGTGCTGGCCGGGCAGGTCCAGCGGGAACTGGTCGGGCTGCTCAACCAACACGGCCCGCTCGCCGTGGGCTTGACCGGCGAGGACGCGCACACCATCACCGCCACCAAGCACCAGCCCACAATCGACGGCGAGTTGGTCGACATCGGGCGGGTCGGCGAGATCACCGACATCGACACGGGCGCGATCGAGGCACTGCTGGCGGACGGCCGCATCCCGGTCGTCTCGTCGATCGCCCGGAGCGAGGACGACCACCATGTCTACAACGTCAATGCTGATACGGCGGCTGCGGCACTCGCTGCCGCGCTGGGCGCCGAAACCCTCATGGTCCTCACCGACGTCGAGGGCCTCTACGAGGACTGGCCGCACAGCGACGAGGTGATCAGCCGCCTCACCGCTTCCCAACTGGAGAAGCTGCTGCCGGAGTTGAGCTCCGGCATGGTGCCGAAGATGGAGGGCTGCCTGCACGCCGTGCGGGGCGGCGTGACCACCGCCCGGGTCATCGACGGCCGGGTCCAGCACTCGATCCTGCTGGAGATCTTCACCGACGAAGGCATCGGGACGATGGTCGTGCCCGACGCGGAAGAGGGGGACGACGCATGACAGGCAACGAGGAACTCACCCAGCGGTGGCAGGGCGCGCTCATGAACAACTACGGCACGCCGCGGCTGCCCCTGGTCCGGGGTGAGGGCGCGAAGTTGTGGGACGCCGACGGCAGGCAGTACGTCGACTTCGTCGGCGGGGTCGCGGTCAACGCGCTCGGCCACGCCCACCCGGCGATCGTCGAGGCGGTCAGCAGGCAGGTCGCCTCCCTCGGCCACGTCTCCAACCTCTTCATCGCCGAGCCGCCCGTCGCGCTCGCCGAACGGCTCCTGCAGCACTTCGGCCGCGACGGCAAGGTGTTCTTCTGCAACTCGGGGGCCGAGGCCAACGAGGGCGCCTTCAAGATCGGCCGGCTGACCGGACGGCCCCACATGGTCGCCACCGTGGGCGGCTTCCACGGCCGCACCATGGGCGCGCTGGCGCTGACCGGGCAGCCGGGCAAGCAGGAGCCGTTCCTGCCGCTCCCGGGTGAGGTGACGCACGTTCCGTACGGGGACGCGCAGGCGCTGGCCGCCGCCGTCACCGAGGAGACCGCGCTCGTGATCATCGAGCCGATCCAGGGCGAGAACGGGGTCGTGGTGCCCCCGGCCGGCTACCTCAAGGCGGCCCGGGCGATCACCGCGGCCACGGGCAGCCTGCTGGTCCTGGACGAGGTGCAGACCGGGATCGGCCGGACCGGGCACTGGTTCGAGTACCAGGCCCATGAGGGTGTCCTGCCGGACGTCGTCACGCTGGCCAAGGGCCTGGGCGGCGGTCTGCCGCTCGGCGCCACCGTCGCCTTCGGCCGGGCCGCGGAGCTGCTGCAGCCGGGCCAGCACGGCACGACCTTCGGCGGAAACCCGATCGCCTGCGCGGCCGGACTCGCCGTGCTCGAGACGATCGCGGCCGAAGGACTGCTGGAGAACGTCAAGACGCAGAGCGAGAAGCTGCGGGAGGGAATCGAGGGCGCGGGCGGCACGTCCCGGCACCCGTTGATCGCTCATGTCCGGGGTGCGGGGCTCCTGCTGGGTATCGTGCTCACCGAGCCGCTCGCGTCCAAGGTGCAGCAGGCGGCTCAGGACGCCGGGTTCCTGGTGAACGCGCCCGCCCCCGAGGTCGTACGGCTGATGCCGCCACTGACCCTCGGCGACGCGGAGGTGGACGCGTTCCTCCGGGCGCTGCCCGGCATCCTGGACGTGGCCCAGGGGGACGGACGATCCGGAGAATGAGACGACGATGAGCCAGGCGCAGGATCACGAGCAGATCGCGGGGCCTGCCGTACCGCAGACCCGCACCGCCCGCCACCGACGGATCGTGGACATCCTCAACCGGCAACCGGTGCGCAGCCAGAGCCAGTTGGCGAAGCTGCTGTCCGACGACGGGCTGAGTGTCACTCAGGCGACACTCTCCCGGGACCTGGACGAGCTGAACGCGGTGAAGATCCGCAACAACGAGGGCGACCTGATCTACGCGGTACCGAGCGAGGGGGGATTCCGCACGCCCCGGGTGCCGCTGGGGGAGTCCGCGAAGGAGGAGCGGATGCGGCGGCTCTCGGCGGAGCTGCTGATCTCCGCGGAGGCGTCCGCGAACCTGGTGGTGCTGCGGACACCACCGGGTGCGGCGCAGTTCCTCGCCTCGGCGATCGACCAGGCGGAGCTGCAGGACATCCTGGGCACCATCGCCGGCGACGACACGCTGCTGTTGATCAGCCGGGATCCGACGGGCGGGCAGGCGCTGGCCGACCACTTGCTGCGGTTGGCGCAGAACGGCCACTGAGGGGGAGCCGTCGTTGGGGCCGCAGGGGCCGCGTTCCGCTCCGCGCCCCCGAGGCGGACCGGTTCACCCGAGCCGAGCGGCCAGGCCCCCCGTGCAGCGGACCTCGTCGCCCGCCGTGATCAGCAGTGCCTCCACGTCCGGGAGGGACTCAAGCCACGTCAGCGCCTCCCGCGACCCCATCGCGAACGCCGCCGTCGCCCAGCAGTCCGCCCAGGTCAGCCGCGGAGCCACCACCGTCACCGCCACCAGGTCGGTGACCGCCGAGCGGCCCGTGCGCGGATCGACGATGTGGGCGCCGCGCTCGGCCGTACCAGAGGTGGCGACCGCGAGTTCCGCGGCACCCGCCGCGGACACCACCGCCGCCAGGCCGCCCGGTCGCAACGGGTCCGACACCCCGACCCGCCACGGCCGCTGCGGACCGGGGACACCCAGCAACTGGACGTCCCCACCGCCGTTCACGCTCACGCCGCTCACCCCGGCGTCCGCCAGCCGCCGCGCCGCGCGTTCCGCGGCCCAGCCCTTGACGACGCCGGTCGGGTCGAGGCGGCCCTGGTAGCGCATGCTGAACCAGCCGTCGCTCGTCCGCTCCGCCTCGTCGCCCAGCGCGAGCACCTCCGCGACCAGCGGGTCGCACTCCTCGACGGTCAGCTCGCCCCGCGCCAGCCGGGAGACCTGGCTGTCGTCGCGGTAGGTGCTGAACACCTCGTTCACCTGGTGCAGTCCGGCCACCGCGTCCCGCAGGGCCTCCTCGACGGCCTCGGGATCCCCGCCGCGGACGTCGAAGGAGAAGACCGTCCCCATGACCTCCTCCGCATGACGTACCGCGGCGGGAGCTTGTGCCGATTCGGACACCGTCTCAGCCACCGGCCTGGTCCAGCGCCGCCTGGAGCGACTCCTTGTAGCCGTTGCTGGTGTACGTGGCCCCGGACACCGAGTCGATGTCCGCGCTGCCGGCCGCCACGGCCTCCTGGTTGAGCTTGGGCACCGACAGGGCCGTCTTCTGGTCGCTGGTGCCGCCCTTGGGCGCCTGCACCGCCTCGGCCTTGGTGATCTTCCCGCCGGCGACCGTGATACGGACCTGGACCGGGCCGTACTGGGTCTGCGCGACGCTGCCCGTGACGGTCCTGGCGGCCTGGGCGGCCCCCGCGCCCTGGCCCTGCGAGGAGCCCTGGGAGGCGGCCGCCTTCGCCTTGTCGAGCGCCGACTGCAGCGACTGCTTGTAGCCGCTGCTGGTGTAGGTGGCCCCGGAGACCGCGTCGATGTCCGCGCTCTGCGCGGTGACCGCCTCCTGGTTGAGCTTGGGCACCGACAGGGCGGTCTTCTGGTCGCTGGTGCCGCCCTTGGGCGCCTGTACCGCCTCGGCCTTGGTGATCTTGCCGTTGACCACCGTCAGCCGGACCTGGACGGGGCCGTACTGCGTCTGGGCGGCGTCCCCGGTGACCGTGCCGGTCCCGGCGGCCTGGGCGCCGCCCTGGGCGGACTCCTGCGCCACCGGCGGCTGGGACGCCGCGCCGCCGGCCGCCGCGGAGGCCGGGTCGGAGGACGGCTTCAGCGACAGCAGCAGCACGACGCCGGACACGGTGGCGGCGGTCGCGAGCACGACACGTCGGACGGGGTGACTCTTCCTCATCGCTTCAACAGCTCCTGAATCCCGTCGCTCACATCTCGAACGACTCGTGATGGATACGGCGGGCGGGCACACCCGCGCCGCGCAGTGCTTCGTACACGGACTGCGCGAAGCCGGCCGGCCCGCACATGAAGACGTCGTGTTTGTCGATGTCCGGCAGCTTCTGCTGAAGCCGCTCCGCCGAGATGTCGGGGCGCTCCCCGTCCGGACTGTTGACCGCGTACATCAGCCGGGCCCCCCGCTCGTCCGCGATGGTCGACAGCTCGTCCCACAGGGCCAGGTCCTGGGTGCTGTTGGCCCGGTACAGGAGGGTGATGTCACCGGCCGCGCCGGGCAGCGTCTCGAACAGCGCCCGCATCGGGGTGATCCCCACCCCGCCCGCGACCAGCAGCACCTTGCCGCGGCTGCGGCGGGACGCGGTCAGCGCGCCGTACGGGCCCTCGGCCCACACCTTGGTGCCGGGAGTCAGCTCACGCAGCCGTTCGCTGTGGTCGCCGATCGCCTTCACCGTGATCCGCAGCATGCCGGGGCGGGGCGCCGCCGACAGGGAGTACGGGTGCGAGCTGAACCGCATACCGGGCGCCAGGAACCGCCAGCGGAAGAACTGGCCCGCCTCCGCACCCATCCGGTGCAGCTTCCGGCCGCCGATCAGCACCGACACGATGCCCGGCGTCTCCTCGATGACCGCTTCCACGTACATGCGGTGGCGCAGGTTCAGCCGGATCGGGGTGAGGATGCGGTACCAGACCACCAGGGCCGTCACCGAGCCGTACAGCGCGTACCAGACGGTCTTCGCGACCGGCTCCACGGCGAAGTCGTTGCCGGTGGTCAGCTGGTGCCAGAAGGTCAGGAACACCGCCGCGTACGTCAGCAGGTGCACGTGGTACCAGGTGTCGTACGGGATCAGGCGGCGGACGGGACCGATCGAGATCAGCCCGATGACGACCAGCAGACCCATGCCGATGGCGGCCTTGCCCATGTCGGGAAGCTGGTTGATGGAGTCGATGGTCTGCTGGACGATGTCACCGAGGCCCTTGCCGGCCTGGAGGGCGTAGCCCCACATGATGAGGAAGACATGGGCGAGGGTCAGGCACAGCGTGTACCGACCGCTCATCGCGTGCCAGCGGGCCACCCGGTCGGAACCCACCCGGCGTTCCAGCGCGGGCACCCGGGCCATCTGCAGCACCACGAGCGCCATCAGGTACCCGGCGAGCAGACCGGTGATCCGGCCCGCGTTGAGGATCTTGCCGTTGTTGTCGCTGATCGACGGGGTGTTGGCCCACCACAGCCACAGCACACCGGCCGCGCCCGCCCACACGGCGATCAGCAGCAGGGTCGCCGGTGAGCGGCGCGGGCGGATGCGGCGCATCGTCTGGCGGCGGGCGGCGCGGCCGCCTGCGAGCGTCGTGGTCACGATTCCTCCGGGGACGGGGCAAGGGGGGTGATGTGGTGGTCCCTTGGTCCTCAGATACGTGCCGTGACGCCCGTGTGTTCAGCCGCCCGCCGAGTCCCGTGGGGACGGAATGACTGGCGGTAACCCGTACGCGGGTTGACGTCCGGCTCAGTACCGGGTGATCGCCGTACGCCCGCCGCGTGTTCCGATCGCCAGGTGCGGCCGCTTCCCGGGCTCGGCCCACCGCAGGATCCGCCGCATCGTCTCCGCCGGTACCGACACACACCCGGCCGTGGCCCCGCGCCCGTCGACATGCAGGAAGATCCCGGCCCCACGACCGCGCACCGGATCGGCGTAGTTGAACCCGATGACGAACCCGTGGGCGTACTGCGTCGGGTAGGAGATCAACCGTTCCGACTGGGCCGCGCGGCAGTCCGCCGGACGCGGCTCGACCCAGCGGTTGTAGTGCCGGGAGTCGTTGTCCTGACACCACCAGGAGTCCTGCCGCACGGCCCGGTACCGGTACGTCGTCCCACTCGGCGCCCCTTTGATCCCGAAGGCGTACGGCAGGTCGTACAGCCCCGTGGGCGTGGTGCTGGTCCCCTGTCTGCGCCTGGCGCCCTCGATTAGCCCGTTCGCGCCGAAGCGGGCCGTGGCCGCACCGGCCTTCACCCACCGCCCGCCGCGCCGGCTCCACCACGTCACGGTGCCCGAGCTGGAGCCGGCCCCGGGGGCCACCGCGGTGATCAGCTGGCTGCCGCCACCGGTGTCCGCCATGCGCGCGGGCAGTGGCGCCGCCGGATTTCCGCCGGGCGCGGCACCGACGGCGAACAGGGACGCGAACACCAGCGACAGGGCGGCGGCGGCAGCGGAACGCATGCTGGTCAACCTACGGCGAGGCAGCGGCGGCGGCAGCCGGACCGACCCGTTCGGGCCCACCCCGGTCTGCCGCCGCCGCTGTCCGCGACCGTCCGCGCTCAGTCACCCAACGGGTTGAGCAGGTCCGCCCGGCCCTCGAAGGCGTACAACAGCAGGTCGGTCATCTCGAAGACCTTCTCGGCGTTGCGGTCCGCGACCGGGCTGAGGAAGGGCCGCCAGAACGGGTCGCGCACGATGGAGTACCGGCTGCCCTCCATGGCGCGGTGGAACACCTCGGCGACGATGCGCCCGCCGACACCCGTCAGCCGCCCGCTGCCGTTCGCCTCCGCCTCACGCAGGATGTAGAACCACAACGGGCAGTTCGCGGTGAGCTTCTTACGGAGTTGCTCGCTGAGCTGCGCTCCGCCACCGTTCTCGAAGTCCGACGGCAGGAGCGGCTTGACCCCGAGGTGCTTGGCCATCTGCTGACCGGTCGCCAGGCTCATCATGTTCGCCCGGGTGAGGTTGCGGAAGGCCAGGTTCAGCTCGATCGGGTCGGGAGCGGGCGCGCCGCGTCCGCCGAACGAGCCGAGCGGCAGATCGGCCAGCGGATTGACCAGCTGGGTGTCGATCCGCTTGGCGAGGTTGAACTTCTCCGCCGGCACCCCCAGGTCGTCGCGGCCGGCCTCACGGAAGTCGAACAGCCGCCGGAAGTCGGCGATCCAGTTGGTGGGAAGGCGCTCGAAGGAGCCCGCCTCGGGGTCGCCGGCGTCGGCGGGCGGCGGCGAGAGGATGCCGCTGGTGCCGGTGAAACGGAAGAGCAGCGGCAGCGTGCCCTTACCGTTGTCGAAGATCCGGTTCCAGTTGTAGGCGCCGCGCACCATGCTGTGGCCCAGCCGGTAGGCGGCCACCGAGAACTCGATCGGCATGGTCGGACGCTCGTGCTCGCCCGCGGCCGGCTCGAAGAACCTGCGGCCCTTGGTGAACACCTCGTCGACGACACCGGGGTCGACGATCCGGGTCAGGAAGTCGTGCCGCAGCATCCACTGGTAGTGCTTGACCACCGTCTCGCGTGCCGTCTCGAACAGCACCGCGCTCGACACGCCCTTGTTGACCAGATCGGCCACGACCCGGTTGTGGAACCGGATGAAGGCGCTGTGGATCTGGGCGACGACCAGGTTCTCGTCGTTGCGCCCGTCCGGGATGAGCGGGCGGCGCCGCTCGGAGATCAGCGAGCCCTGGCCCGCCCGGGGCAGGTCGAACCCGCCGAGGGGCAGGCCCACGATGTGGTCGCCGCCGGGGTCGGGCAGGCCCTGGGTGGTGCCGGTGCGCAGCCGCAGACCGTCGTCCTCGTAGAACCGGCGGTCGAAGCGGTGATCCGGTCCGAGGCCGTAGAGGCTGTCCAGGTCGAGCGCCGGGGAACGGCCCTGCAGGAGCTGGCGGACGGTGACCTCGTCCTCCAGCCGTACCGCCGTGGCGTCCAGGGTCAGGTCGTGGTCCACGAACTGGCCGAGATAGGTGAAGCCCGCCGGTACCGCGGGGTTGTTGGAGTCGGGCTGCGGCCCGGCCTTCGTCATCGCCTGGGCGAGTTCCTCGCGGGCGGGCCGGTCGAGCAGCTGGGCGGGCTTGGCGGGCGGGCCCAGCCGGGAGAACTGGAACTTGCGCAGGGCCGCGACGGTGGAGGCCGCCGTCGGCTGCGCCGGGCCCTCTTCCCCGGAGTCGGCGAGGATGCCCTCGCCGACCACGAAGTACGAGGTGCGGACATGGCGTTTGGCTTGAGGTTCGCGCGTAGGTCGGAACATGAATCCCCCATCTGTTCGTGCGGCCAGGCTAGGCAGGGGCACACGGCGGAGGGGAGAATTCCGGCAATATCCACAAGGAGGTTGTGTGTGTATAGATCAAATAAAAACCACTAAACCGGACTCGGCGGCAGTGGCAGGGGCAGCCCCGGCAGTCCGTCCAGGCTCGTGGCGATGTGTTCCTTCTTGGTGAAGTACTCGCTGAGCGAGGCGTCGTCCTCCCGTGCGAAACGCCTGGCGTGCAGCTCGCGCTCCTCGTCGTACGACATGTAGGGCACCGCGAACCCGCAGGAGTCACGGATGTGTTCGGCCCGTACGACGATGACGGCTCGCAGTCCGTGCGCGCTCGGGTCGATGTCCGGGAAGCGGGCCAGCAGGTCGGGAAAGCGCGGGTCGTCGCGGAAGACCGGCTCGCCGCGACCGTGCACGCGCACGATGTTCGGCGGGCCCTGGAAGGCGCACCACATGAGGGTGATCCGGCCGTTCTCCCGCAGGTGCGCGATCGTCTCCGCGGTGGACCCGGCGAAGTCGAGGTAGGCCACGGTGAGTTCGTCGAGGACCGCGAACGAGCCCTTGAGTCCCTTGGGGGAGAGGTTGACCGTGCCGTCCCCGGAGAGGGGCGCGGACGCGGTGAAGAAGAGGGGCTGCTCCTCGATGAAGGTGCGCAGCCTGCCGTCTATGCGCTCGTAGTTCTTTCCCATGTCTAACGATTATGGTCGCAAGTCTTTTGCCTGTCTAACGAAATCCGGGGTTCACGCCACGAGGACGTCTCCTTGAGGGCGCCCGGATGGGTGTGCCCTCGAGGAGACGTCCTCGTGGAGGCGTTCTCGTGCGGACGCCTGCGGCCGCCCCGGCCGGTGCTCGCACGGGGGCGGCCGCAGTGCCTGTCAGATCACTGGTTGAGCGTGCAGGTGGCCAGGGCGTCCAGGCCCTGGGGCTTCTCGGCGGTGCGGCCGATCGCGGTGGCGATGCGGTTGACGGTGGAGACGCGCTTGTCCTCCAGCGGGCCGAGGATCGCGTTCTGGACGAAGTTCGGTCCGCCCTGGCCGACCGTGTCGACCAGCCGCTTGTTGGCCTCCTGGATCTGCGTGTCGAGGAGGGCCAGGTTGCGGTCCACCTCGGCCTGCGCGGAGGCCGGGATCGCGGGCAGCTGGGAGGCGACGTCCGGGCCGCCGCCCGGTCTCGCCCC
>NZ_JBEXRA010000029.1:0-118473 GCF_040612855.1 Streptomyces sp. NPDC006332
CCCGGATTTGAGGCCGAATGCGTACGGAACTTGTTTCGGAGCCCGGCGACCGGGTCCGCGCCAACGAGCTCTGTTCCTCTTCACTTTCCGCCTGCCCCCGCCGCCGTTCGGTGACGCTCGGAGCCGGGTTCAGAACCGCGGCGCCGGTGCCCGGCTCTCCACCAGGTCGGCCGCCTCCTCAGGTGTCGCGACCGCGGGCGGGGAGCCCGCCAGCGGCTTGCGGGCCGTCTCCTTCATGAAGGCGACGGAGACCGTGCCGACCAGGGCGGCGGCCATCGCGTAGAACGCGGGCATCAGGTCGCTGCCGGTGACGGAGATCAGCGCGGTGATCACCAGCGGGGTGGTGCCGCCGAACAGGGAGGCGGAGAGGTTGTAGCCCACGGACAGGGCGCCGTAGCGCACCTGGGTCGGGAAGAGGGCGGGCAGCGCCGCGGACATCGTGCCGAGCAGGCACACCAGCGACAGGCCCAGCATCAGCATGCCGCACGACACCGCCACCAGGCTGCCCTGTCCGACCAGCAGGAACGCCGGGACGGACAGGACCAGGAAGCCGAGCATGCCTGCCATCAGCAGGGGCTTGCGGCCCAGCCGGTCGGAGAGCGAACCCACCTGGTTCACCAGCAGCATCAGCACCACCATCGTGGCGATGAGGATGAGCAGGCCGTGCGCCTCGGAGTAGCCCATCTCGTCCGACAGGTACGTCGGCATGTACGACAGGAGCATGTAGTCGGTGATGTTGTAGGCGCCGACCAGGCAGATGCACAGGATCAGCGCCGGCCACTGCTGCCGGAAGACGGCCCCGAGGTCGCCCTTGGCCGTGGTCTCCACGGTGGAGGCGGCCTCGGAGGCCCGGTGGACGGACTCGTCCTCCAGCTTCTGGAAGGCCGGCGTCTCGTCCAGCCGCAGCCGCAGATACAGGCCGACCAGTCCGATCGGCCCGGCCACCAGGAACGGCACGCGCCAGCCCCAGGTCTCCATCCCGGCATCGCCGAGCGCCGCGGTCAGCGCGGTCACCAGGCCCGCCGCGCCGACGTATCCGGCGAGCGTGCCGAGTTCCAGGAAGCTGCCGAAGAACCCGCGGCGGCGGTCCGGCGCGTACTCGGCGATGAAGGTGGAGGCTCCGCCGTACTCACCGCCGGTGGAGAAGCCCTGGACCAGACGGAAGAGGATCAGCAGGACCGGGGCCCAGAAACCGATCGTCTCGTACGAAGGGATCAGGCCGATGGCGAAGGTACCGACCGCCATCAAGATCATGGTCAGGGCCAGGACCTTCTTACGGCCGACCCGGTCCCCCATCGGTCCGAAGACCATGCCGCCGAGCGGGCGGACCAGGAAGGAGACCGCGAACGTCGCGAACGAGGACAGCAGTTGGACGGTGTCGTTCCCGGACGGGAAGAAGACATGGCCGAGGGTGACGGCGAGATAGCTGTAGATGCCGAAGTCGAACCACTCCATGGCGTTGCCCAGCGAGGCCGCCTTCACGGCGCGTTTCACGGCCGCCTCGTCGGTCACCGTGATGTCCGTCCGCCGCAGCGGCGGGTTCCTGCGCCGTCGTACGGCTCTGAACAGGGTGCGGTGACGTTTGACCGCCGCCGGATCGGCAGCGATCTGCTGGGTATCGGGTTCGTCGGCCGCCATCGTGGTTCCTTTCCGCCGGCCAGGGGTTCCACAAGATCGGCTGCTCACTCATGGCGGACGCAAACGGAGCGCGGAGCGAGATGTGTCACGCGGCCCCGCCCGAAGATCGCGGCGCGCACTTCCGGGCCGCGGGGTGCGGGCCGTGCTGCCGGCGCCGACCCCGTCCGCGCGAACGCGCGCCGGGGGCTGACATCGCGCTCCGACCCGCCCACCCCGTCACGTGGTGAAGGCGGCTGACCTGCACAGGTTTCCGCTCGCGACAGGGGCTGGGCCTGTCGCACCATGGGGTGCCTCTCGCCTCGCGGGGCGCGGCAGTGTAGACATGGGCACATGGTCCGACTCGTGGGTCGCTCCGGGGCCCGGCCGATCCGTCCTCCCAGCGGTCCGCGCTCCTCCGACGCGCCCGACCGCGCCGAGGGGGCGCACCAGCACCGGGCGCGGCCGGCGCCGGGCAGCCCGCCCGCCGGGCCGCGCGGCGCCGACGGACAACGGCGGGGACCGGCGTCGGGGCTGCGGGCGGCGCTGAGCGGCCGCAGCGTCGCCGGACAGGTCTTCGTCCTGCAGGTGGTGATCGTGCTGCTGCTGGTGGTGGCCGCGGTCCTCGCGCTGGTATTGCAGGCCCGCCGCGACAGCACCACCGAGGCGCGCAACCGCTCGGTCGCGGTCGCCGAGACCTTCGCGAACGCCCCCGGCACCGTCGCCGCGCTGCGCGGTTCCAACCCGACGGCGGTTCTGCAACCACGGGCGGAGGCGGCCCGGCTGGCGACGAAGGTGGACTTCATCGTCGTCATGAACACCGACGGTGTCCGCTTCACGCATCCCAAGCCGGATCGCATCGGCAAGAAGTTCGTCGGCACCATCGCTCCGGCGCTGGCCGGACGGACCGTCACCGAGAAGATCGACGGCACCCTCGGGCCGATGGTGCAGGCCGTGGTGCCCGTCAGGGCGGACGACGGCAGAATCGTGGGCCTGGTGTCGGCGGGGATCACGACCGCCAGCGTGGGCGGGGCCGCCAACCGGCAGATGCCGCTGGTGCTGGCCGCCGCCGCGGCGGGCCTCGCCCTGGCCACCGCGGGGACCGCGCTGGTGAGCCGCCGTCTGCTGCGGCAGACGCACGGCCTGGGCCCGCACGAGATGACGCGGATGTACGAGCACCACGACGCGGTGCTGCACGCCGTACGGGAGGGCGTGCTGATCGTCGGCGACGAGGGCACGCTGCTGCTCGCCAACGACGAGGCGCACCGGTTGCTGGACCTGCCCGCCGACGCCGAGGGCCGGCATGTGCGCGACCTCGGTCTGCCGCCGGACACGGCCGGTCTGCTGGCGTCCGGCGAGGTCGCCACCGACGAGGTGCAACGGGTCAAGGACCGGCTGCTGGCGATCAACCAACGGACCACGGACAGCCAGGGCGGGCCGCCCGGCACCGTCGCCACCCTGCGCGACTCCACGGAGCTGCGCGCGCTCTCCGGTCGCGCCGAGGCGGCACGGGAGCGCCTCAACATGCTGTACGACGCCGGGGTGGCGATCGGAACCAGCCTGGACGTGACCCGTACCGCCGAGGAACTCGCGGACCTCGCCGTGCCCCGGTTCGCGGACTACGCCACCGTGGACCTGTTCGACACCGTCCTGAGCGGGGGGCAGCCGGACGCCGCGCGCCGACTGAGCCGTACGGCGATGAGCGGGATCCGCAAGGACGTGCCGCTGTATCCGGTGGGCGAGGAGATACGGCTCGTCGACTCCTCCCCGCAGGCGCGCTGCCTCGGTACCGGGCAGGCCGTGGTCGAGCCGCGGCTCGGTGAGGCTCCGGGCTGGCGTGCGCAGGACCTCGAACGCTCAGCCCAGGTAATGCAGTTCGGCATACACTCGCTGATCACGGTGCCGCTGCGGGCGGGCAGTCTGGTGCTGGGGGTGGCGAGTTTCTGGCGGTCCGAGAAGCCCCAGCCGTTCGACACGGAGGAAGTGGCGCTCGCCGAGGAGTTGGTGGCCAGGGCCGCCGTCTCCATCGACAACGCGCGCCGCTACACCCGCGAGCACAGCATGGCGGTGACGCTGCAGCGCAGTCTGCTGCCGCGCACCCTGCCCGAGCAGAACGCCCTGGAGATCGCCTACCGCTATCTGCCCGCGCAGGCGGGTGTGGGCGGCGACTGGTTCGACGTCCTGCCGCTGTCCGGCGCCCGGGTGGCGCTGGTGGTGGGGGATGTCGTCGGGCACGGACTGCACGCGGCGGCCACGATGGGGCGGCTGCGCACGGCGGTGCACAACTTCTCCGCGCTGGACCTGGCCCCCGAGGAACTGCTCTCCCTCCTCGACGAGTTGGTCTCCCGCATCGACGCCGACGAGACGGAGGAGGGTGACACCGCCCCCGTGACCGGCGCGACCTGTCTGTACGCCGTCTACGACCCGGTGTCCCGGCTGTGCACGGTCGCCCGCGCGGGCCATCCGCCGCCCGCCCTGATCCACCCCGACGGGCGCGTGGAGTTCCCGGACGTGCCGGCCGGTCCGCCGCTCGGGCTCGGCGGCCTGCCGTTCGAGACGGTCGATCTCGAACTGCCCGAGGGCAGCCGGCTGGTGCTCTACACGGACGGGCTGGTCGAGGACCGGGAGCACGACATAGACGAGGGCCTCGAACTGCTGCGGGGCGCGCTGGAGCGGGCCGACCGGTCTCCCGAGGACACCTGCCGCACCGTCCTCGACTCCCGGTTGCCGGCCAAACCCAGCGACGACATCGCCCTCCTCGTGGCGCGCACCCGGGCCCTGGCCGCCGACCGGATCGCCGAGTGGCAGGTTCCGACCGACCCGGCGGCCGTGTCGGAGGTGCGAGCCTCGGTGAGCCACCGACTGACCCAATGGGGCCTGGACGAGCTGACGTTCACCACGGAGCTGATCCTGAGCGAGCTCGTCACCAACGCGATCCGCTACGGCGCCGACCCCATCAAGGTCCGGGTGCTGTACGACCGCACCCTGATCTGCGAGGTCTTCGACAGCAGCAACACCTCACCCCATCTGCGGTACGCGGCCATGACGGACGAGGGCGGACGCGGACTGTTCCTGGTGGCGCAGCTCACCGAGCGCTGGGGCACCCGCTACACGCCCGCCGGCAAGGTCATCTGGTCCGAGCAGAACCTGCCCTCTCCCTCATAAATCAGCCTTATGAGCTCATAGACGGGACCCCCGTACCAACTAAGGCTTGCCTTAATTTAGGCTTCACCTCGAGTCGATCTGTCGTCACTCGAAGGGAACTGATCATGCCCCGCCCCCTGCGGGTAGCAATCGTCGGAGCCGGCCCCGCCGGGATCTACGCCGCCGATGCACTGCTCAAGTCCGAAGTGGCCGCCGAACCCGGGGTGTCCATCGACCTCTTCGAGCGGATGCCGGCCCCGTTCGGGCTGATCCGTTACGGCGTCGCTCCCGACCACCCGCGCATCAAGGGCATCATCACCGCCCTCCACCAGGTGCTCGACAAGCCGCAGATCCGTCTCTTCGGCAACGTCGACTACCCGACCGACATCAGCCTGGACGACCTGCGCGCGTTCTACGACGCCGTGGTCTTCTCCACCGGCGCGACGGCCGACCGCGAGCTGGCGATACCGGGCATCGAGCTCGACGGCTCGTACGGAGCCGCGGACTTCGTCTCCTGGTACGACGGTCACCCGGACGTGCCGCGCACCTGGCCGCTGGAGGCGGAGAAGGTCGCCGTCCTCGGCGTCGGGAACGTCGCGCTCGACGTGGCGCGCATCCTCGCCAAGACCGCGGACGAGCTGCTGCCGACGGAGATCCCGCCGAACGTCCACGAGGGGCTCAAGGCCAACAAGGCCCTGGAGGTCCATGTGTTCGGGCGCCGTGGCCCGGCGCAGGCGAAGTTCAGCCCGATGGAGCTGAGGGAGCTTGACCACTCCCCCAACATCGAGGTGATCGTCGACCCCGAGGACATCGACTACGACGAGGGCTCGATCGAGACCCGGCGGGGCAACAAACAGGCCGACATGGTCGCCAAGACCCTGGAGAAGTGGGCCATCCGCGACGTCGGCGACCGGCCGCACAAGCTGTTCCTGCACTTCTTCGAGTCGCCGACGGAGATCCTCGGCGAGAACGGCGAGGTCGTCGGCCTGCGCACCGAGCGCACCGTCCTCGACGGCACCGGCAACGTCAAGGGCACCGGCGAGTTCAAGGACTGGGACGTCAGCGCGGTCTACCGCGCGGTCGGCTACCTCTCCGACAAACTGCCCAAGCTCCCCTGGGACATCGACTCGGGCACGGTCCCGGACCAGGGCGGCAGGGTCGTCCAGGAGAGCGGCGAGCACCTCCAGTCGACGTACGTCACCGGCTGGATCCGGCGCGGGCCGGTGGGCCTGATCGGGCACACCAAGGGCGACGCCAACGAGACGGTGGCCAACCTGCTGGACGACTTCACCAACGGCCGTCTGCACACGCCGTCGTCGCCCGCTCCGGAGGCCGTGGAGGCGTTCCTCACCGAGCGCGAGGTCCGCTTCACCACCTGGGAGGGCTGGTACCGGCTGGACGCCGCCGAGAAGGCGCTGGGCGAGCCGCAGGGCCGTGAGCGCGTGAAGATCGTCGAGCGTGAGGACATGCTCCGGGAGAGCGGCGCGTAGGGACTTGTGAGCCGTCGGCGGTGACGCCGGACGAGGGGCACCGACGGGGCCGGGGAGTGATCCCCGGCCCCGTCCTTCGTGTCGCAGGAGCACGACCGACCAGGCCTGGGCGAACAGGGCCCGCCCCAATGCGGATGGTGAGCGGGCCCTGTCCGGGGAGCCATTGTGCGGGGGCCGCCTCGTGCGGGGCAGGAGTGAACGCCCACCGACCGGAGCGGCACTCACACACCCCGCTCGCACGGCGCGCGCCCCGGGTGCGGGCGAGTGGGCACGGGTTCGCCCGCGGGGCCCGGCCGCACACGACCGAAACAGGTCGCATGGCGCCCCGCCGAAAGGGCAACCGGCATCACACGTCAAAGCGTTACCTCCCAACTTGAGAGGGTGTGTGCGGTGTCCAGGACGCGTGTGGGAAGTGCCGTCGCCGTGGTGATGCTCGTCTCGGGGGCGGCCGGCTGCGGCGGTACGAACGACACGGCCGACGCGGCGGGCAGCCCGTCGAACGGGCCAGAGAAGACGGGCGACTCGCGCGTCGTCCGTGCGGCCTACGACAGGACCAGGGCGGCGGACACGGCCAAGCTGACCGTCTCCACCAAGGCGGTCGCCGACGGCCGGAGCGTCACCGCCCAGGGCACCGGCGCGGTGGACCTGGCCAAGGGCGACAGCCGGATGACCCTCGTCTCGCAGGGCAGCCGGATCGAGCAGCGGGTCGTCGACGGGATCGTGTACCAGAAGCCGCCCGCCGGGCAGCGGGAGCCGCTGCCCGAGGGCAAGGCCTGGATGAAGATCGACCCGGCCCGGCTGCCCCGCTCCGGATCCGGCGACGCGCGGGTGAGCGACCCGGTGCAGCCGTTCGGATACGTCGAGAAGCTCGACTCCGGCGAGGTGACCAGGATCGGCACCCAGACGCTGAACGGCACCCGCACCACCCGCTACCGGGTGAACATCGATGTGTCGACACTGGCGCGGGGCGACGGCGGTCAGGCACGGGAACTGCGCAGGCAGCTGGGTACCTCGTCGATTCCGGTGGACCTGTGGCTCGACGAGGAGGGGCGGCTGCGGCAGGAGACCGTGCGCCTCACCCTGCGGCCGCTGCGGGACAGCTCGCCGACGGACCGCGAGGACACCCGGGTGACCAGCACGACGACCCTGCGGTTCGACGACTTCGGTACCCGGGTGAGCGTGCAGCCGCCGCCCTCGGCCCAGACGGCCGACGTGACCGCCGAGCTCTCCGACGCGGCGAGGTCATCGCAGCAGTCGCCGCAGGCCGGCTGAGCGCGCCGGTCCGCGTCGGGGACCCCCGGTGATCGTCGAAGCGGGCGAGCGACGATACTGAAAGGCGCACGTGCCCCTCCGCCACCAGATGGACTCATGCCGATCTCCCCCGCCGTCCGTGCCACCCACCCTCCGACGGTGTGGCTGGCCCGCGGCCGCCACACCGGATCCGACCCGCTGGACGTCGTCCGCCGCAATCTGCAACGGCTCAAGGACGCGGGCACCATCGACGACTTCCTGGAGCCCCCCGAGGCCGAGGACGCCCCGAAGCCGGTCGTCGAAGCCCGCTGGCGGGTCCCCGAGGGGGTGACGGTCCGGGCCCGACTGACGGTTGTGCGCGTCGCGGACACCGAGGCTCACACCGAAGCGGACCACGGAACGGAGTGGGTGCTGGCGGCGGAGGCGGAAGAGCCGTGGGACCAGCGGTGGCCCTCACCCGCCACCGTGTTCTGGCCGGACGGACCGGACGCCGACTGGGACCACGACCTCCCCACCGGGCTGCGTCTGCGGGACGTCAACCGCCTCCCCGAGGACGACAAGGCCATGCGCCGGCTGTTCCGGGACGCGGTGCGCGGCAGCTGGAACATCCACGTCGTGGTGCACGAGGCGATGACCCCGGACGACCGCGGCCGGCGGCCCCTGACCCCACTGCTCCCTGAGAGCCTGCGGCACCGGGTGGTCGAGCACCGCGCCGCGCCGCAGCAGCTGCGGGCCGTGAACTGGGCCCTGAAGGAGACCGGCGTGCAGGTGCCGCGGGGCGGTGCCGTGGTCCTTCCCGCGGCACCGGGCAAGACCGGTCGCGAGACGGACGAGTTCGCCGTGCGCAGTGTCTTCCTCGACGGCTCCGAGCCCTCGGACCTGGTCGACGCGCTCACCCGGTTCGCCGCGGAGCCGAGACCGCTGCCGGACGGGGGCGAGGACGCGGTGACCGCGCTGCGGGAGCAGTGGCATCTGCTGACCGTGGAGGAGGAACTCGTCCGCGAGCGGGCACTGGTCGCCATGTACGCCGAGGCGCTGGACGCCATGACGAAGTCCCGGGACCTGTACCGGGAGGCCGCCGAACGGGCCCACGAGGCGCTGACCGCGTACCGCGAGACCGCGGCCGCCCTCCCCGAGCCGCCGCAGCCGCCCGCCGCGCCCACCGCCTCCCCGCTCCAGCAGCTGACCCGCACCCTGGAACGCCTCAAGGGCACCGCGCGGACGAGGGACACCCCCTAGGGTCGCTCGTCCGGCTCACGGCGGGTGGTCAGTCCGCGGAGCGGCTGGCGTCGGACGTCGGCCGGGCGGTCGTGCCGCGCGGCGACTGCCATGTCAGGCGGGCCACCAGGGAGGCCAGCGCCGTCAGGGAGGCGACAACCCCGGCCGTACCGGCGAGCCAGGACGGCGCGAGGGCGAGGTCCAGCGCGCGTGACAGCCCGGCCGAGTGCACCAGCGTGCCCTCGAACAGCTGACCGGCCGCCACCGCCGCCGGGACCACGACGGCCGCGGCGAGCACCGGGGCGGTCGACCGTACCGCCAGCACCAGCGCCAGGAACACGCACAGGACCGACACCGCGAGGGCGAGGCCGTAGACCCGTGCGGACGCGCCGTTGCGGTACAGCGGGAAACTGAGCGCACCGCACACCGCCAGGACCACGACGGCGAGCCGGGCCTGGGGGGACGGCGGAGCCGTCGGCCGAAGGGGGCCGGTGGGGGTGCCGACCGGGCGCACGGGGACCGCTCCGAGTCCGAGCGACACCGGGCCCGCCTCGACCGGCGGCCGGGTCAGCAGGGCGTGTATGTCGGCGGGGTTCGACTCAGGTGATGCAGGGCCGGTGGTCATGCTGAGCTCCAGGGGCAGGGTGTTGCCGCGGTCGACGCCCCGACGTACGACACGCGATGGTACGTCGACCCTTTCTAGGCTCCCCCGCGGCTGCGTGCCACCCGGGTGACCCAGTGGTATGAGCGGGGCGTCGGCGGGCGTACGCGCCCCGGTCGCGCGCCCCTCGCCCCAGCGGCACGCGGTCGGCGGGCAATACCGTCGCCGGTAGCGGGAATCCGAGAAGTGGCGGCCGTGGACGCGGCCCGCCCGGACGAGGAGGACCGCCCGTGGACACGACCACCACAGTGTTCGTCGCCGTCGCGATCCTCGCGGCCCTGGTGCTGGCCGTCGCGATCGCGCTGCTGGTGCGGCTGGTGCGGGCCCGGCGCAGTCTGCGGCGCGCGGGCCTTCCGACGGGACCGCGCTGGGTCTTCTGGGGCGCGTTGCTGTACTTCGTTCTGCCGACGGACCTGCTGCCCGACCCGGTGTATCTGGATGACATCGGCGTACTGCTTCTGGCGCTGCGCACCCTTCGTGCCTCCCCCGAGGGGAGCGAGCCCGGAGCGCCGAAGCGACTTTGATCACGCAGCGTAAGGAAACCAATCACCCGTTCGACTCGTATAAGTCTCTGGGAGCCCGTAGAAGTCGGCGGCCATGGGGGGCCGCGGAGGCTACCGCCGTTCGATCGAGCAGCACCGCTAAGGGGAGAGACGATGCAACCGTTCGCGCTCAACTACGCACGCCCAGCGCCGGAGTTGGAAGCCACCACTCCGTACGTCTACGACTCCGGGCGGCAGTTGAACGTACTCTTCGACGGGCGGATCGCCGTCCGTGACCACAGCCTGATCAGGGAATTGGGGACCACCACGTCCACCGCGGGCTCCAAGACGCACTTCGACGACTGAACACGAGCCGCGACATATGACCGTGTTGATTCTGACCAGTGAAGAGGACGTGACCGCGGACATGGTGGTCGTGCACCTCAACGCAACGGGGGTCCCGGTGGTCCGGCTCGACCCCGCCGACCTGACCGGCGAGGTCGCCCTGTCCGGTGAGTACGTGCACGGCGCGTTCCGCGGCCACCTCTCGGCCGCGGGCCGCCTGGTGAGCATCGGCGGGCTGCGTTCCGTCTGGGTGCGCAGGCCCGGAGTCCCGGCCGCCCGGGCCGCAGCGCCCTCGTCCTGGCTGACCGAGGAGTCGACGCAGGCGCTGTACGGCATGCTGCGGAGCAGTGACGCCCGCTGGATGAACCATCCCGACGCGGCCCGCCGGGCCCGGCACAAGCCCTGGCAGCTGCGGCTCGCCCAGCGTTCGGGGCTGCCCGTGCCGGCCACGCTCATCACGACGTTCCCGCAGGCGGCCCGGGAGTTCGCGGAGCGCTACCCGGACCTGGTGGTCAAGCCGGTCTCGGGCGCCCATCCGCAGGATCCGCCCCGCGCGGTGCCGACCAGCAGGGTCGCCCCGGACACCGACTTCTCCGCCGTCGCCTACGGTCCGACGCTGCTGCAACGGCGGATCGCCAAACGGGCCGACATCCGCCTCACGGTGGTGGGCGAGCGGATGCTGGCCGCCCGGAAGCCCACCGCCGACGACGCGGATCCGGACGAGGTCGATGTGCGGTTCGCGGTGAACACCGCGTCCTGGTGCCCGACCGACGTTCCGCCGCGCGTCGCCGACACCGTCCGGGCGTATCTCCGGGATGCGGAACTGGCCTACGGCGCCTTCGACTTCGCCGAGGACGCGGACGGCACCTGGTGGTTCCTGGAGTGCAATCAGTCGGGACAGTTCGGGTTCGTCGAGGTGGACACCGGTCAGCCGATCGCGCGCAGCGTCGCGGAGTGGCTGACGGATCCCGGGCCGGATCGACCGGGCCGGGTCAACGGAACGAACCGGGCGGTGCGTTGAGGTCCGGGCCGGGCGTCGGGGTCAGTAGGGGCGTGGGCCGGGCAGCGCCGCCCGCTGCCAGCCCGCGCCGGGGGACGCCGGACGGTCGGTGGGCAGGCCGGGATGGGAGGCAGGTCCGGAGCCGAAGGACTGCAGTGGGCGCATGGCGTACTCCAGTTCCCTGGTCACGCGCTCGGCCTCCCTGCGTGTCTGAGCGGGGACGTCGCCACGCTCCGCGACGAGTCGGTCGTAGATGGGGGAATCCTGGAACACCCGTCAACGCGCCTTTCGAGTCACAGCCCATCAGCACGGGCACGGCTTCCGAGTGTAGGCGCCCTCACCCGCCGGAAGGCGAATTCCGGTGGAGGACTTGACGCGGGGTAGGAACGGCGGTGCGCGCTCGGAAGCCGGTCGTGGGACTACGGCCGGACGGTGACGGTCGCTCACAACAGAGTGAACGAGCCGATACACAAGCCGAGTTGAACCGCGTTGCGATGCTCGGCGGCTCTGTCTGCGCCCGACTGTCCGAGGAGTCGGCGCCGGCGGGCGGCACGAAGGCGACCAGGATTCCGGCCCCAGGCTGCGGCGAGGGCGATGGAAATCACCAGCCGACCGGCATGCGAGGACTGGCCCCCGTCCCGCAGCCGCTCCCCTGGGACCTGCCCTGGGGCCCGCGGCTGCGGGACGGCACGGTGTCACACCGCCAGCCGCAGCCCGTCTTCCTCCCCGTCCACGTCCGTCGCGTCCGGTGCCGTGCGTCCGGCGGCGATGAGCAGGGCGTCCGCCTTGGCGACCGCCTCGTGGATGTTGGTGGCTCCCACCATCACACAGAGCGTATAGGTGACGTCGTCCAGTTCACGTGCGATCGCCTCCCTGTCCCCCTGCGCCTGGGACCTCTCCGCCTGGGCGATCCGCAGCGATGCGTACCGAGTCAGCAGCTTTCTGACGACCTTCGGGTCCGGAACGAGCACGTAGCGCCCCTCTCTCGAGTTTTGCGCTCCGTATGCCCGAATGGTGGCGGACCATTCACCTCCGGTGCCGTACCGCGCACAATTGGCGCAATAGCATTACTTCCTGCCCGGCGTACGCACCCACCACCGTCGTGCGCCCCTCGTGCGCCGGTGGGGCAGTTGGGTGATCGCCCACCCCGCCAGCACCTCGACCGGTACCGAGCGGCCCGGGGCTCAGTCCCCCAGGGCGCGGGCGAGTTCCGTGGTCGCGCGGGCGATCTCGGTGTCCGTTTCGGCCATCAGCTCCCGCAGGGCGCCGCGCCGGTCGCGGACCGCCTGCCGCGCCTCGCGCTCCCATACGACGTGGTTCTCACGGTGGTTGAGCAGCTTCGGGTAGACCGCGGCCGTGTTCTCCCACTGCCGGGCGGCGGCGATGTTCCTGAGCAGCTCGATGATCTCGGCGCGGCAGGTGACCTCGGGCAGTTGGGCGAGTTCCCACAGGAAGGGGACCGTGGCGGCCGTCGCCTGTTCCACGACGAAGCCGTACTGGCAGACGCGTTGCCGCAGATCGGCGAGGGCGGCTCGGGCCGTCTCCGGGTCGCCGCAGGCCACGCTGGTGAGCAGCAGGGGGACGGCGGCGGCGCTACCGGTGGAGTCCTGGATCTCGCCCCACGGCACCCGGTCCAGGGCCGTCAGGGGCGTGGTCCTGGCCACCCCGGCGGGCGGCTCCTGGGGGTCTGTGCGCTCGGTGCTCTGCTGGTGCTTCGGAGCGGTGCGCATGGCGTGGGCCTTTCCGCGGCGGTCGGGTCAGATGGGAGGGCAGGTCGACAGCCTGGCCCAGACGGTCTTGCCGGCCGGGGGCTTCAGGGTCCAGCCCCATTCCTCGGCCAGGGCGTCGACGATGAACAGGCCCCGTCCGTGGTCCAGGAGGGCGGAGCCGTCGGTGGCCGTGCACTCGGGCGGATCCTCTCCGCAGTCGGTGACGGTGAGCAGTACGTCGGCGAGGCCGGGGCCGGGCGCGATCCCCAGCCACACCTCCGCCTCGCCCACCGGGGCTCGGGGTACCGCGTGCGCCACGGCGTTGGCCGCGAGCTCGGTGATCACCAGGGCGGCGTCGTCGCCGCGGTGACCGAGCGACCAGCGGTGCAGGGTGTCCCGGGTGAAGGCCCGGGCCAGGGCGAATCCCTCCCCGCTGCATCCGATGCGCAGTGCGACGGCGTCCGGAGTGTCGCTCCGGGGCGTCCGGCCGGGGGTGTTCCGCCTCGAAGTCGCCGAACTCGGGGACGACGGCTCACCGAGATCCGCCGGACGCCGCTGCGACGGGAGACCACCGATCAGGGGCGCTCCCCCTGCGCCGGGCACAGCCTGACCCGGCTGCTGGAGCACATGGTTCGCAGGTGACGGCACGGCATCTCCCTGATGCGACGTCAAGAGGTGGCGTCATCTGAGGGGTTGACGCCGTAGCTATTATCCACGCAGAAAGCATCCGCGTGCAATTGCACGAGAAATTGCACGAATTCAGGTGGGACTGGAGGGACCTGGGGAACCCGTCCGTGCCACCCGGACGACCGGGCGCGGCGCCCGGCGGAGACGTGAACACCAAGGAGAGTGCGGTGCCACCAGTGCGGAACGGAGTGCGGGCGAGTTCGCTGGACGCCCGCTGGATCAAGAGCCGGCACAGCAACGCCGAGGGCAACTGCGTGGAAGTGGCCACGCTGCTCGACGGGGATGTCGCGATGCGCAACTCCCGTGACCCCGACGGCCCGGCGTTGATCTACACGCCGGCCGAGGTGGCGGCGTTCGTCGCCGGAGCGAAGGAGGGCGAGTTCGACCACCTGCTGTGAGCCGGGCGGTCAACTCCCTTACGTCTGCGCGGGGATGCGGTGCGACACTACGCAGTGCGATAGTCTGAGTCGTCTCTGTGCCGGTTTAATGGGAGCCAGGATGTCCCCCGAGTCGCACCGCATCTCCCGTCTACAGCCCTACCTGGACCGGCCCGAGCCGGCTCCGACCCTGCTGAAGATGCTCGTGGGCGTGCAGTTGGCGGGTTTCCGCGAAGACGCGGGGCTCACGCAGGAACAGGCGGCGCGAGCCCTGAAGTTCAGTCCGGCGAAACTGTCACGCATCGAGTCGGGCAAGGGCCGACGGCCCCCGGCCGAGACCGACGTCCGTGCCCTGCTGGAGCTGTTCGGCACCGATGACTACGAGGCGTCGGTGCTCCTCAAACTGCTCCGGCGCGCGGGTGATCCGGGCTGGTGGCAGCGGTACGACAAGCGGTTGATGCCCGAGTGGTTCGACCGTCTGGTCGGCCTCCAGGAGGCGGCGGCCGCGATCCGTACCTTCGAGATCCAGTACGTGCCCGGGCTGCTGCAGACGCCCGACTACACCCGGGCCGTGGTGGAGCGGGGGCTGCCCTCGGCGGCCGAGAGCGAGGTCCGGCGCCGGGTCGAACTGCGTACCCGACGGGCGCAGTTGCTGGAGCGCGCGGACGCTCCGCAGTTGTGGGCGATCCTCGACGAGTCGGTGCTGCTGCGGGTTCTGGGCAGTCGTGAGGTGATGCGGGACCAGCTCGACCATCTGATCGCGATGGCCCAGCGCCCCCATGTGACGGTGCAGATCGTGCCGCTGGACGTGACGAACGCGTCCGCCCCGGCCATCCCGATCACCTATCTGCGTTTCGGCGGTCTCGACCTGACCGACGTGGTGTATCTGGAGCACATCAAGAGCGCCAACTTCCTGGAGGACCGCGACGAGACGGAGGAGTACCGGCTCGCCCTGGACCGGCTGGCCGACGACGCCCTCGAACCCCGGGACTCGTTGCGGCTGCTGCGGGAGACGAGGGAGCAGCGCTACAGCTGAGCATGGCGCCACCGGCTCCCGCGCCGGGTACCTGGAACGCCCCGTCACGGGACCGAGGAAGTCACGTGACGGGGCGTCGTGGCGTCAGGGCAACTCCGGACCGCCGGAGGGGAGGACGGTGCCGGGTCAGAGGATGCGGGCGACGCCGCCGAACTCGATCCACTCGTGGGAGAGTTGGCGAGGGGCCACCTCGGAGTCGGGCCGCCAGGTGGAGACCTCCACCAGGCCCGGGTCGAGGATCTCCGTGCCCTCGAACCACTCGGCGACCTCCTTCTCCTGGCGTACCCGGCCCCAGTGGCCCTGGGTGGCCTGGTCCATGAAGTCGGTGACGAACGTGCGGACCTCGGGGTCCTCACTGACCAGCTGGCACATCACCATGTAGCTGCCGGGCACCAGCCGTTCGGTGACCCGGCGGACCACCGCGAGGGGCCCGTCCGTGTCGCTGTCGGGGATGCAGTGCATGACCGAGTTGAACAGCACCGCGACAGGCCGGCTGAAGTCGATCAGACGCCGGGTGTCGGGGTGCGAGAAGATCTCGTCGGTCTCCCGCATGTCCGCGTGGATGACGGCGGTGCGCTCGTCCTGCTCCAGCAGGGCCCGGCCGTGGACCAGCACCATGGGGTCGTTGTCCACGTAGACGACGTGCGTGTCCGGATCGACGCGCTGGGCGACCTGGTGGACGTTGTCCTGGGTGGGCAGACCTGAGCCGTGGTCGAGGAACTGCCGGATGCCGTGGTCGGCCGCCAGCACCTTCACCACCCGTTGCAGGAAGCGCCGGTTGTTCACGGCCAGCCGGCGGGTACTGGGCACGACCTTGTCGAGTTCCTCGCACGCCGCCCGGTCGGCCGCGTAGTTGTCCTTGCCGCCCAGATAGTGGTCGTACATCCGCGCGGCCGTGGGTACCGCGGCGTCGATCGATGTGGACAGCTGCTTACCGGTCTGCATCTTTCCCCCAGCTTCGTGCCGCGCCAACTGGCCTGGCAGGACAGGGAGTCCATCCTAGTCAGGTGGCGGGCACCAGGGGCCGAATGTCGGCCGATGCCGGTCCGGGCCCGCGACGGCCACGACGAGGAACCGGGCGGGGTCAGCCGGCGTCGAGTTCCGCGAGTTCCTCAGGGGTGAGCACGAGGTCGGTGGCCGCGGCCGAGTCGCGGACGGTCTCGGGCCGGCTCGCGCCCGGGATCGGTACGACCACCGGCGACTTGGCGAGCATCCAGGCCAGGCAGACACGCTGCGGGCTCACTCCGTGGGCCGTGGCGATCCGGTCGAACGGGGCATGGGCTGAGCCGAGTTCGCCGGCCCGGGAGATACCGCCGAGCGGGCTCCAGGGCAAGAAGGCGATGCTCAGTTCGTCGCACAGGCGCAGTTCCGGCTCGCTGGAGCGGAAGGCCGGGGAGAACTGGTTCTGTACCGAGACCAGCCGGCCGCCGAGGATCTCGTTCGCCTGACGGATCTGGTCCGGGTCGGCGTTGGATATGCCGGCCATGCGGATCTTGCCCTCGTCGAGCAGGTCCCGGATCGCGCCCACGGAGTCCGCGTAGGGCACCTTCGGGTCCGGGCGGTGGAACTGGTAGAGCCCGACGGCTTCCACGCCGAGCCGCCGCAGAGAGGCCTCGCAGGCGGCCCTGAGGTGCTCGGGACTGCCGTCGAGGGTCCAGCTCCCGTCGCCGGGGCGCAGATGGCCGCCCTTCGTCGCGACCAGGACATCCCGGCCGCGGTCGTGGGAGGCGAGTGCCTTGGCGATCAGGGCCTCGTTGTGGCCGACCTCGTCGGCGTCCCGGTGGTAGGCGTCCGCGGTGTCGACGAGGGTGACGCCGGCGTCCAGTGCGGCGTGGATCGTGGCGAGGGAACGGGTCTCGTCCGGTCGCCCCTCGATGGACATGGGCATGCCGCCCAGGCCGATCGCGCTCACTTCGACATCACCGATACGGCGGGTGTGCATGACCTCGTGACCTCTCTCGGTGGTCCGGCGATACCGACGGCGTCCGACGAAACCCGGGCTGGGAGCCCACCACGACGGACGCGTTCCAGCCTCGCTGGCCCGCACCCCGACGGTCCAATAGAAGATCGAGAACGGATTCAGCACCCGGGTCGCTGAATCCCGGCGGCCGCCCGGACCGCGGCGGGCCCGCCCGGTGACCGGGCCGTTCCGGGATCCCGAGGTCAGGGGCCGAAGGGTCTTGCGCGGCACCACCACCGATGTGAAACGCTCGCCCCGACCGGTCCCCACCCGCGCCGGTCATCACGAGGTCGTATCGGCGTGGAGAGGCAGCGGTATGCGCATAGGACTGCTCGGCACCGGCCCCTGGGCCCGGATGGCTCACGCCCCCGCCCTGAGCGAACACCCGGCGCTGGACTTCGTCGGGGTGTGGGGCCGCCGCCCGGACGCGGCCAAGGAACTCGCCGACGTACACGGTGTAAGGGCGTACGACGACGTGGACGCGCTGTTCGCCGACGTGGAGGCCGTGGCCGTCGCGCTGCCGCCGGACGTGCAGGCGGGGCTCGCGGCGCGGGCCGCGCGGGCGGGCTGTCATCTGCTGCTGGACAAGCCGCTCGCCATGACGGTCGAACAGGGGCGGGCGGTTCTCGACGCCGTCGAGGACGCGAGCGTCGCCTCGGTCGTCTTCTTCACCTCCCGTTTCCTGGCCGAGACCGAGGCGTGGATCACCGAACAGGCGGGCGTTCAGGGCTGGTTCACCGCGCGGGCGCAGTGGCTGGGCTCGGTGTTCACGAGCGACAGCCCGTTCGCGGACTCGCCATGGCGGCGCGAGAAGGGCGCCCTGTGGGACGTCGGACCGCATGCCCTGTCCGTGCTGCTTCCGGTGCTCGGCGATGTCCGGCGGGTGGCGGCGGCTGCGCCCGGTCCCGGGGACACCGCGCATCTGGTGCTGAACCATGCCGGTGGCGCGTCGAGCACCCTGACCCTGAGTCTCACGGCGCCGACCGCGGCGGCGGGCACCGCGGTCGAGCTGCGGGGCGAGGCGGGTGTGACCGCCCTTCCGGAAAGCTCCGAGGGGTTGGGACCGGCCGTCGCCCGGGCCGCGGACGCCTTGCTGGAAGCCGCCCGCACAGGTCGCCCGCACGCCTGTGACGCCAGGTTCGGTCTGCGGGTCACCGAGATCCTGACGGCGGCCGAGGCCCTGCTCGACGAGGCCTGAACCTGATGCCGCCCGGCACCGACAGACGGACCTGGCCGCCTGTCGGTGCCGGGTGGCTGTCTCAGCCGGTGCGCCCAGGGAGGTACTGCACACGTTCCCGTACGACGGGATAGCCGGCCCTGGTGAAGTTGGCGGCCATCGGGAAGTTCCCCTGGTCAGTGGCGGCGGCGATGAACTCCGCGCCCCGCTCGACCAGGAAATGGGTGCACTCCGCGAGGAGGTCGTAGGCGTAACCGTGTCCCCGGTGGTCGGGCAGCACCCCGATGAAGCCGACGCAGGGGCCCGAGGGGTTGTGCGCCGGGATGTGGACGCCGACCGGCCGGCCCTCGGGCGTGTACGCGATCTGCCACCACTCCCGGGGCGACGGGCACCAGTGGAAGAAGTCGAGTTCCTCCTGGGCGGCCCGGTCGAGGCCGCCCTCCTCTATGGCCTTGAGGGCGTGGGCGTCGAGGGTGACGGAGTGGATGCGGCGCAGGAGGTCGCGGAACACCTCGTCGTCCGGTTCGGACCGGAACTCCAGGCGTCCCGGCCGATCGGGCAGCGCGCACTCCGAGGTCCACCGGTACAGGAAGCGCTCCACGAAGAGCTCGTATCCGGCGCCGCGTGCGGCGGTGATGCGGCTCTCGGCCGCGGCACGCAACGCGGGGTCCTCGCGCCAGCCCGGGGGGAAACTCATTTCGAGTTCGACCTGCCAGGGGGCGGTGCGCAGGAGTTCGGCGCCCGCCTCCTCCTCGCCTTCGGCCACGTCGAACCAGTTGACGTTGAGGGGCTCGGTGTCGTCGGGGCCGCCCCACCAGGCGCCGCGCGCCACGACCTCGCCGTCGCGCAGGGCCACCCGCTTCCAGTCGGGGCGGTGTCGGGTGAGCCGGTGTCCCTCGCGGGCGCTCAGCGGGTCCGGCATGGTGTCGAACAGTGGGGCGTCGCGCTCGTCGAGCGCACGGATGACCAGATCGGTCACGTAATCCTCCGGGATGCGTACTGCGCGGAGCGCTCCCGGTCAGATGCGGCACGCCGGGGCAACGGGAAGGGAGCGCTGGGTGGTTGTGGACTTCACGGCACTCGCCTCCTTCCATCGCTCGGGGCGTGCGCCTCACCGTACATGGCTCACGCGGACCATGCGGCCGAATTAACGAGCGCTGTAGCTGCGAGGGCAGGACAGGGCGCCCCACCGGGACACGGTTGCCCGTCTCGTCCTGCCGACGCCCCGGCATGCGGCCCGGGGGGCGTCGTAGCAGCGTAGAGGGTGTGAGCAGAGTGCGCGGTGAGCGGTCACGTCCAGAGCGGGGCCGGCGGGGCTGGCTGCGGGGCGGCGCGCCGCCGCCGGGCTGGGTGCGGGTGCTGCCGGCCGCCCTGCTCGTCGCCGTGTGCGCGGCGACCCTGATCAGCCCCGATCCCCTCGACATCGGTTTCCTGCTGGGTGCCATCCCGCCGCTGGCGGTCCTGTCCTACGGGCCGCTGGCGACCGCGGTGCTCGGCGGGCTCGTGCTGGCGGTGCTGAACATTCCCGCGTTCCACCTGAACGATCCAGGCAGCACCGATGTGCTGACCGTCGGCTTCGTCGCCGCGCTGAGCGTGTTCGTGTCGTTCGTCCGCAGCCGTCGGGACGCCCAGCTGCTCACCGAGCGTGCCGTCGCCGAAGCGGCGCAGCTCGCTGTCATGCCGCCGCTGCCGCCGCGGGTGGGGTCGGTGCGGTGTGCGGGCCTGTACCGGGCCGCGCAGCGCGGGACGCTGGTCGGGGGCGACTTCTTCGACGTACGGCAGGGGCCGTTCGGGGTACGGGCCGTGATGGGCGACGTGCAGGGGCACGGACTGTCGGCCGTGGCGACGGTCGCCTCGCTGCTGGGGGCGTTCCGGGAGGCGGTGCTGGACCAACCGGACCCGGAGTCGGTGGCGGCCCGGCTGGACCGACGGCTGCTGCTGGACTCCGCCCAGACGCCGGACTCGGAGCTGTTCGCGACGGCGGTGCTGCTGGAGTTCGCCGCGGACGCGCGGGCGGTACGGATCGTGGCGTGCGGCCAGTCCGGGCCGTTGCTGCTGCGCCGGGGCCGGCTGGTGGAGATCGAGCTCGCCCCGCAGCCGCCGCTCGGTCTCGGACTGCCCGACGGGGGGCCGCCCGCAGGTCTCACCGTGCCGCTGGAATCCGGGGACCTGCTCTTCCTCGCCTCCGACGGGGTCACCGAGGCGAGGGACGCCGCCGGCGCGTTCTACCCGCTCACCGATCGGCTCGCCGGCTTCGCCGCCGAGGACCCGGCCGCGCTGGCCCACCAGGTCTGGACGGACGTTCTGAGGCACGGCAGGACCCTCCAGGACGACGTCACGATGCTCGTCCTCATGCCAGGGACCGCGGGCCCCTGACGGTCACCCCCGTCGGCCCGTCCCCTCGGCGTCGATGTGCGGGAGGATCCGGTCCAGCCACCGCGGTGTCCACCAGGCGTGCGGTCCCAGCAGGGTCATGACGGCGGGCACCATGAGCAGCCTGACCACGGTGGCGTCGATCAGTACGCTGACGGCCAGGCCCAGCCCCAGCATCTTCACGACGATGTTGTCGCTGATGATGAACGCCGCGAACACGCTCACCATGATCAGGGCCGCGCAGGTGATCACCCGGGCGGTGATCTCCAGGGCGTGCGCGACGGAGTCCTTGGCGTCGCCGGTGCGCAGCCAGGCCTCGTGGACGCGGGAGAGCAGGAAGATCTCGTAGTCCATGCTGAGCCCGAAGATGATCGCGAACATCATCATCGGCACATAGCTCTCGATGGGCACCTTGCCGTGCACGCCCAGCGCGGGCCCGCCCCAGCCCCACTGGAAGACGGCGACGACGACGCCGTACGAGGCCGTGATCGACAGGACGTTGAGGACGGCGGCCTTGACCGCGACGAGCAGGCCGCGGAACACGGCCAGGATGATCAGGAAGGCGAGGGCGACGACCACGGCGATGATCAGGGGCAGCCGGCTGGCGACGATGTCACGGAAGTCGACCTGGGCGGCCGTGGTGCCGGTGACGTAGCCCTTGGCGTCGTAGCCGGAGACCGCGTCGGGGAGCGTGTGGTCGACGAGGCGGTTGGTCAGGTCGGTGGTGTCGGCGTTCTGCGGGGAGACCTCGGAGTAGACGGTGGCGAGCAGCAGGTCGCCGTCGCTGGTGGGCTTCAGCGGGGTGACCGTGCCCGCGCCGGACACCGCGCCCAGGGTCTTCCCGGCCTGGGAGGCGAGGTCGGAGCGCTTGTCGGACGGGACGGACGTCTGGTCGATGACGACGGTGAGGGGGCCGTTGGAGCCGGGCCCGAAGGCGTCGGTCATCAGGTCGTAGGCCCGCCGGTCGGTGAAGGAGGTCGGGTCGGCGCCGTCGCCGATGTGGCCGAGCTGGATGGAGAAGACCGGGATCGCGAGGATCGCGATGACGACCACACCGGCGCCGAGGTACTCCCAGGGCCTGCGCTCGACGCGTTTGGCGTAGCGGTGCCAGGTGCCGTGCGGGGTGGCGCCCGGCTCGGCGTCGGTCTCGGCGACCGGCTCGCGGACGTGGTAGCGGTCGATGTGTCTGCCGATGAGTCCGAGGAGGGCCGGCACCAGGGTGAGGGCGCCGATGACGGCGGAGACGACGGTGATGGCGGCGGCGAGGCCTAGTTTGCCGATGAAGGAGACCCCGGACGCGTACAGACCGAAGAGCGCGATGATCACGGTGGTGCCGGAGACGAGCACGGCACGGCCGCTGGTGGAGGCGGCGCGTCCGGCGGCCTCCACGGGGTCGGCGCCGTTCATCAGGTTCTGCCGGTGCCGGGTGATCAGGAAGAGGGCGTAGTCGATGCCGACACCCAGACCGATCATGGTGGCGAGGGTCGGCGAGACGGTCGCGAAGGTGAAGGCGGCGGCCAGCAGCCCCAGGCAGGCGAGCCCGCCGACCACGCTGATCAGGGCGGTGAGCAGGGGCAGTCCGGCCGCGATGACGCTGCCGAAACCGACGAGCAGGACGACGACGGCGACCGCGAAGCCGATCAGTTCGCTGACCCGGTCGTCCGCGTTCGGACGGGCGAGCTCGCCCAGCGAACCGCCGTACTCGACCTCGGCGCCGGCCGCCCGCAGCGGCTGGACGGCGTTGTCGACGCCGGTCAGGTAGTCGTCGCCGAGGGTGGAGGGCTGCACGTCGAAGCGGACGGTGACATACGCGGTTTTGCCGTCGCTCGACACCGGGCCGACCTTCGACGACGTCACGGACAGCGGGTTCTGGGCCGAGAGAACGTGCGGGAGCTTCTGGAGGTCGCCGACGGTCGTGGACAGCTGCGAACTCAGCGCGCTCACGGGCTGCTGGTCGTCGTGCAGGACGATCTGGCTGCTGTAGCCCCCGGCCTGCGGGTCGTGCTCCTTCAGCACGTCCAGGCCTTCCGTGGACTGCACGCCCGACAGCTGGAAGTTGTCCTCGTAGGTCCCGCCGACGGCTCTGCTGACCACCTGGAGGGCGACGACGGCCACCAGCCAGGCGATGATCACGACCACGAAGTGCCGCGCGCACCACTCGCCCAGCCGCCGCAGACCCCCCGGAGCGACGCTGTCCGTTTCCCCCTCTTCGGTTGTCCTGGTTGCTGGCATGCACGGGCCTTTTCTGCCGGCCGGGTCTTCGGTCATCCCCATTAGACGCCCGAGTGATCGTCCGGGCATTTCGGGCGTCCGCCGGCCGGGGTGCGTGCCGCGGGCTCCCTCGGGATGCACCGGGCGCCCGGGCGTTGAATGGTGATATCGGGCCCGGTGAGGGAAACCGGGGTCGAGGAACGATCCGGATCCGAGGAGCAGACATCATGCCGACGTCACAGCCCGACGCGTCCGAGCCGTCCGAGGACCGCGTCACCCCGGACGCCCTGCTGCACGCCCGTACCGGCACCGACGTGTCACCCGAGGACGTGGTGCTCGCGTCCGGTAAGGACCTCACCCCGCACAACCTCGAATGGGCCAGGCGCAAGCTGGCGGCGGAGGGCCCGGCCGCGCTCGACAAGCTGCTGCCGTAGCGGACCGCGACGCGGTGGCGTGTGCCGCCGCGTCCGCGGCGGGCCCGGCCCGGGACTCGGGGCCGTCGTTTGTCCCGGCGCCCTATCGAAGGGGGCGCCGGGGCTGACAGACTCCTGAGGGTGCCCGACTTCGACATGCTCGTCATCGGATCCGGACCCGGGGGTCAGAAGGCCGCCATCGCCGCGGCCAAACTGGGCCGCCGGGTCGCCGTCGTCGACCGCCCCGACATGGTCGGCGGGGTCTCCATACACACCGGCACCATCCCCTCCAAGACCCTGCGCGAGGCGGTGTTGTACCTCACCGGCCTCACCCAGCGCGATCTGTACGGGCAGAGCTACCGGTTGAAGGAGGACATCACCGTCGCCGATCTGACCGCCCGCACCCAGCACGTGGTCAGCCGCGAGGTCGATGTCATCCGCAGCCAGCTGTCCCGCAACGACATCACCCTGTACGCCGGGACCGCCCGCTTCGTCGACGACCACACCGTCGCCCTGCGCGAGGTCACCGGCCACGAACGCCTGATCAGCGCCGACCACTTCGTCATCGCCACCGGCACCCGGCCCGCACGTCCGGACAGCGTCGAGTTCGACGGGCGGACCATCATGGACTCGGACAACGTGCTCGCGATCGAACGGGTGCCGCGCTCCATGGTGATCGTCGGCGCCGGGGTCATCGGCATGGAGTACGCGTCGATGTTCGCCGCGCTCGGCAGCAAGGTCACCGTGGTCGAACGGCGGGCCGGCATGCTCGACATGTGCGACGTCGAGGTGATCGAGTCACTCAAGTACCAGTTGCGGGACCTCGCGGTGACGTTCCGTTTCGGGGAGACGGTGGCGGCCGTCGAGCGTCATCCCAGGGGCACGCTGACCGTGCTGGAGAGCGGCAAGAAGATCCCCGCCGACGCCGTGATGTACTCGGCGGGCCGCCAGGGCCTCACCGACGACCTCGACCTCGACAAGGCGGGGCTGTCGGCGGACGCCCGCGGCCGGATCACGGTCGACGAGCACTACCGCACCGAGGCGGCGCACATCTACGCCGTGGGCGACGTCATCGGTTTCCCGGCGCTGGCGGCGACCTCGATGGAGCAGGGCCGGGCGGCGGCGTACCACGCGTGCGGGGAGCCGGTCCCGCGGATGCACAACCTCCAGCCGATCGGCATCTACACCATTCCCGAGATCAGCTTCGTGGGCCGGACCGAGGACCAGCTCACCGAGGACCGGGTGCCGTTCGAGGTCGGTATCTCCCGGTACCGGGAACTGGCCCGCGGGCAGATCATGGGCGACTCGCACGGCATGCTGAAGCTGCTGGTCTCGCCCGAGGACCGGACCCTGCTCGGGGTGCACTGCTTCGGCACCGGCGCCACCGAACTCATCCACATCGGACAGTCGGTGATGGGCTGCGGCGGCACCGTCGACTACCTGGTCGACGCGGTGTTCAACTACCCGACGCTCGCGGAGTCCTACAAGGTCGCCGCCCTGGACGCCACCAACAAACTCCGTCTGATCGACCGTATCGGGGACTGAGCGCCCCGCCCCGCTCAGTTCTTCTCGTCGCTCACGTATTCCAGGTCGTCCATGCCGTCCAGGTCGTCCCCGTCCGTGTCGTCCTCGACGACATGGACGGCGGCCTCCTCCGCCCCGGCGGCTCCCGCGTCGATGCCCACGTCGGAGGCGACGGCCTCCTTGGTGGTGTCGGAATGGGCGCCCTCGTCCGGGGCGACGAGCCGGCCCGCGCGGTCGGCGCCCACCTCGGCGTCGACCGGTTCGCCCTCGCCGCCGGGGATGTCGCCGACCCCGTCCCCCACGGTCTCCGCGGCGTCCGGAACCTCCTGGGACAGTCGCTGGTCGAGGCTCTCCCCGTCGTGCTGTTCGGCGGCGGTGGTGCCGTGCTTGGTGACGCCGAGCGGTTTCTCCGGCGGGGAGTAGCCCTCGTCGAGGGTCTCGTCGTAGGTGCGCTCGTCGAGCGCGTCCTGGAGATCGAGCGGGCCCGCGTCCTCCTGCTCCTCGTTGGTTCCGGTGGGCTGGTACGCGTCGTCCGCCATCGGCTGCGTGCCCATGGCTGCCTCCTTCGTTCGCTGCGTCGGCCGGCTTGGCTCGGGTGCCCTGCACGCGTTTCCCGGTACGCGGAGCCCAATCCCGTACGTGGGACGGAAGTGGCCCTGGGGACGGTCGGGAGGTTACTCCCCAGTCAACCTTGAATGTTAAATATGTGCCGCTATCATCACTCGAACACACGGTGTGACCGGCTGCCGACGCGGAGGCAGAGCCGATGTCCGCCACCCGCTTTTCGCCGCCCGTGCCCCGAGGCCACCCCTCTGTCGGTTCTGGACGGGTCCCGCCTCACCCACTACGTCGCACGGCCTCGTGGCCCTCGCGTCGCGCACGACGGAAAGCAGCGCAACCATGAGCAATGTGAGGGGCAGAGGGCTACAGGCCAACGCCCTCGGCACGTTCGACACCGTCGTGATGGCGGTGGCGGGCAGCGCGCCGGCCTACTCGCTGGCCGCGACCACCGCGGTGCTGGTCGGCGCCGTGGGGCTGGCCAGTCCGGCCGCCCTGCTGTACTGCGCGATACCGATGCTGGGCATCGCGCTGGCGTTCAGCTATCTCGGCCGGATCGACGTGAACGCGGGAGCCAGCTACTCCTGGGTGGGGCGCACTCTCCACCCCTTTCTGGGCTTCATCAGCGGCTGGGCTCTGGTGATCTCGGCGACCATCTTCATGGTGGCCGGTTCACTGCCCGCCGGTTCGATGACGCTGGCCCTGTTCGACGACGGGCTCGCCGACAACACCGGGCTGTCCACGGCGGTGGGCGGGCTGTGGTTCGTGGTCATGGTGCTCGTGGTGCTCGGCGGTGCCCGGCTGACCGTGCGCGCCCAGCTCGTCATGTCCGGTGTGGAGCTGGCGATCCTGGCGTTCTTCGTGGTCCTCGCCCTCTTCCACAGCGGCAACGCCCTCGCCTTCGACTGGTCGTGGCTCGGGTTCAGCCACTTCGACGGCGTGGGGGGCTTCGCGTCCGGCGCGCTCATCGCCGCCTTCTACTACTGGGGCTGGGACGTCACCAGCAACCTGAGCGAGGAGACCCGCAACAGCCGTCGTACGACGGGACTCGCGGGCCTGATCGGCGTCGGCATCGTCTTCCTGCTGTTCGAGGCGTTCACCATCGCGGTGAACATCATCCTCTCCGCCAAGCAGATCGAGGCGAACGACGCCAACGTGCTCGCGGTCCTCGGGGACGAGATCTGGCCCGGCTGGGGCGGCAAACTGCTCATCGTGGCGGTGATGCTGTCCACCATCGCGACGCTGGAGACCACCCTCATCCAGGTCACCCGTTCGCTGTTCGCGATGGGCCGCGACCGTACGATGCCGTCGGCGCTGGGCCGGGTGCACGCCCGCTGGAACACCCCGTGGGTCGCGATCGTGGTCGTCGGCACGGTGGCGCTGGGCATGCTCATCGCCTCCAACGCCCTGGGCACGGTCGGCGACATCCTCACCGACGCCATATCGGCGATCGGTCTGCAGATCGCCGTGTACTACGGACTCGCCGGTCTCGCCGTGGTCGTCGCCTACCGCAGGACGCTGCTGACGTCGGTGTCCAACTTCGTCTTCGGCGGGCTGTGGCCGCTGCTGGGCGCCCTGTTCATGTTCTGGGTGTTCGTCGAGTCGCTGGGTGAGCTGAGCTCGGCCGCGATCACGATCGGCATCGGCGGCCTCGCGGTCGGCCTGATCCCGATGTTCTGGTACTGGCGGCAGGGCAGCGACTACTACCGGCCCGCGAAGCTGGACGCCTCCCGTGCCGTCGAGACGGACTACGTCCTCGATGAAGCCGCAGGCCCACGCACCCCGTTCTACGAGGGTCTGCCCACCGACTTCTGAGGGAGACCCCGATGGCGCGAGACCGTTTCGCTCCCCACTTCGACCCCGACTGTGGAGACACGGCGCTCACTTCGGCGCGCCACGACATCGTCATCGGCCGCTGGCAGGGACTGCGTGAACTGCTGTACACCACCGGCCCCGACTGGCCGTCCCGGGGCCACCGGGTGCGGCTGCTCGCCCAGGCCTGCGCGAGCAGTTCGTCGGTGGAGTCGTGGGTGGCCGCCGAGCCGCGTCGCGGGGACGCGCTGGTGCTGCGCGCGGCCACCGAGACGGCCCGGGCGTTCAGCCTGGCGATCGCCGCCGGCCGGGGCGCGCCGATCGACCAGCACCGCATAGACGGCGCGGTGCTGGCCTGCCTGCAGGCCGCGGAGGCCTATCCGGAGGACCCCACGCCGTGGGTCTCCCTGATCTCGGTGGCCCGGCTGTACCCGGCGGGTGTGCGGGTGCAGGAACTGGAGCGCTGGTGGGACGAGTTGCTCGGGCGTGACCCGTACAACGTCGAGGGCCACCTGCAGATCCTGCACTACTACTCGTCACGCTGGCACGGCACGCACGGCCTCATGTACGACTTCGCCCGCGACGCGGCGGGAGTGGCCCCGGCCGGCTCCGCGCTGCCGGTGCTGGTTCAGTACGCCCGGGTCGAGGAGTTCCGGTTCGCCCAGGACGCCGCGCAGGACGGGCGGGCGTCCGTGAGCCTCGCGCAGCACTGGAAGAACGACGGGGCCGTCAGTGACGTGTGGCGCACCTGGCAGGCCTGGATCGTGGGCCGGACGGAGAGCGAGGTGACGCCGGCTGAGTTGCGTGACGTCAACTACCTGACCCACGCGGCCTGTCACGCGGGGGTCCACGACGTCGCCTCCTCGTTGCTGCGGATGCTGGACCGACGCGCCACCCGGACCCCGTGGTCGTACACCGGCGACGCGGAGAAGCAACTGGTGAAGTGGCGCAAGGAGTTCCGACTGCGGGCCTGAGCCGCGTCCCCGGCTCAGGGGACCCGCGTCGTGGTGGGGTGGTGCTCCGTACCGTGCGGGCCGGACGGTACGGAGCACGGTGCGCGCAGGTCAGCAGGTGCGGCCGACGTAGTAGGCGCCGTCGATCTTGCTCGCGCCGCCCAGCCAGGTCGTGCCGGGCGCGACGCACCGCTCGTAGTCGGGCGCCCAGGCGACCTCCACCTTGATGACGACCCGTGAGCCGTCGGAGGTGCAGTGGTTGTAGTAGGCGTCGGATCCGGTCTCGTAGAAACCGCACGGGGCGGCGGCCGCCGGGCCCGCGGCGGTGGTCACCGCGCCCATCGTGGCGAGCACGAGGGCGGCCGAACCGAGGGCGCTGGTGACCATACGACGAACACGCAAGACGATCTCCTTGGGCAGGGGAGGCAGCGGGGCCGGAGCCCTGTTGCCGATCGGTGGATTTCCGCCCCAGGATCGTCGTTGCGCGGCCCACGATGTGATCATTCGCGGTGCCGTTCACCTGGCGAATCGTTCTGTCGCTAGGCCAATGGTGTGATCGTTTCCCGTTTTCCCGCGCCGGAGCTTTCCCCCTGTCGCGAGGCCGCTGTTCGGCCCACCCTGACCCACTCCTGCCGCGTCATGGAGCCACGGACGCGGCGCCGGGCCGGGCCCCTCTCGGGGGCGGTCGCGGGGAGGAGGGACGGAGCGGAGTCAGGGGCGGCCGTCCTCGGGAGGTGGATCCTTGCCGTCGGGTCCCACGGCCGCGTCCAGCAGCCTGGTGGCATCCTTGGGCGGCTACAAGCCGTGTGCGGTAAAAGCCCGTGGCAGATCTTCCCCACGAGTGGGGAAAGCCGCCTGTCACGGCCCGTGTCAGGGCGCCGCGTTCGGTCCGTCGGGCCGGTTGCCGCGCTGCTCGACCATGTCGCGGCTCAGCGCTTCCGTCTCCGGTTCGGGCAGCCGCTCGAAGCCGTCCTCGGTGATGACGGACACGATGGGGAAGATCCGGCGGTTCAGGTCCGGGCCGCCGGTGGCGGAGTCGTCGTCGGCCGCGTCGTACAGGGCCTGGAGCGCCGCCAGGGCGGCCTCGCGCCGGTCCATGCCCGGACGGAACAGTTTCTTCAAGGCGCCCCGGGCGTAGGGCGATCCGGAGCCCTCGGCGTGGAAGTCGGTCTTCTCGTACAGCCCGCCGGCGACATCGAAGCTGAAGATGCGGCCCTCGCGGCCCTCGGGTGCCGCGGCGTCGTAGCCGGTGAGCAGCGGTACGACGGCGAGGCCCTGCATGGCCTGGCCGAGGTTCTGCCGGATCATGCCGGCCAGGCGGCGCGCCTTGCCGTCGAGCGTCATGGCGACGCCCTCGATCTTCTCGAAGTGCGTCAGCTCGACCTGGTAGAGCTTCACCAGGTCCAGCGCGAGTCCGACGGTGCCGGCGAAGGCGACGGCCGTGTGGTCGTCGGCGGGGTGCACCTTCTCCAGGTCGCGCTGGGCGATCAGGTTGCCCATGGTCGCCCGTCGGTCCCCGGCGATCAGCACCCCGTCCCGGAAGGTGAGGGCGAGGATGGTGGTGCCGTGCGGGACCCGGTCGGGTGCGGCGGCCACACCGTCCGGCAGGACACGGCGGGTGCTCAGGAGTTCGGGGCGGTGTGCGGCCAGGAAATCGGTGAACGACGACGTCCCCGGGGTCAAGAACTCCTCCGGTAAGCGTCCGCCGTCCTCGTTCCATGTCATGGCCGTCCCCCCTCGTCTCGTCCGTGCACCGACAACGTGAGTCCTACCAGGTGTGTGCGGACCGGAAACGCCGGTGCGCCGCACAGCGCCTCGCGCCGGACGTCACCGGTGCCCGCCATCGGCCGGGGGCGGCGCGAGGCGCAGGTCGGGGCCCGGGGAGCGGCGGGCTTTCCAGTCGTGGGCGTACGGCGGTGGGGTGCCGCCGGGCCGGACGAGGGTGGCGGTCGGGATACGGCGGGCGGTGCGCAGGATGTCCGCCTCGGTGCTGTTGGCGTTGGGGCCGCTGGTCGCCGCCGATGAGCAGCCGGTGTAGTAGGCGACGGGGAGGGCCTCGTGTCCGGTGAGCAGGCAGGGCGGACGGATGCCCAGGCGGTGCAGTTCGTCGGCGGTGCGGGCCCAGACACGGCGGTCGGCGCCGGTGCGGTCCACGGTGCGCTCCAGGACGGCGTACTGCACCGCCAGGTGTCCTGCCAGCCCCAAGGCGACCACGGCGGCGGCCACCGGGCGCCATCGGCCGTTCGGCCCGGTGACCAGGTGGACAAGCGCGTCGGCGACGGGGATCGCGAGCAGGGCGTAGGCGGGCAGCAGGAAACGCGGGGCGGCGTAACCGATCATGAACAGGTACGGCACGGCGGCGGTCGCGGCGCAGGCCAGCGGCACCAGGGTGGGTCCGGTGCGCCGGGCCCGCACCGCGATCACCAGTCCGACGACGGCGAGCAGCGGGAGGACGAACCACCAGGCCATCACCGCCGGGTGGGGCAGCGGGCCGCTGCAGGGACGGCACAGGCCCCGTCCGCCCAGGCTGCGTAACTGGTCGTCGACGGCGAAGTACAGGCCGAGGCCGCCCTGTATGTCGGAGCCGTCGGACAGCCGCCGGCCCAGGCCCCCGTAGCTGACGTACGCCTCGATCACCCACTCCCCCGCGCCCGCGGCGAGCCCGCCGAGGAGCGCGAGCGCGGGGCGCCACAGGCGGTCCGCCGCCACCAGGGCGAGGAGCGGCAGCGTGACCCATACGGCGTCGGTCGGCCGCATCCACGCCATGAGCGTGGCGCCCGCCGCGACGCCCCACAGGGCGCGCCGGTCGAGGCGGTCCGTGCGGGCGCGCAGGAAGCAGCCGACGGTGATCAGGGCGCCGAGGGCCACCCACAGGTTGGGCATGGCCGTCGGGCCGTAGTACAGGGTCACCCACAGGCTGGCGAAGAGCGCCCCGGCCAGGGCCAGGACCCGGGTCCTGAACAGTCCGCGCCAGACCCGCAGCGCCAGGTAGAGGCCGAGGCCGGACAGCAGCGCGAGGTAGACGCGCAGCAGTTCGGTGGAGGTCGACCAGGACGCGATCGGCGCCACCAGCAGGGATATGCCCCGGGCGCGCGGTGCGCTGAAGTAGGACGCCGGGGCCTGGGCGCCGACCTGGCTGACGTACACCGTCTCGTCCCAGCCGAGGCCCAGTCCTGGGCGGACGAGGAGCAGTTGGGCGAGGGTGAAGGCGCCGGCGACGGCCGCGAGTAACCGGCTGTCACGCCTGCGCCAGAACGCGCCGGGCACGGTCGCCGGGTCGCCTCGTCTCACACCGACGAGCATGGCGTTCGTGCCGTGCGTCATCGTCCACCCTCACTCCTACGTCTCGTAGGATGTCCAGGCCTCGCAGCCCGTCGAGCCGAAGGCAGGTTCGAACAAATGTTGAAATACACGGCTAAACTAACCCGCGGCGCATGGATGTGCAGGGTCGTATTCGGCCAGGTGCCTGACGCCTCGTCCGGAAGTCGTCGGCCCTAGGGGGTGCGCGGTCCGCGGCGCCCGCCCCAGGGTTCAGCGCCGGACGTCGGGGCGGCGGTGCGGAGGCTGCTCCGGGGCCGGGCGGGGCTTGTGGGCCGGGATCGCGCGGACCACGGGGCCGTCGCCGTTCACGGTCAGGGCGCCACCGTGGTGGCGGATCGTCAGGGGCTCACCGGACAGCAGGGTGTACGTGGCCTTGTCCGGACCGATCTCCACGCGCAGCCGCCTGCCGAGTATCTGCAGGCTGAAGGCGAGACGGCTGAGCCGGTCCGGCAGGCGCGGGGTGAACCTGAGTGACGTGCCGTCCCGGCGCAGGCCGCCGAAACCGGCGACCAGGGCCGTCCAGGTGCCGGCCAGGGACGCGACGTGCAGTCCGTCCTGGGTGTTCTGTTCCAGGTCGGCGAGGTCCATCAGCGCCGCCTCGGCGGTGTAGTCGTAGGCGAGGCCGAGATGTCCGGCCTGGGCGGCGACGACGGCCTGACAGCACGCCGAGAGCGAGGAGTCCCGTACGGTCAGCGGCTCGTAGTAGGCGAAGTTGCGGGCGATCTGCTCCTCGTCGCAGTACTTCTCGAAGAAGCCGCTGCACATGTACATCGCCAGCACCAGGTCCGCCTGTTTGACGACCTGCTTGCGGTAGAGGTCGAAGTAGGGGAAGTGCAGCAGCAGCGGGTACTGGTCGGCGCTCGTGCCGGCGAAGTCCCAGCGCTGGTAGCGGGTGAAGCCGGCGTGCTGTTCGTGGACGCCGAGTTCGTCGTTGTAGGGGACGTGCACGGCCTCGGCGGCGTCCCGCCAGGTGGCGCTCTCCTCGTCGTCGACGCCGAGAGCGGCGGCCTGTTCGGGGTGGCGTTCGCAGACGTCGGCGGCGGCCAGCAGGTTCGCCCTGGCCATCAGGTTGGTGTACAGGTTGTCGTCGGCCACCGCGCTGTACTCGTCGGGGCCGGTGACACCGTCGATGTGGAAGACGCCGTGGTGGTCGTGATGGCCGAGCGAGCGCCACAACCGCGCGGTCTCCACCAGGAGTTCGACGCCGGTGTCACGTTCGAAGCCGGTGTCGCCGGTGGCCTCCGTGTAGCGCACCACCGCGTCCGCGATGGCGGCGTTGACGTGGAAGGCGGCCGTACCGGCTGGCCAGTACGCGGACCCTTCCGAGCCCTCGATGGTCCGCCAGGGGAACGCGGCGCCACCGAGGCCGAGTTGGGCCGCGCGTTCCCGGGCGGCCGGCAGCGTCTGCTGCCGCCAGCGCAACGCCTCGGCGACGGAGTCGGGGGCGGTGTAGGTGAGCAGGGGCAGGACGAAGGTCTCGGTGTCCCAGAAGGCGTGGCCGTCGTAGCCGGATCCGGTCAGTCCCTTGGCGGGGATGGCCCGTTGCTCGGCGCGGGCGCCGGCCTGGAGCACGTGGAAGAGGGCGAAGCGGACGGCCTGCTGGATCTCCTCGTCGCCGTCGACCTCGACGTCGGCACGGGCCCAGAAGTCGTCGAGGTACTCCCGTTGTTCGTCCAGCAGGCCCTGCCAGCCGCCGTGCGCCGCCGCTGCCAGCGCCGCCTCGACCTGGTCGCTCATCGCGGGCCGGGAACGCACCGCGGACCAGCCGTGGGCGACGGCCTTCTCGACCCGCAGCCGCTGTCCGGGTTCCAGGACGGAGGTGACGGTCAGCCGGGACACGTCCACGTTGCTCTCGCTGCTGGTCGTGGTCCGCTCGGGTCCGTCGATGACGTGGTCGGCGGCCACGGCGACCCGGAAGCCGCTGCGGCGGGTGCGGTGCACCAGGCGCAGCCGGGAGCCGGAGGCGAAGTCCTCCTCCGGCTCCAGCGGCGACTTCAGGGCGCGGGCGGCACGCGGGTCGCCGTTCGGCTCGGGCAGGCTCTCGTTGGCGACGAGTTCCGACTGGATGACCACCCGGGTGCGGCTGTCGACGGGCTCCACCTCGTACGCCACCGCGGCGATCGCCCGCTGGGTGAGGGAGACGAGCCGCGTCGAGCGCACCCGGACCCGGGAACCGGCCGGCGAGACCCATTCGCAGGTCCGCTCCAGCACGCCCCGGCGCAGGTCCAGGGTGCGCTCGTGGCTCACGAGGCGGCCGTAGCGGAGGTCGAACGGCTCGTCGTCGACCAGCAGCCGCAGCACCTTGCCGTTGGTGACGTTGATGACGGTCTGCCCGGACTCGGGGTAGCCGTAGCCGGCCTCGGCGTAGGGCAGCGGGTGCAGTTCGTGCACGCCGTTGAGGTAGGAGCCGGGCAGGCCGTGCGGTTCGCCCTCGTCGAGGTTGCCGCGCCAGCCGACATGGCCGTTGGACAGCGCGAACACGGACTCGCTCTGGGCGAGCACGTCGAGGTTGAGGTCGGTCTCGCGGACCGCCCAGGGCTCGACGGTGTAGGACCGGTTGCTGATCACGCGTTGCCCCCCAGTTCGGCGAGGTCCTTGACGACGACGTCCGCGCCGTGCGCGTACAGGGCATCGGTCTGTCCGACCCGGTCGACACCGACGACGTATCCGAAGTGGCCGGATCGGCCCGCGTCCATGCCGGCCTGGGCGTCCTCGAAGACGGCGGAGTGCGCGGCGTCCACGCCCAGGTCCCGCGCGGCGGCCAGGAAAGTGTCGGGGCGCGGTTTGCCCGGCAGCGCGCGCTCGGCGGCGACGACTCCGTCGATGCGTACGTCGAAGAGGCCCTCGGCGTCGATCGCGCGCAGGACGTCGCGGCAGTTGGCGCTGGAGGAGACGATCGCGGTGCGCAGGCCCCGGGCGCGCGCCGCGGCGATGTAACGCAGGGTGCCGTCGTAGGCCTCCACGCCGTCGGTGCGGATCTTCTCCAGGACCCGTTCGTTCTTGCGGTTGCCGAGTCCGTGGACCGTCGGGGCGCTCGGCGGGTCGTCCGGCCGGCCCTCGGGCAACTCGATGTCGCGGGAGGCGAGGAAGGCGCGGACGCCGTCGGCGCGGGGGCGGCCGTCGACGTACTCGTCGTAGTCGCTGTCGTCGAAAGGCCGGAAATGTTCGCCGTCGCGTTCGCGCAGGAACGCGTCGAACATCTCCTTCCAGGCGGCGGCGTGCACGACGGCCGTCCTCGTGACCACGCCGTCGAGGTCGAAGAGGCAGGCCAGGATGTCTTCGGGAAGTCCGAGCTCCGTCATACAAAACCCGGTTCCCCGCTGGACCGCATCCAGTGGGTGGCGCACGCCACAAGGGGTGCCTTCACGACAGGTGTCCCCCGCTCTTTGACACACTCGGCTCTGTGCCGCTGACCTTCGAAGACCTCCTCGCGCGGGCCCGGGCCCTCCCCCGCCTGGGCCACCGTGCCCTGCTCGGCATCGCGGGCAGCCCCGGCGCGGGCAAGTCGACGCTGGCCGAGCAGCTGGTGCGTACGCTCAACGGCGAGGGGGAGCCGTGGGTGGCGCACGTCCCGATGGACGGTTTCCACCTCGCCGACGTCGAGCTGGACCGGCTCGGGCGACGGGACCGCAAGGGCGCGCCCGACACCTTCGACGCGGCCGGGTACGCGGCGTTGTTGCGGCGGCTGCGTGAGGAGCGGGACGAGGGCGGTGAGGTCGTGTACGCGCCCGGGTTCGAACGAGTGCTGGAGCAGCCCCTCGCGGGGGCGATCGCGGTGCCGCCGACGGCCCGGCTGGTGGTGACCGAGGGGAACTATCTGCTCCTCGACACCGGCGCGTGGTCCCGGGTCCGGGCGCAACTGGACGAGGTGTGGTTCTGCGCGCCGGACGAGGACGAGCGGGTTCGGCGGCTGGTGGCCCGGCACGAGGAGTTCGGCAAGAGCCACCAGGAGGCGGTGGCCTGGGTGCTGCGCTCGGACGAGCGCAACGCGCGGCTGGTCGCGGCGACCCGTGAGCGGGCGGACCTGGTGGTGCGCGACCTCGTTGGGTGGCCGGATCGGCATGGGCGCCCCCGTACTGGCGGTGAACCGGGGCCAGTTGGAACGGACACCGGCTGCTGAGCGGGGGGATTACCGCTACTCCACGGCGTGATTCTTGGCAGGTGCGGACCGGCGGGCGTGCAGTGCCACGGTCAGGGTGTGCGGGCCATGTCCACCGATGTAGACGCGGTTCCCGGTCGTCGCATCGGTGCCGCCCACAACGGTGTAGTCCTGACCCGGGTCGTACCGCAGTACATCGCCCCGGTCCGGCCCGACGAGCGGTTCGCCTGCCTCGACGCCCGCCTCGACCCGGATCTCGTCGTCCCCGACCCGGTAGGTCATCGGTCCGTTCGCCAGGCACCAGCGTCCGTCGCCGATCGGTACGGCGCCCTCCGGCACGCCGCCCGGCCGGAAGGTCAGCTCGAGCGCCCAGGGCACCCGTGGCCCGCTGATGTCGATCCGCAGGTCGGCACCGTCTTCCCGCAGGTCCACCTCGACGCGGGTCGTGTGCGAGACCTCGTCCCGAGGCCGGTCCGCGAAGGCCATCGCGGCCGAGAAGCGACCCTCGTCCGCCATCCGGTAGTCGCCGCCGTCCCGTCGCCCGTCCGGCGGGAGCGGCTGGTAGTAGGCGGCCGTGAGGGTTTCGGTGAGCCGGTACCGGCTGTCGGACAGTTGTCGCATGCCGGCGGCGCGGAACGGGCCCAGGTCGAAGAAGCCCCGCGAGAGACGGACCGCGTCGAGGACGGCGTCGCCGGCGAACAGGCGCAGGAAGGTGGGATTGCAGGCGAGGCCCGAGCGGATGCGCCGGTGCTCGGGCACGTCGGAGCCGCCGGACACCACCGTGTGCGCGGTGGTCGAGGCATGTGCGGCGAGACGCGCGGTGGTGAGGTACCGGGCGCGGGGCAGCGTCTCCGCGGCCGGTGCCGGCAGCGTGCGGCACAGGTCCGGGGTGAGCAGGGTCTCGGCGAGCAGGTCGGGGTCGTCGATGCCGCCGGCGGCCGCCAGCCGCGCCGCCCGGCTGAAGTCGCCCCGGCCGGTGCGGACCGCCATCAGCCGGTAGTGCGGCAGGAAGGGCGCCAGCGGGAACGGGTCGTTCTGGTCCTGCCGTCGCGAGTGGACGGTCTCCACCGTGCCGTCCGGCCTGATGAGGTCCAGGGTGGTGGCGAGATTGCGTTCGACGGCGTCCCGCAGGTCGGCACGGCCGAGCACGTCGGCCAGCAGCAGCAGTGAAGGGTTGGACACGTGGGCCGCGTAGTTGGCGCTGCGTTCCGAGTACAGACCCTCCGCGTCGATGTCGACGCCCTCGGAGAGCCACTCCTCGACGCGGTGGAGCAGCCGGTCGTCGGGGAACGACCGGTGCAGCCGGGCCAGCGCCGCGCACAGCTCCCAACGGTGGTTCGGGGTGTGCACCCCACCGGTCAGGAGACTGTCCGAGGAGGCGCGGGCGATCTCGGCGAGCGTGGCCGTGACGTCGCGCAGTTCCGGCCCCGCACCAGCGGCGAGGGCGTGCGCGTCGCACACGTCGTTGACGGTGAACGCGGAGTCCGGCGGCGACTGCACGTTGTCGCCGCCGGCGAAGAGGCCGGTGGTGGTCTGCGCGGCCCGCAGTGCGCGGAGGTGGGTCGTCGCGGCGGCGACGGCCTGCCCGCTGCCGTGCAGGGCGGAGTCCGGGGAGCGGTATGCCGCGACCAGGGTCTTCACCCGCCGCGCCAGACCACGGTGCGGTACACCGGCGGGTTCCTCGTCGGGGTCGGCCGTGAGCGGGACGGCCAGCCGGTCGGCGGCGCGGGCCACCGACCGGACGAACTCGTGGTCGAGCTGGGTGTGCAAGATCAGTCCTTGAGTCCGGCGTTGATGTCGGCGCCCATGACGTAGCGCTGGAATACCAGGAAGATGGCGATCAGCGGGATCATCGAGATGACCGAGGCGCCCAGCAGTACCGACCAGTTGATGTTCTGCGCGCCGACGATGCTCTGGATGCCGATCTGCACGGTGAACTTGTTGGGGTCGTTCAGCATCAGCAGCGGCCAGATGTAGTCGTTCCACCGCCACTGGAAGGACAGGATGGCGAGGGTCAGCATGATGGGCCTGGAGAGCGGCACCATGATCCGCGCGAAGATCGCCAGTTCGCGGGCGCCGTCGATGCGGGCGGCTTCCACGAGTTCGTCGGGAACCGTCAGGAAGAACTGGCGGAACATGAAGCATCCGGTCGCGGTGAGCACGGCCGGGAGGATGATGCCGGCGAAGGAGTTGTAGAGGCCGAGGTTGCGGACCACCAGGAACTCCGGGGCGAGCATGACCTCGCCCGGCAGCATCGTGGTGGCAAGGATGCAGAGGAAGAACGCCTTGAGCCATCTGTTGTCGTACTTGGCCAGCGCGTACCCGGTGCAGCAGCTGACACCCACCGTGAGGATCGTCGTGATCACGCACACGATGGCCGTGTTGATGAAGTACTGGGAGAAGTTCGCGCTGTCCCAGGCCGCCTCGAATCCAGACAGGGTGGGGTTGTGCGGGACCAGCGTCAGCGGATAGGAGAACAGGTCGCTGGCAGGCTTGAAGGAGCTGAGGACGAACCACAGCACCGGAATCCCGTACAAGCACGCCATGATCCACAGCAGTGTCGTCGCGGACACCGCCTGCCGCAGCCCACCGGTGGCCGTCTTACGGGGCCGCTTTTTGGAGACTCGCCGTCCGGAGCCGACGTCGGCCGGGCGCGGGATGTCAGTGGTTGTCATCGGTTCTCCACCCGCCGGTTGACGATCAGCTGGATGATCGCGACGGCCATCAGGATGAGCATGAGCACGAACGACGCGGCGCTCGCGTAGCCGATCTGGCCCCGTTTGAAGCCGGTCTCGTAGATGTACTGGACCATCAGGTTGTTCGACGTTCCGGGTCCGCCGTTGTTGAGGGCGACGAACACCGGGTATTCCTTCATCGAGTTGATCGTGTTGAGCAGGATGACGATGAACGAGGTGGGCGCGATGCTCGGCAGGGTGATGCTGAAGAACTGGCGCCAGGGGCCGGCGCCGTCGAGCGAGGCGGCCTCGTAGTACGACACCGGTACGTTCTTGATCGCCGCGATGAACAGCAGCATCGTGAAACCCGTCCAGGCCCAGGCCGCCGCCATCACCACCACGAGCAACGAGAGGTCCGCGTTGGACTGCCAGGGAACGGCGTCTGCGCCGAACTTCTCGATGACGTAGTTGACCAGTCCGAAGTTCTCGCCGAACATCCACCGCCACAGGACACCCACGACGATGGGCGACAGCAGCCACGGGATGAAGAAGATGACACGGGCGACCGACGAGCCCTTGGCGTGCTTGCTCACCACCAGGTTGGCGGCGAGCAGCGAGACGGCGAAGTTCAGCGGGACGAAGAGGACGGTGTACAGCAGGGTCCGGGACAGCGCGTCGTAGAACGTGGAGTCCCCGAACAGGTTGTGGTAGTTGTCCAGCCCGACCCACTGGAACACCCCCACGCCCGTGTAGTTCGTGAAGGAGTAGACGAGCCCGATCACCGCCGGCCAGACGAAGAACAGCGCGAAGAGCACGACATTGGCCGCGATCAGGACGAGCGGCGCAAGGGTGTACTTACTGCGTCTCCTGGGCGGGCTCGCGGACACGTCCGAGGCGCTTTTTGTCATCTTCCTGACTCCGTGCTGGTGGAATGGGTTCCTCTGGGCTCACGCCATGAGCCCGGCGTCACATGGGCGCCGGGGCCGGGCGACGGTGTATCGACTCCGCCGCCCGGGCCCACTGGCCCACGCTCAGCCGCCGACCTGCTGGTTGTAGATGGACACGATGTTGTCCAGGGCCTTACCGACCGACTGCTGGCCGTTGATCGCCTTGCCGAGCTCCGCCTTGGTCGGGTCGTCGGGGAGGCTCTTGCCCTTCAGCACCCACTTCGTCTGCGCGCTGTTGAAGTAGCCGGAGATCGGGGCGTAGAGCGGGATCTCCTCGTTGTACAGCTTGAACGCCGCCTGTGCCGCCTCGGAGGTGAAGGGGTACTTCGGGTTCAGATCGTTCTCGACCGGCAGGAACCCGGACGTCTCACACAGCTCGCGGTAGTGGTCCGGCTCGTACAGCCAGGACAGGAACTTCGTCGCGGCCTTGGCCGCGTCGCCGTTGTTGTTGAAGCCCACCGTCATGCCGCCGCTGTTGACGTCGCTGGCCTGGACCGGCTGGGCGGGTGTCGGGACGCTCGCCCACTCGAACTTCTTGATGCTGTCCGCGAAGGCGGGCACCTGCCACACGCCGGACCAGTAGGCGACCACGTCACCGCTCTGGAACATGGCCGACGGGTCGGCGCCGCTGGTCCACACCGACTTCGGCATGGTCTTGTTGTCGTTCCACCCGACGAAGGTGTTCACGGCCTTCTTGGTCGCGCTGTCCACCGAGAACTTGCCGGAGGAGTCCGCGTGGACGTACTTCCCGCCCATCTCGTACACCATGGCGCGCAGGCGGGACGGGGACTGGTCGAAGGTCAGGGAGTACTTGGCCTTGGTCTTCTCCCGGACCTCGTTCGCCGCCTTGATGAAGTCGTCCCAGGTCCAGGTCTTCTGGGGCGAGGTCGGGAAGGAGACGCCGGCCTTCTTGAACAACGACTTGTTGATGAACATGCCGGACGCGGTGACGTCCGAGGGGATGGACAGCACCTTCCCGGACGAGTCCTTCGCGAGGAAGTTGGGGTTGATGTTGTTGCTCTTCTTGTTGGCGATGGAGCTGAGGTCGATCAGCTTGTTCGACCAGATCGGGTCCAGCGCCGGCACGGCCGCCACGTCGGGCAGGGAGTTCGCCTGCGCGGCGTTGTGCAGCTTGGTCGAGTAGCCGTCGTAGGGGATGTTGACGAGCTTGACGGAGACGCCGGTCTCCTTCTTGTACTGCGCCACCATCTTCTTCCAGCCCGCGTCCTGCCCCGGAACCGTGGAGATCCAGAACGTCAGCGACTTGGAGGTTCCGCCGGAGTCGGACCCCCCGCAGGCGGAGAGCAGAAGGGCCCCTGCCGTGGCCACGGCAGCGACGGGAACCAGGCGGCGTATGCCGCCGCGGCCGAGTCGGCGGGAGCGCCGCACACCCACACTGGTCATGTTCGATCCTTTGTCGTCGTAGGGGACGGAGCACGGCGCCAGCCGAGGCGGCACGGGTGCGTTGTGCAGGAAGGTTCGCTTTCCGGGGGCACGGCCTCGCCCGGCCGCATCGCCTCTGCGGGTGGCATCCCCGGCCCTCACGGCCGTGGCCTCGCGAACACGCCCTCGCGTGGCTGCCGTACCTCACGTACGGTCGGGACGCTCACCCCAAGCCGGTGTCCCGACCGACTTAGAAAGCGCTTGTCCGGACATTGGCAGACCGAGTCGGAGGCCGTCAATCCTTAGTCCGCGCGGCTTCGGTCACGGTTTGGACTCCCCGGGCGACCGCGAGCCGGGCGGCACCCACCACCGTGCCCAGGTCACCGACCGTGCTGCTGACCACCTCGGTGGGCCAGCTCAGCCGTGACAGTTCGGCCCGCACACCGGGCAGGAGCTGCGGATCCGCGCCGGTGCTGCCGCCCAGCACGACCAGCCCCGGGTCGAGCACGGCGGTCACCGCGGCGGCCAGGCGACCCACGTCCACGGCGTGCCGGTCGACAACGGCACGGGCCGCGGCACGGCCCTCCCCGGCCAGCGCGAAGAGCCGCTCGGCGGTACTGGGGCACGGGCCGTCGGCGTCCTGCCAGGCCTCGGCCGTCCGTCGCAGGAGCGAGCGGGCGCCGATGTAGTCCTCCAGCGCCTCCTGGCGCGGTTCACGGCCGTCGTCCCACGGGTAGGGCAGCCGGGCCAGCTCACCGGCCGCGCCGTTGGCTCCGCGCAGCACCCGGCCGCCGACCACGATGCCGAGGCCGATGCCGACGCCGATCCGCAGGTAGCCGAAGGTGTCACGGCCGCGGGCGGCGCCCTCGTGCAGTTCCGCGAGCGCGGCGCAGTTGACGTTGTTCTCGAGGTGGACGGGTACGCCCGGCGGCAGCGCGACGGCCATGGCGTCGAACACGGGGCCCGCCTTGGCGGTCGCCGGACGCACGCCGGTCCCCCGCTCCTGCGGCGCGGTGACATCACCGACGGCGACCACGATGGTGCGCAGCGGGGCACCTTCGGGCAGCGCGTCCAGGGCCTGGCGCACCACGTCGGCGGCGTCCTGGCGGGAGCCGGTGGCCTGGGCGAGCAGGGTGCCGTCCAGGGCGCAGCCGCGTACCCGGGTGAAGGCGGGGCCGAGGTCGACGGCGAGGACGGCCCCGGCGGCCGGGCCCAGGCGGTATACGGCGGCGGAACGGCCGGTGCCGCTGGAGGCGGTGCCGGAGTGGGCGGCGAGCTGGGCGTTCTCCAGCTCCGCGACGGCGGAGGACACCGTCGGCTTGGACAGACCCGCCAGGGTCGCGAGCTGCGGCCGGGTCGCGGTGCCCGCGCCGGCCAGCACGGCGAACACCGCGCTCGCGCTCTCGGTCAGGCGAGGGGCTCTCGCCACGTCGTGTTCCACAGTTCTCCCACACGGGTCATGGGCCGCGCTCCCGGTGCGATCGTGTTCCGGGACGCGGCGACGGGATGCCCTGGCGTCCACGGCCCCCACCCCGCCGCGGCCCGTTGAGGGGCACTGCGGGGCTCAGCGCGGGACACCTCTTGACACGAACTGTACTTCGTTAGTTAACTTCCTAACGAACGTCACGGTACTCGCCTGCCGTGCCCGTCAGAAGCCCGTCCCGGGGCTTCCCTAGTTCAGCAACTCCCCATGTCCCAGGCACGGTTCGCCCGCCGTCGCAGCCCAGCGCAACGACGAAAGAGGAGCCGTGCCGGACGCTCTTCCCTCCTGCCCTCTCGTGGTCGGTATCGACGTGGGCGGCACCAAGACACACCTTCGCGCCTTCGCGGGGGACGACCTGGTCGCCGACCATGTCCGCCCGAGCAGTGGCTGGCGGCCGCACGACCCCGTGGCCGCGGCCGCCTGGATCGCGGCGCTGGTCGCCGGGGCACTGCCGACGGGCGCGCGCCCGTCCGCCGTCGCCGTGGGCGGCCACGCCTGTGAGACGCCACGGCAGTGCCGGCAGATACGCACCGCGCTGCACCTGCACTTCGACGCGCCCGCGCTCGTCATGGGCGACGCCGAACTCCTGGTACCCGCCGCAGGGCTCGAGCGGGGTGTCGGCCTGGTCGCCGGCACCGGTTCCGTCGCGGTCGGCCGCCTCGCCGACGACACCTGGGTCCAGGTCGGCGGCTGGGGCGCGGTGCTCGGGGACGAGGGCGGCTCGGCGGGTCTCGTGCGTGAGGCCGTACGGTCCGTCTGGGCGGCCCACGACCGTGGCGAGAGCCCCGACGAGCTCGCCGAGTGCCTCATCGCCGCGTTCGGTGTCGACGAGGTGCCGGCACTCGGCGCCGCCCTGGAGCGGGCCACCGACGTGTCCGCCGAGTGGGGCCGGCACGCACCCGTGGTCTTCACCGCCGCCGAGGCGGGTTCCTCCCTCGCCCGTGCGGTGATCACCGAGGGCGGCCGTTGCCTGGCCGCGCTCATCCGACGACTCGCCGACCGCGGAGTCCTGGTCGAGGACGTGGTGGTCGCCGGCAGCACCGTGCTCGCCCAACCCGCCCTGTACGAAGCCTTCGTGACCTCCCTGGCCGAGAGTGTGCCCGGGGCCCGTCCGCGGCCCCTGGACGCGTCGCCGGTCGACGGAGCGGTGGCGATGGCCCGTTCACTCGTATGACATGTGGCGGACGCCGGATCCCCCCTGATCCGACACGACTCGCCCGTAGATCTTCGCTCACCGGACTCGGGAAAGCGCGTTCGACGCGTACGTCACGTGCCGCACCATGAGTCACGTTCGACCGCTCCACCTCCTTCCGCGGCCGCAGGGCCGAAGAACTCAAGAGAGGCAGACGTATGCCGTCATCAGCCGGGCACCGCTCCCCCTCGTCGGTCCGTCAACCCGCCGTGAACCGCAGGGGGTTCCTCAAAACCTCCCTGGGTGCCTCGGCCGGTGTGCTGGCCGCGCCCACCCTCGTGACCTGGCTGGCCGCCGCGGACGCGAAGGCCGCGACCGGCGCCGTCGCGTTCGTGGACGACTACCGGACCAACGTCATGGCGAACCTGACGCCCGAGACCAACGCCGTGGTCCGCGTCCTCGGCGGCATGGCCGACGTGTGGAAGACCGGCGGCGCCTGGAACACCGGCACGCCGCTGATGCCGGAGGTGCTGCGGGCCAACATGCGCTACTGCGCCCGGCTCACCTCGGCGCGCACCGAGGCGCAGGCCAAGGAGGCGTTCCTCTACGACCGCCAGCACCAGAGTTACGCGATGATCGCGGGCCTGGGGCCGCTGGCCGACCTGTACCGGACGGGCGCCAAGGCGGTCACGTCGATCACCGGCGCGCCCGACGGCACACCGCCCACCAAGATCGACGACGCGGTACCGGCGGGCGCCCCGGCCGGGTCCGCGCTCGGCGCGGGCTCGCACGACTCGGCGCTCGGCAAGGTGGCCGAACTGGTCGACACGGTGCGTGGCCCGTTCGCCTCCGGCAACCCCGGCAAGTACGCCTTCCAGTACCCGCGTCCGTGGCGCATGAACGAGGACAGCGAGGTCGTCGACACCGGCAGGACCGACGCGCTCGGCTACCCCGTCTACGACTCCGAGGTGATCGTGGCGACGCAGCTGCTGCGTCAGCGCAGCACCTCTCCGGTGGACGACGGCGGCTTCCCCAGCGGCCACACCAACGCCTTCCACCTGGCGGCGCTGGCCTACGCGTACGCGGTGCCGGAGCGCTTCCAGGAACTGGTGACGCGCGCCTTCGAGTTGAGCCACACCCGGATCATGTCGGGCATGCACTCGACGGTCGACGTACTGGGCGGCCGGATCATGGCCACCGCCCTGGCCGCCGCCACCCTGGCCGACCCGGCGAACGCGGACCTCAAGGCCGCGGCACGCGCCCAGGCCCTGGCGTACTTCCAGCAGGAGACCGGCACGACGGCGGACACGTTGTACGCGTACGCCCACTCGGACGGCTCCGATGCGTACGCCGACCGGGACACCAACGCCCGTGCGGTCAAGCCCCGGTTGACGTATGTGCTCACCAGGCGTGGCGAGGACAAGTCGCTGACCGTGCCGAAGGGCGCGGAGGTGCTGCTGGAGACGCGGCTGCCGTACCTGACCGCGGCCCAGCGGCGTGCGGTGCTGCGCAGCACCGCGCTGCCCTCCGGGTACGTCCTGTTGGACGGTTTCGAGCAGTGGGGCAGGCTGAACCTGTTCGCCGCGGCCGACGGTTACGGCTCCTTCGAGTCCGACGTGAGCGTCACGCTCGACGCGGCGGCCGGCGGCTTCCAGGCCGCGGACAGCTGGCGCAACGACATCGACGGGCCGGGCGGGCTGACCAAGCGCGGCACCGGCGCGCTGACCCTGACGGGGCACAACCGGTACACGGGCGGCACCGTGCTGGCGGACGGTGTCCTCGTCGCGGGGTCGGCGCACGCGCTGGGCCACGGCGACGTGCGGGTGCAGGGCGGCACTCTCCGGCTCGGCAAGTCGCTGCAGGTCCACGGCACCTACACCCAGGAGTCCGGCACGCTGGAGGTGACCCTGCGCTCGGGCCAGGAGCCGGTCCTGGAGGTGACGCGGCGGGCGGTGCTGGGCCGGGGCAGCACGCTGGTGCTGCGACTGGACGCCGACCGGCCGCCGGCCGCGGGCCGTACGGTCCGGGTGCTCGGTGCCCCGGTGCTGCGTGGGCAGTTCGACCGCGTCGAGTTGAACTCGGAGCGCCTGCGGGCCGTACCCGTGTACACGGCGGAAGGTCTGTCGGTACGACTCCTGAAGCGGTGACGCCCCGGGTGGCGGGAGCTGGTGCAGAGTAGGCGCATGACACGCCGCTCGATGGCTCCCGCCACCGCCCGCCCGGCGTCGCCGCGGGGCGGATGATGGCGCGCGTGACGCACACGGTCCTGGACCCGAGGACGGCTGTCGACGGGTCCGGCGACCGGTCTCCGGGGCGGCCCGGCAGGCGGTGGCTGGTGCCGTTCCTGGTGGTGCTGCTGCTGGGCCAGATGGCCGTCGCGATGGTGACGACCGCCGTGCAGCAGACCCCGACCATCGACGAACCGGTGTACGTCGGCACCGCCGCCGAGTACCTGCACGAACACCGCCTGCGCCACAACCCGGAGCATCCGCCGCTCGGCAAGCTGGTCATCGCCGTCGGTGTGGCGCTCGCCGACCCGCACGTCGATCCGTCCTTCACCGGCAATCAGAGCCTGCTCGGACAGCGTCTGTTGTACGAGTCCGGCAACGACCCCTGGCGGCTGATGCTGTGGGCCCGCCTCCCGGTGATCGTGCTGACCCTGCTGTTCGGTCTGGTCGTCCTCGCCTTCGCCCGCGAACTCGCCGGTCCGGTGGCCGGGTTGGTCGCTCTCGCCCTCTACGCCTTCTCCCCCGACGTCGTCGCGCACGGTTCGCTGGCCACCCTGGACGTCCCGGCGGCCGGGTTCCTGCTGACGTCGGTGTGGCTGCTGTGGCGTGCGCGTCGACGTCCCCGGCTGTTCCTGCCGCTCGCCGGGGTGGCGCTCGGCGCTGCCCTGGCCACCAAGATGAGCACGCTGGCGGCGATTCCGGTGCTGCTGGTCCTGGCCGGGGTGTCGGTGTGGTCCTCTCCGGCGGGCCGGTCCCCGGACCGTCGCCGGGCGCTGCTGAGGGCGGCCGTGGGCGCTGCCGTGGTGGCGCTGGTCGCGGTCGCCGTGGTCTGGGCGACGTACCTGGCCGTCGATCCGCGGCTGCGCTGGTCGCCCGTCCAGTACGTGCCCTCGGTGCACGGGAAGCGGGGGCTGCTGGTCGAGTTGATGCCGTTCCCGGAGTCGTACCGGGACGGGATGCGCATCCAGTTCGGTCTGGAGAACCATCCGTGGGAGGGCTTCCTCTTCGGCAGGGTGTACACCGGGGCCCTCTGGTACTACCTGCCGGCCGCGCTGCTGGTGAAGACCCCGATCGGCCTGCTGGCCCTGTGGGCCGCCGGCGCCGTCGTGGTGTGCATGGTGCCCCGGCTGCGGCCCGCGGCGCCGTACCTGCTGGTGCCCTCGGCTCTGCTGCTGGCCACGGCCATGGAGGGGGCCCGCGACTTCGGCACCCGTTACGTCGTCTTCCTGCCGATGTTCCTGGCGGTGGCCGCGGGTTGTGTGGTCGCCGTGCGGTGGCGGTGGGCGCCGGCCGTGACGGGGGCGCTGGTGCTGTTCGTCGCGGTGAGCTCACTGCGGACGTACCCCTACTATCTGCCGTACTCCAACGAGGCGTTCGGTGGTCCGGCGAAGACCCGGCTGCACCTGCACGACTCCAACGTCGACTGGGGTCAGGACCTGGGCCGGCTCGCCGACCGGCTGCACGAACGGTACCGGGGCGAGCGGATCTGGCTCGTGTACAAGGGCAGTGGTGTGCCGTCGTACTACGGCATCGACGCGGCCGATCCACGGGGGGTGCCCGTGCGTACGGTGCGCGGGCTGCTGGTCGTGTCCGACTCCTCGGCCGCCAAGGCGACCGGCAGGCTGGCCGAGTTGATCGACAGCAGTCGCCCGATCGACGAGGTCGGTCACTCGATCACGATCTACCGGCGGTGATCCGCTTCTCCGGGGGTGATCCGCTTCTCCCGAGGTGGTCCGCTTCTAGTGCGTCACATGCTTCTAGTGCGTCACATGCTGGAATCCCTCGGCGCTCACGTGGGTCATCACCCTGCTGGCCACGTGGTAGCGGCCGTTGGGCACGGCCGAGGACCTCGTGATGTGCACGGTGAGCGGGCCGGCCCATTCGTAGCCCTTCTGCTCCGCGTGCCGCATCAGGGCGTCGGTGAGCTCCTGGCCGACGCTGGTGCCCCGGCGGGTGATCTCGTCGTGCACGCCGTCGGCGAGTTCGACGTCGTAGGCGTTGGGGACCACCACCCGGGATTCGCTGCAGACGACCACGTTGCGGTCGCACTCGGCCCGCAACGCGTCGAGGAGTTCGACGGGGTCCTTGTCGGCGACCCGCGCCCACAGCGCCTCCCACCGGCTTTCCAGGGCCTGTTCCAGCGCGCTGATCGCGCTCATTCGCTCCTCCTTGAAGTCGCCCGGTGCCGCTCCTTGATGTCGACCGGTCCGCCAGGCGGGTTCCCGACGTGCACGCGTGTATCCGTCCTTCTCGCCGCGGCCGGATGACGCCGCGCAAGCCCTGGTCACCAGGGTGGGTGGGCTATGTTGAACGTCCGTGGGAGACAAAGGAGGCGCACCGGTGCCATCGCCGCAGCAGGCACGCGCACAGTCATCCTCGATCACCTCCGGAAAGACCGCACCGGAGGCGGAGGCCTCCCCGACGTCCCAGCTCAGGGCGCTCTTCGACCGGCCCCGGCTGTCCCCCGGGCAGCGGCGGATCGCCCAGTACCTGATCGAGCACATCACCGAGGCCGCCTTCCTGTCGATCACCGATCTCGCGGAGCGCGTCGGCGTCAGCCAGCCCTCGGTGACCCGGTTCGCCGCGGCCGTCGGCTTCAGCGGATACCCCGCGCTGCGGGAGAAGCTCCAGGCGATCGCGCTCGGCACCCTCGCCGGCGGGCCCGCGGCGGCGGAGGAGAACGGGAGCAACGAACTCCAGGCGGCCGTCGACGCCGAGATCGAGAACCTGGAGAACCTGCGGCGGGACTTCGTCGATCCCGACCAGGTGATCGGTGTGGGCCGCGAGTTGTCCCGGTCGACCCCCCTGACGGTGCTGGGGCTGCGCATCTCGGCGTCCCTGGCCGAGTACTTCGCGTACGCGGCGCGCCGTGTCCACCCCGACGTACGGCTGGTGACACGGGGCGGCAGCGTCGCCTACGACGCGCTGCTCCAGTCGCGGGAGGCCGGCGGCACCTGGGTGCTGGCGTTCTCCATGCCCCGGCACGCCCAGGAGACCCTGACCGCGGTACGCGTCGCGCGCAGCGCCGGGTTGCAGGTCGCGCTGATCACCGACCTGGCTCTCGGGCCGGTGGCCGACGAGGCGGACGCCGTGTTCGCCGTCGGCACGGGCTCCCGTCTGGTCTTCGACTCCTACGCGGCCCCGGGTGTGATGGCCGCCGCGCTGCTCCAGGCGATGACCGACGCCGACCCGGAGCGCACGCAGGCTCGGCTGGAGGAGTACGAGCAGATCTCCGATCAGCACCAGTTCTTCCTCCGGGACTGACCACCACGTCCGGACACCTCGCCGATCAGAGCACCCCGCCAATCAGGGCAGATCGGAACATCAAGGGTCTTCTGCGACATATTACGTATGAATGTTTTCATACGCCTTGCAAAGCGAACGGCATATATAAATACTGCTCACGGATCGTGCCCCGGCCCGCACCGGGACCCGTTCCACACCGACGGACACCCGAAGCCGCCGTCTCCTACCCGCGTCGGCGCCGAGGATGTCCGGGCCGGGCATCGCCTGCGCGAACGCCCGTTCGCGGCCCCGGCCATCCCCTAGGCCGGGGCCGCCCACCCGTCGGACCACCCGCACGACGCCGCACACCCGGAAGCGATGACCATGCCCCTGACCTCCACGCGGACGACCACCCGCACCGGCCCGGACTGGCCGTGCCAGGTCAAGGCCCCCGGCAGTTACGACTGGGAGCGCTCGGCCGCCAAGTGGCTGCGCGAGTTGGTACCGGCCCGCTATGCCAGCTACCCGGCGCTGATCCGGCACCCGGTGCTGCTCGCCCGGCACGCGCAGATCCAGGTGCAGCACGAGGTCCGCGTCGCCCGCACCGCCCTGCAGACGGCCCGGGCCGATCTGCCCGCGCTGGGCCTGCCGGAGTCGGTCATCGAGCACACCATCAAGCTCTACGCGGCGGAGGTCCGGCAACTGCAGCACATCGCCCGCAGCGTCCGTGTGGTCGCGCAGGCCCTGGTCGACCACACGCACGGTCGCTGAGGGCCAGGCCTGGACGCCTTGCTCGGGCCCGGGGCGGCATGACGAACCGGTCAGGTGGCACCCGTGGTGAACATGAGCACCACTGAAGCACGGCGCGGCGAGCCGATCACCACGGTCCTCACCTGGCAGGTGCGCCCGGGCCACGAGCACGAGTTCGAGGAGTGGACGCACCAGATCGCCGACTGCGCCAGACGGTTCCCGGGCAACGAGGGCGTCTCGTGGCTGCGCCCCGAGGACGGTCACCGCTATCACGCCGTGCTGCGCTGGTCGGATCCCAGTCGGCTCGCGGCCTGGCTGGAGTCGGACGAGCGCGGCACCTGGCACCAGCGGATCGAGGGCATCGCCACGGAGATCGGCAGCGAGCGCCAGTCGACGACCGGAATGGAGGCCTGGTTCAGTCTGCCGGGCACCACCGTGCAGGCCCCGCCCCGCTGGAAGATGGTGCTCACCACGTTCCTCGGTGCCTATCCCTTCACTTTGCTGATCCAGTGGCTGGTGACTCCCGTCTCCGCCGGCTGGCCGCTGCCGCTGCGCGCCGCCGTGTTCCCGCTGGTGCTGCTGCCCGTCCTGACGTACCTGGTGATGCCGGGGCTCAGCCGCCTGCTGCGGTTGTGGCTGTACCCCCCGCCGGACCGCTGACGTCGTGGGCGGGCAGACAGACAGGTCGGCGGGCGGCGACCGGTCTCACCGGTCTCTCCGGTACATGCGATCTCCATGCACAAGCAGGCGATTCAAGCGGGCCTCGTGTGCAATGCTCGTCGTGTGACGAGCGAGCCCGCCGGCCCCGCCGAGCCCGGCACCCTGCCTGAAATGGTTGCGCTGGCCAAGGTTGTTGCCCGGCAGCGTGCCGAGATGGACCGGCTGCGGGACCAGGCAGTCACGTCCGCCGTCCTGGAGCGGGCCAAGGGCGCGCTGATGGCGCTGAGCAGGTGCACTCCCGACGAGGCCGTCGAGGAGCTGCTGCGGCGGGCCAAGGCCGCCAACCGCACGCTGACGGAAGAGTGCTGGGTCGCCCTGGGCGGCCTGGTGCCCCCGGTGCACGGCGCCGTGCACGAACCCCGGCCCACCCTCGCCAGGCCCGGCGACCCGGCGCACGCAACCGGCGTCCCGACCACCCACCACAGGGCCGGCACCGAGGCAGACGCCGACGTCGACGGCACGAACGACGCCGAGGGCGCGGACGACGACTTGGCCGCCCTGGGCCGTCTCGGTGAGGCCCTGGTGGGTGTGCGCACCCCGCAGGAACTCGCCCGGTGCCTGCTGGAACACCTGGCGCCGGCCGCCGGTGCCGACGGGATCATGCTCTACCAGCAACTGGCCACCGGGGGCCTCGAACTCATCGGGCACGCCGGCATCGACGACACGCTCGCCGCCCAGTGGTGCCACGTGCCACCGCTGACCGGGGTGGCCGCGCTGGAGGCGCTGCGGGCACGGGATCCGCAGTGGCTGGAGGACATCGAGGCGGACCGGGAGCGGTACCTGCTCATCGGGGATCCGCCCGAGCGCTGGCGCTCCCGGGCCTGGTTGCCCCTGTCGGCAGGGAAGACCGCCGATGTCTGCCTCGGCGTCCTGCGCACCCGCGAGGGCGCCTTCACACCGTCGGTCCGGCGCCTGTTGCGGGCGGTGCCACGGCTGTGCGCCGGACCGCTGCGCTCGTTCGGTGCCCAGCAGGTACCGGCCGACGACACGACCGGGTCCGCACAGGCCGTGTTCGGTTCGCTGCCGGGTGTCGCGATCCTGGTGACCCCGCTGCGGACAGGGGCCTTGGGGGTCGAGGACTACCGCATCGACGCGGCGACGGCGGACACGGTCGACATCGTCGGTCGCGCCGGGGACGAGCTGGTCGGCCGCAGGATCCTGGAGTGCTTCCCGAGCATGGCCGGTGAGGAGTTGTGGCAGGGCTGCCTGCGCGCGCTCACCACCGGGGAGCCGTTCGAAAGCGAACCGTTCGCCAGCCAGGAGATCGTGTCCGGGGTCGCGGAACTCTCCCTGTACACCCTACGGGCGGCCCGGCTGGGCGACGGACTGGTGGTCACCTGGATCCGGCGCGAGTCCTCGGACCGACAGGAGCAGCGGCTGGCGGACGTGCAGCGGCTGGGCAATCTGGGCTGGGCGAACTGGAACCTGGTCACGCACGAGGGCAGCTGGTCGTCCCAGGTCTTCGCCATCTTCGACCGGGCCCCCGATCAGGGGACGATCCCCCTCGCCGAGCTCCCGGCCCACACCCTGCCCCAGGACGCGCCGGCCCTGGCCCGCGCCATCCGGGAACTGGTGGAGACGGGACGGGCGTTCGACGTGCCGTTCCGGATCCGGGCGGGCGGCGGGATCCGGCATCTGCGGGTCGTCGCCGAGGCACTCACGGACCTCGACGGCACGCCCGTCGAGGTGCACGGCTTCGTCCAGGACCTCACCGCGCAACGCAGCGTGGAACTCGCCCTGGTGGAGAGCGAGCAGCAGAACCTCACCCAGCACGGCGTGCTGCGCGCCGAGCGCACCCTGGCCGCCCGGCTCCAGCACGCGCTGCTGCCGCTGCCCACCAGGCCGGTGCGGCTGGCCGGGCTGCGCGTCGAGGTCGCCTATCTGCCCGCCCAGACGGGGCTGCATGTCGGCGGCGACTGGTTCAGCGCCATAGAACTGCCCGACGGCGACGCGCTGTTCGTGGTCGGCGACGTCGCCGGTCACGGCATCGACGCCGTCGCCACGATGGCCCAGCTCCGCTTCACCGCCAAGGGCATGGTCATCACCGGATCGTCCCTGACCGGCGCGCTGGCCCGGCTCAACACCCTGCTGCTGCACTCCCGGGACTCCCACGGCGCCGCGACCATGGTCCTGGCCCGCTACAGCCCGGGCAAGCGCCGTCTGGTGTGGGCGCAGGCGGGCCATCCTCCGCCGCTGCTGTTGCGCGACGGGGTCGTGCGCTACCTGGAGCGCCCACGCGGAATGCTGCTCGGTGCGAGCTCCTCGCCGCTCTACACGGAGTCGGAGTTCCGTCTGGAACCGGGCGACCGGCTCATCCTGTACACGGACGGTCTGGTGGAGCGGCCCGGGGAGAGCATCGACCTCGGCCTGGAGCGGCTCGCGGAGGCTGTCGTCAGCCACCACCCCGACGGGCTGGACTCCCTGGGACCGCTGCTCGCCGCCCTGCTCCGGGACGACCCGCGGGACGACGTCTGCGTCGTCGACATCCGGGTGCCGACCGAGCCGGAGTGACGGGCGGCGGCACCATGCCGCGCCCGCCGCGCTGTCACTCCTCGTCACGGTGTCGCCAGTACCAGACCACGCCCACCACGAGGGCCAGCAGGAATACGGCGGGCAGCACCAGGCCCGGGATACGGGAGCCGCTCATCGGCGTGGCCTTCGTTCAGGACGTACGGGGCCCCTGACGGGGGTGCGCCCATGCTGGCGTCCGCGGGGTGTTTTCGCCGTGGTTTTCCCCATCCGTTGCTTGATGTTCGAGTTCGCGGCGGGATCTCAGTCGGCCGGGTGACCGGGCGGGATCGTTTTCGCCTCGTCGAGTCGCAGCAGCGGTCCGTCGTCCGCGTCCTCCCGCGCGCCGGCCGCCACCGGGTCGAGGACGAAACCGACGTGGTCGCCCGCGTCGGCACGCAGCATGACGGTGCCGACGTACCAGGCCGCCGCGTCCCGCAGCACGATCGCTCCCTGTGGCCCCTCCTGCCAGCGGACGTGCTCGAACTTGTCCGTACGGTCGCCGGTGCGGGAGCCGAACAGCTCGGCCAGGTCCCGTTGTTCGCGGGTGAGCAGATGCACGCCGAGGTGTCGGGCCGAGCGGGCCACCCGGTAGGTGTGGTTCATCCTGGACAGCCACACCACGAAGCGCGCCGGGTTGATGGAGCACTGGGAGGAGAAGCCCACCAGACACCCGGCCCGCTCTCCGTCCGCGGTCGCGGTCACCACACACATGTCGGGGTTCAGCCGGTCGATGAACGCGTCCATGCCCGTCATACCGCTCCGCATCCGTTCGTCCTGTCACCCGCGGCCGGTGTCCCGGCCCCAGCCCATCACGGCACGGGTACCCACGCCGTCCGGAATGACATACCGGGCAGGAGAGGTCGTCCTGGCAGCCGCCGGCTCGTCCGCCTCAGGTACGGGACTCCAGGTCGCGGCGGGTGTCGTCGCCGTAGACGCCTGTCTCGTCGCCGCGGATGCCGTACCAGAGCTGGAAGCGGGCCACCGCCTCGGTCAGGGTGGCGTCGTAGCGGCCGCTGGTGGAGCCGTCGGTGTAGACGTCCGGGATGCGCAGCAGGCGCTGCTGGAGGTCGGTGACCTCGGGACCGTCGGCTCCTTCGCGGAGGGTTCCGGCGCCGTCGGGGTCGATCGCGCCGGACGGGGCGGTCGGCGTGGGCGCGGCCGACGTGGGTGCGGCGGGCGCGGCGGACGTCGGGACGGACGTCGGGGCGGATGGGGCGGGGGGCGGCGCGGCGGATGTGTCGCTGCGGCCGGGCAGCAGGAACGCGCAGCCGAAGCCGATCACCGCGGCGGCTGCGACGGCACCGACGACGGCCGAGCGACGCAGATGCCTTGGCCGGTCGCGGCGAGCCCCGCGTGCGGCCGGGCGCCGGACGGGCGCGACGGGTGGGAGTTCCTGTGTCTCCTCCTCGGCGTGCGGCGGCGTTGTGACCAGGGCCACCGACTCGTAGACGCGGTTCCGCTCCCGGTCGTCGGCGCCTCGCTGCTCTCGGTGGGGGGCGCCTGGCTGCTCCCGGTCCTGGGGGCCTGGCTGCTCCCGGTCGTAGATGCCGTTCTGCTCCCGGTACTCCCTGATCAGCTCGGCGAGGGCGTCGGTGCGGCGCGGACGCAGCACACGGATCGGTTCCAGGGGCTCCCTGTCCTGAGGCGAGCCCTGGTCGGGCGGTGTCGGCACGCTGCTCTCCTTCCGTCCCCTGCTCAGGGACCTGCGGCATCCCCCGGGGAGGGATACGTCGCGGTGGGGCGAGGAGTTCAGCGTCGGCCGCCCCGGTCGGCACAGAGCACTCAGTTCCCTCAGTCCACTGCACTGAGTGCCATCTGGTCCGACCAGGTGCTACGTTCCCGTCCATGAGCTCCAGCAGCGCGACGCCCCGCCGCGGTGAGAAGGCGCAGGCGGCGGCCGCGAAGCCGCCCATGCGGGACGCGCTCGTCGCGGCGGCCTTCCGACTGTTCCTGGAGCGGGGATACGAGCAGACCACCGTCGACGACATCGTGGCGCTCGCCGGGGTCGGCCGCCGGTCGTTCTTCCGCTACTTCCCCTCCAAGGAGGACGTGGTCTTCCCCGACCACGAGCGCTGTCTGGCCGACATGACGGAGTTCCTGGCCTCCGGCGACGACACCGAGGAACCCGTGGGGCGGGTCTGCGACGCGGCCCGGCTGGTGCTGCGGATGTACGCCGAGAACCCGACCTTCTCGGTCCAGCGCTACCGCCTCACCAAGAAGGTACCGGGCCTGCGCGCGTACGAGCTGTCCGTGGTGTGGCGCTACGAGCGTGCCCTCGCCGAGTACCTGCGGGCCCGGTTCGCGGGCCGGCCCGACGGCACCCTGCAGGCCGACGTGATCGCCGCCGCCGTGGTCGCGGCCCACAACAACGCGCTGCGGTCCTGGCTGCGTTCGGACGGCCAGGGCGACGCGAGCGCCACGGTCGACCACGCCCTCGGGTACGTGCGGTCGGCCTTCGGCGCCGCTCCGCAGCCGTTCGTCGCCGAGCAGCCCGAGGACGTGGTGGTCGTCGTCTCCCGGCGTGGGGCCCCGCTGTGGCGGGTGGTCCAGGAGATCGAGACCACGCTGGGGCGCGACTGACCGATCGCAGGGTGACCGACATCAGGGTCCGATTCAGGGACGAGATCAGTGTGACCGAGATCGGGGGTACGGAGTGCCTTTACGAGTGGCACTCAGTGCCATACGCTGGGCGCGTGCACGGTGGCACGGTGAGCCGGGCACGTGCGCGCACGGTGATCCGGGCGCGGGATTCCGGCCGAGTGCAGGGAGTTGACCAGCATGTACCACCCTTCAGGAAGCGTTGCTCGTCAGACAGCCGGTTCTGCCGCGGGCCTGCTGGAACCCAGGAGCGAGGCCCTGCGGAGCGCCGACAGCGAGGCCATCCTCTTCCAGCGCTGCACCTGGTGTGCCACCGCCATGTACCACCGACTGCTGTGCCCGGTCTGCCAGGGCAGCGATCTGCGGACGGAGCGCAGCGGCGGCACGGGGACGGTCCGCCACGCCACGGTGGTGCACCGCAACACTCCCGCCGCACGCAACGTGTCGCTGATCGAGATGTCGGAGGGCTTCGTCGTGCGCGGCCGGGTCATGGGCCCGCTCATCGGCATCCACAGCGGTGACCGGGTGCGACTGTCCACGGCTCAGGATCCGGTGCGCGGCGAGCCGGTCTTCCAACTGCTCGACGAGCCCTACCGGGCCTGGATCTGACGAACCCTCCTCCCCCTGCCCGGCCGTCCGGGAAACCTCCCTCACGCAGGTCACCCGCAGGCCTCGCACACGACAAGCCCTACCGCCGCCACACCCCCGGCACCAGGTCGCGCACCCGCACCGGCAGCCCCGACTCGAAGCACTGGTTGGCCGCCAGACCGACGGCCAGCGCGAGAGCGCCGTCCCGTTCGGTGGCCGTCGGGTGGGTTTCGGCCCCGGTGTCCGCCGGCTGTCCCGAGCCCACCGGCCCGAAGAGGGCGTCCAGCATGCGCGGGTCACCGCCCCCGTGGGCCTCGTGCGCGGTGACCAGCGGGACGTCGACCGGTGGCCGCCACAGCGGACGGAGGGTGAGACGGGCCCCGCCCGCGTGTTCGGCGGCCGTGTCGCCGTGCACCGCGCCGCTGCCCGAGGTGATCCGGCTGCGGGGCGGCTGCCAGCGGCTCTCCTCCACCTCCAGCTCCAGTCGGCCCGCGCTGCCGTTGAACATCACCCGGTAGCCCTCCCACGGGGAGTACGCGGTGAGGTGGTACGTCATCGTGGCGCCCCGGGCGTAGCGGACCAGGACGGCCATGTCGTCCTCGATGGTCACGGGGCCGCCGAAGACGTTGCGGTCGCGGACGTATCCGTTGTCGGGTTCGGCGTCCAGGTAGAGGGCGCGCAGGGTGTCGTCGGCGGTGAGGTCCAGCGCGAAGGGGTCGTCGGCGGCCGGCGCGGCGTCATGGGCGCGGTCGTAGTCACGGCGCAGTCCGTGCCGGGCGCCCGCCTCGGGGCCGTAGAAGCCGAGTCGCCCGTAGCCGAAGACGTCCTGCGGCTCGTCGGCGAGCCACCAGTTGACCAGGTCGAAGTGGTGGCCGGACTTGTGCACCATGAGGCCGCCGCTTCGGTGCTTGTCCCGGTGCCAGCGGCGGAAGTAGTCGGCACCGTGCCGTACGTCGAGCAGCCACTCGAAGTGGACGGACAGGACCTCGCCTATCGCGCCGTCGGCGAGCATCGCGCGGACCTTCTCGTGGACGGGGTTGAAGCGGTAGTTGAAGGCCACGGTCAGGGAGTTCTCGGTGTCCCGGACCGTGTCGAGGATGCGGGCACAGCGGTCCGCGTCGACCGTCATCGGTTTCTCGGTGACCACCCGGCAGCCGGCGTTCAGGGCCGGGACGATGAAGCGGTCGTGCTCGGCGTCGACCGTGGTGACGACGACCTCGTCGATGTCCTCCGCGGCCAGCATGTCGCTGAAGCGGTCAGGCTCCCACGTCGTGGCGACGGGTTCACCGGCCGCGGTCAGCAGTGAATTGTGGAAGGCCATCCGGGTGGGGCTGGGATCGCAGAGGGCGGCGACGCGGTGGCCGGGGCGTTCGGCCAGGGCCCGGGTGAACAGCTGGGCGCGGTGGCCGGTGCCGACGACGGCGGCGCGGTGACGGGTGGTTCGACTCATGGAAAGCGCTTCCCCAAGGGTGGGGCCGCCTAGTCCTCGACTCCCCCGCGACTCGATCGCGTCATCGGTCACCGACGAGTTCCGCTCCACAGACAACCCACAGCGAGCCCTGCCCGTCCTCCGTGACGCGAGGCCTCAGTGGCGAACGGGGCGCCTGGGCCCGCGAGTTGCGCCGCGTATACGGCAAGTGGTGGGCGACCGGCGGCTGATGGCGCGTCGCTGGTCCGCTCGGTGAGTTACGAGGAGGGGACATTGATCCGTGCCCGGCGAATATGTGTGACCGCCGTGGCGGTACTGGCGGCCCTGGCGGGGTCACCCGGACCGGCCCAGGCTCAGCAGCCGCCCGGAGCGGGGCCGTCCAGTGCCGCGACCGCCGACCGCGGGCTTCCGCCGGGTTGGCGGTTCAGCGGGGAGGGCACCGAGCGCGAGCTGGTCTGGCGTGCGCCCGATCGCGTGCCCATGGGAGACGCGCGCGTCGAGTTCCACGCCGGTGACCGGCTGCTCGGGCTGCCGACCGCGGGGAAGGACGGGCGGACCTTCCGTCTGGACCTCGACGAAGCCCGGACGTCCAACCTGACGGACCTTCATGTCTGGTCCGGGGGAAGGCAGTTGGACGCTCCCCCAGACCCGGCCGGCAGGCTCCGTGGGCGGGACTCCCGGGCCGCCGCGCAGCCGCCCGCCCCGCTCCCGGCGGGCGCCGTCGACCCCGGAAAGCCCGGCTCGTACCGCACGGTCAGCGGGGAGTACCAGCTCGACCCGGTACGGCTGCCCGGCCTTGCCGTGCCGGTCGAGATGCGCGCCGAGGTGGTCGCCCCCAAGGGAGCCACCGGCAGCCGCCCGCTCGCGCTCTTCCTGCACGGCCGCCACCCCACCTGCTACCAGCCGGGGGGCACCGAGGACGACGTGAACATCGACTGGCCCTGCCCGGCCGGTACGACCGAGATCCCCAGCCACAAGGGCTATCTGCGCGACCAGAAGCTGCTCGCCTCCCAGGGCTATGTCACCGTGTCGATCTCGGCCAACGGCATCAACGGCCAGGACGGGGACCTCGAGGACGCCGGCGCCCAGGCGCGCTCCTCGCTGGTGCGGCGGCATCTCGGCCGCTGGGCCGAGTGGACCGCCCACCCGGGCACGGCACCGGCCGTCGTACGCGCCGCGCCGAAGGCCGACCTGTCCCGGGTGCTGCTCGTCGGGCACTCCCGCGGCGGCGAGGGCGTGAACCGGGCCGCCATGGACAGCCTCTACCCGCCGCCCGCCGACCAGGACGGCTACCGCGGCCGGGTGCGCTGGCACATCCGCGGAAATGTGCTCATCGGGCCGACGATCTTCGGCCAGAACCCGGTCGCGGACGTGCCGTCGATGACGATCCTGCCCGGCTGCGACGGTGACGTCTCCGATCTGCAGGGCGAGGTCTACGTGGACGGGACCCGCGGGGTGAGCCGGGGCACGGCCCTGCACAGCGCCGTGTACATGATCGGCGCCAACCACAACTACTTCAACAGCGAGTGGACCCCTGGGCAGTCCGTGGCCCCTTCCTGGGACGACTTCTGGGAGGACGAGGAGCAGCCCGATCAGCCCCGGGACCCGCTGTGCTCGGCGGACGCCCCGGCCCGGCTGACCGCCGACCAGCAGCACAAGGCCGGCGCCACCTACATCGCCGCCGCGGCCCGGCTGTTCGTCGCCGGGGACGACAAGGTGCGCCCGCTTGTCGACGGCTCGGGCCGCCGAGCACCCTCGGCGGATCCCGCCCGCGTCCTTACGCATGCCGTCGGCGCCAAAAGGGGCGCCGGGTTCCTGCCCGACGGGCCGGTCACGGTGACCGGCGGACGGCTCTGCTCGGCGGTGGACCCCGATCCGGCGGTCGCCTGTCTGGGCCCGGAGAGTGCCGCCGTCTCCCCGCACTTCGCACGATGGGACACGGACCGTGAGACCGCGCGCCGTGCCGTGGCGCTTTCGTGGTCGTCGCCCGGTTCGGTGACGCGAGTGCGTCCCGCCACGCCGCTGTCCCTCTCCGGCGCCAAGGACCTGGCGCTGCGGGTGATCGTGCCGCCGAACACCACCGGCACACAGCTCGACGTGGCCCTCGCCGACTCCTCCGGCCGACGGGCCACCGTCGGACGGGTCCGGGTCGACGGGCTCCCGGGCAGCGACCGTACGGCGTCCTACTGGGCCCGCGAGGTGCGGGTCCCGCTCACCGCCGCCGCACGGGCGGGGCTCGACCTCAAGCACGTCAAGTCCCTTGAGTTGACGCCGCGTTCAGGGTCGGGGCACGCCTGGCTGATGGACGCCTGGGGTTGGCGGCCGGGCACGCCCGCGGTCCGGGAGGCCGCGCTGCCGCGCGTGGACATCGGCCGCGTGTCGGTGCGGGAGGGCGACTCGGGCGTCCGGACCTACCGCGTTCCGGTGCGGGTGGCCGGACAGGGCAGCGGTCAGGTGCGCGTGTACGTCAGCGACCCGGTCACCGACACCGCCGAGGACCGCCTCGTGACCGTGCGGCCCGGCCGCCGGGACATCGACGTACCGGTGCGGGTGGAGGGCAACACCCGCTACTCGGACGACCGGCGGTACGACGTCGCGGTGAAGGCGGTCCGCAACGCGGTCGTCGGTTCACCGCACGGCGGGGTCACCGTGCGGAACGACGACCGGTTTCCGACGGTGAGCGCGAAGCCGCTCGCGGACCGGGTGACCGAGGGGCAGCCCCTGAGGTGGCGGCTGTCCCTGTCCGAGGCCGCGGACGTGGAGATCTGGCCCTTCTTCGTGGCGGCCCCGGTCACCGAGGGCTCGGAGCTGTCCACCAAGGACGTCGACCCGCAGTGGCTGACGGACACCTTCGGCCTCGACCCGGACCCGGAGCGCCCGCTGTCCCAGGCGGACTACGTGTATCTGCAGGCGCCCGTGCCGGTCGGTGAGACCGGCACGGAGGTGACCCTCCCCACCGTGACGGACGCGGTGTCCGAACCCGCCGAGTCCGTGCGCTTCCGGTTCGGCGACGAGTCGGGGCAGCCTCAGGAGGGCGGGCCCCAGCTGACCGGCACGGTGCTGGACGCGCCGTAGTCCGACGAGCGCGTGGGGCGGGCCGCACGGTCCGCCCCACGCGTCACGGCTCCAGGGTCACCCGGATACCGACCGTCCCGTCCAGGCCTCGGCGCAGCTTGCTGCCCAGCAGGCTGAGACGGCCGAGGATCCCGTACTTGCGGGCGAGGAGCTCGCGGTAGCGGGCGGTGGTCGCCGCGTCGGTGATCTCGGCGGTGGCGGGGAGCTGGTCGCCGGTCGGATTCCCCCGCACGTCACAGGGGCCGACCAGCACATCGCCGCGCGCCCGGATCCGCTTCACCTTCCAGGAGTCGGCCACCGTCCACACGCCGAGCGTGTCGCCGTCGCGCACCACCCACACCGGGGTGGCGACCGAGGTGCCGTTCCTCCGAAAGCTGGTGACCAGCAGATACTTGCCCGAGCCCAGGCGTCCGAGCGGCGTGTCGTCCATGGCGGGAGTCTAGTCCCGCGGCGACCGCGACGGGGCAGGTCAGGTCCGGCCGAGCGCCGCCGCCATCCGTCGTACCGCCTCCTCGAGGATCTCCGGGGAGGTCGCCAGGTTCAGGCGGACGTGTCCCGCGCCGCCCGTGCCGAAGGGGAGCCCGGAACTGAGGGCCACCCGGCCGCGGCGCAGGAAGGTGTCCGCCGGATCGTCGCCGAGACCGAGGGCACGGCAGTCGAGCCAGGCGAGATACGTCGCCTCGCCGGGACGACAGGTGATCTCCGGGAGACGGGCGCCGAGCAACTCGGCGAGCAGGCGCCGGTTGTCGTCGAGGCCGGCGAGCAGGGCGTCCAGCCAGGGGGTGCCGTCCCGCAGGGCGGCGGTGTGGGCGAGGACACCGACGTGGCTCGGGCCGTGCCCGACCTCTTCGGGCAGCCGCGCGAGGTCGGCGGCGGCCTCGGATCCGGCGACGGCGAGTGCGGCCTTCAGCCCGGCGAGGTTCCACCCCTTGGACGCCGACATCAGTGACAGCCCGCTCTCCCCGCCCGGCACGCTGAGGTACGGCACGAAGCGCACGCCGGCGGCGAGGACCGGCGCGTGGATCTCGTCGGCGACGACACGCACGCCGTACCGGTCGGCCAGGGCGGCGACGGCGGTGAGCTCGTCGGCGGTGTGCACGGTGCCCGTCGGGTTGTGCGGACTGCACAGCAGGTAGGCGGCCGTCCGCCCGCCGGCCACCGCCCGCTGGAAGGTCTCCTCCAGGATGTCGAGGTCGATCCGGCCGTCCGGGCCCAGTGGCGCCTCGGCCACCCGCCGGTCCATGTGCTCGATGAACGGGAAGAACGGCGGATACACGGGCGGGTTCACGACCACCTGATCGCCGGGCCCGGTGACCAGCTCGATCATCTCGACGACGCCGAGCATCACGTCGGGCACGATCGCGGTGCGGTCCACCGCGAGCCCGTCCCAGCCCCACCGCCGGTCGGCGAACTCGGCGAGCGCCTCGGCGTACGCGGTCCCGGCGGGGTAGCCGGTGTCGCCGAGCGCGAGCGCGTCGGTGACCGCGCGGACGACGGGCTCGGCGAGCGGCACGTCCATCTCGGCCACCCACAGGGGCAGCACGTCCTCGGGATAGGTGCGCCACTTCATGCTGGTACGACGTCGGAGGCGGTCGAGGGTGAGGACGCGCAGCGGATTCGGTTCACCGGACGGTTCGTGCGGGATCCTGGTCATGGGCACAAGATAGGGGGCTCGGGCGTGACCTGGAGTGACGAGGACGGTGCACGGGAAGCGATGTCGGCGGCGACGGGCGGGCTCCTGGAGGTCGCCTGCGACGAGTCGGGTTCGGACGGGGAGAACCTCACCGGCGGGAACACCGACGTGTTCGCGCACGCGAGTGTGCGGCTGCCCGTCGCGCACGCCGCGGCGGCCGTGCAGGAGATCCGGGACCGGATCCGCTCCCCGGCGGAGGAGTACAAGGCGAACCATCTGCTGCGGGAGAAACACCGGGCGGTGCTGGAGTGGCTGCTCGCACCGGCCGGCCCGATCCATGGGCGCGCCCATGTGCACCTCACCGAGAAGACCTTCTTCGTCGTGGACCGTGCGGTCGACCTGCTGCTCGGCCCCGGATCGGCGCAGACCGAGGCCGTCACGCTGTACCGCGCGGGCCGGGGCGCGTTCGGCGACGAGCGGTGGCGGGAGTTCCTGGCGGCGGCCAACCAGCTGCTGCGGGTCAGGAACGACGGGGAGCCGCAGGCGCCCGTCGAGGCCTTCTTCCGTGAGGTCGACGCGCTGCGGGAGGCGCAACCCGGTGCCGGCGTGCCGGACCTCCTCGACCGGCTCGCGTCGGCCCGGCCCCGCGCCGTCGCCTACCGGGCGGGCCTGGGGGACGGCCCCACCCTGGTCCCGGTCCTCAATCCGCTGCTGCCCGCCATCGTCGCCACGGCGGCCCACTGGAGCGCGGGCGGCAGGCCGGTGCGGCTGGTCCACGACCGGCAGAACATGCTGACCCCGGAACGTATCGCCTGGATCGCCACGATGACCCGTCGGGCGGGGGTGGGCCTGGCTGGGCTCACACTGGTGGAGGCGCGCCGGGATCCGCGGGTGCAGGTCGCCGACTTCCTCGCCGGCATCGCCCGCAAGATCGCCTCGGACGAACTGAACGGGCGTGCCGATCCCCCGCTGACCGCCCTGCTGCGGCCCTATGTCGGTGCGACGTCCGTGTGGGGCGACGAGCGCAGCCGGCTGAGTCTGGTTCCGGTCGGCGAGGAGAGATCACCCGTGGCGTGAACACCCCCGGCCCCGCCCACGTATGGAAGGAGGGTGCGCAACGACGGGAGCGCCCCGCGGTGTTGACGAGTTCGGGGTTCGGGAGCCATGCATGAGGCACGCACGACGAAGGGTCGTCCGGCGAGTGACACGACTGGCGGCCGTCGGCGGACTCCTCCTGGGAGGGACCATGGTCACGCGGGCCATGGCCAGTGAGCCTCCCGCCACCACTGTTCCGCGGACCTTCGCGCAGGAGGCCGGGGACATGACCTCGGGTCTTGTCTCACGGCTCGGTCCGTCCCGCACGGCGGGAACCTGGATCGGCGCCGACGGCCGGCCGGTGGTCGCGGTCACCGACAAGGACGCGGCGGCCGAGGTCCAGCAGGCGGGCGCCACGGCGAAGGTCGTGTCGCACAGCATGAACGAGCTCAAGTCGGCGACCACGACGCTGCGTTCGGCACCCAGGGTGGCGGGCACGGCGTGGTCGATGGACTACAAGACCAACGAGATCGTGGTACGGGGGGACAGAACGGTCTCGGCCGACGACTGGTCGCGGATGACGCGGATGGCGAGCGGGATCGGCGGCTTCGTGCGTATGGAGCGCACCGAGGGCACCTTCACGACCCGGGTCAACGGCGCGCAGGCGATCCTGTCGACCGGCGGACGCTGCTCGGCGGGCTTCAACGTGACCAACGGGCAGAGCGACTTCATCCTCACCGCCGGGCACTGCGGTCCCACCGGCTCCATCTGGTTCGAGGACTCCAAGGCCACCAAGCGGGTGGGCAAGACGGTCACGCAGAGCTTCCCCGGCAATGACTTCTCCCTGGTGCAGTACGCCGACGGGAAGGCGGGTGACGGCGCCGCCGTGGTGTCCATCGGGGACGGCAAGGGGGTGCAGATCACGGGCGCCGCCGATCCGGAGGTCGGCCAGCGGGTGTTCCGCAGCGGCAGCACCAGCGGGCTGCGGGACGGCGAGGTGACGGCGCTGAACGCGACGGTGAACTATCCCGAGGGCACCGTCACCGGCCTGATCGAGACGAACGTGTGCGCCGAACCCGGCGACAGCGGCGGCCCGATGTTCTCCGAGGGGGTCGCGCTCGGGCTGACCTCGGGCGGCAGCGGCGACTGCACGACCGGCGGTACGACGTTCTTCGAGCCGGTGACGGAGGCGCTGGCGGATCTCAACGTCAAGTTGCTGGTGGCGACACCGGCCGCCGGCTCGGGCGGTCCGGCGCCGACCGCGTCGGGCGCGCGGGGCGCGGCCGGTTCGGCCTCGCCCGGCTCCACGGTGGCGGGGGGCGCGAACGACGAGTCGCTGCTGTCCAGGCTGACGGACAGCCGGAACATGGGGCCGGGACTGCTGGTCATCGCGGGCAGTCTGGTCGCCCTGGCGGCCACCCGGTACATCCGCTCCGAGCAGGACCGCAAGGCGTACCGGCAGTACTACTCGGCCACGTGGAACTGATCTCGGCCATGGCGGGCCCGGCCTCATCCGATGGTCAGCAGGACGGTGGCCACGGCGGCTCCGAGCAGGCCGGTGGTCTGCCGTGGGGTGATCTTCTCGTGCAGCAGGGCGAGTCCCAGGACCACCGGGAGGGCCGGGTACAGGGAGGCCAGGACCACGGCGACGGCCAGCATCTGGCGCTGCGCGGCGAGCAGGTACAGGACGAGACCGAGGGCGGCCCCCGCCCCGACCATCAGCGCCTGGAGGAGCGCCGCCGGTGGCATCCTCAGCCGGCCGGTGTGCCGGGCCGCGCCCGGCAGCAGGACGAGGACGGCGGCCAACCGGCCCGCCGCCACCGGCCACAGTCCGCTGGACGCGTCGGCCTGAGCCAGGGCGATGTACTGCACGGCGACGCCGGCACTGGCCAGCAGGCCGTCCGCCGCTCCGCCGCCGGCGCTCTCGCCGTCCTCGGTGCCCGCGCCGCCGGAGACCAGCCAGAGCGCGGGCGCCGTGACGACGATGCCCACCCAGGCCAGGAGTGCGGGCCGGTCCCCGAGGAGCACCCCGCACAGCACGGACAGGGCGACGCCGGTGACCGCGCTCACGGGCACCACGACGCTCATCGCCCCGTGGCTCAGGCCGCGGTTGAGGAAGTGCATGGCGGTGGCGCTGCCGACGCCGGAGAGCGCGCCCCACAGGATGTCCGCGGAGTGTACGGAGTCGGCGGGCAGCATCAGCGCGGCGGCGCAGGCGAGGACGAGCCCGCCCAGTTGGCCGAGGGCGGTGACGGCGGCGAAGTGGACTCGGCGGGACAGGAGACCGCCTGCGAAGTCGACGATGCCGTAGGTGACGGCCGAGGCGAGAGCGAGGAGAGGGCCCATCCGGTCAGGGGTGCCCCGGGGGCGGGGTCCCATACCGGGCGACGGCCGTGGGCAGCGGCCTCAGGCGGGGTCAGCGGCGGTGTTCAGGCCGCCTTCACCGACTGGGGGCCGCGGCGGCCCACTCGAGGACGAGGCGCCGGTATTCCTCGCGCTGCTCGCCGTTCAGTGTCCCGCCCGACCGGAGCCACAGAGCCCGGATCTCCTCGTTGACCTCGTCAGCCGAACGTTCGGTAGCGGGTTCAACACTGGTGGACATGATGTGAAGCATACGGTTCCGGAGGTGAAGGCGATGTGAGTAATCACGAGCCAATCAGACATTCCGGACAGTGTTACTGATCACGTCTCATCTACCGACTCCCGCCTGGGACTTCACGCCGCCGCCGAGCCCAGGACCAGTACCTGGATCGCCAACACCGCCGCGCCGCGGGCCCAGTCGTGAAAGTCGGACACTTTGGTCTCCAGGTCGAGCGGGGCGGCCAGCGGATGCCGGTGGGCCCGGACCGTGTCCTCCACCACCTTGCCGGCCACGTCCATCAGCCCGACGCCCTCTCCGGCGAGCAGGATCTTCTGCGGCAGGACGAAGTTGGCGATCTGGGCCACCAGGACGCCGAGGGCGCGTGCCGCCTCGTCGATGACCCGGGCGGGCATGACCGCTCCGGCCGCGGCGAGGGCGAGGATCTCCTCGTAGCTGTGGTCGCCCCCGGTGGCGGCCCGTACCTGGTAGCGGATGTTGGGGATGGTGAGCAGGGAGACGGCACTGCCGCGTTCGCCCTCCGGCGTGAGCGGGCCGTTGGGATTGACGATCCAGTGCCGGCCGAAGCCGCGGTCCTCCTCGGCGTAGGGCACGCGGGTGCCGTTCAGGACGAGGCCGTAGCCGATACCGGCGCCGATGGTGAGGACCACGAAGCGGTCGAGGTCGCGGCCGGCACCGAACCAGGTCTCGGCTTCGACGAGGGCGGCGACGTCGTTCTCGACGACCACCGGGAGGCCGGTGCGCTCCTTGACGAGCGCGGCCAGCGGGACCTCGCTCCAGTCCAGGAACGGCGACTCCCCCACCACGGCCCGGTCCTGGACCAGGCCGCCGACGCCGATGCCGATCCCGGCGAGCCGGGGGTGCTCGCGGGCGAGTTCGTCCGTCATCTCGGCGAGCAGATCGACGACGCGGGCCGGGTCGTGGGTGGTGAGCGGGCGGTCATGGCGGGCGACGATGTGGCTCCTGAGGGTGGTGACCACGCCGTAGACCATGTCCTCAGTGATCTTGAAACCGATGAAGGAGCGGGACTCGGCGACGACGTCGAGGGGCTGCGAAGGTCGCCCCTGGCGCGCCTCGGCCGGGGACCCTGCCTCGGGGGCCTCGATCAGGAGGCCCGACTCGATCAGTGGTTTGGTCAGGCGGGTGAGGCTTCCCGGCGAGAGGTCCAGGCGTCGCGCGAGTTCGGTGCGCGACAGCGGGCCGTGGACGAGCACCTCGATCGCCACCGAGCGCTCGCCGGCACTCAGCGGTAGCCAGCTGGCGGTACCTGCGGTCATGAAGGTCAGTCTCCCCCCGGGCCCGTTTATTTTGCAACGAAAACAACATGGCCAATCTAGGGCAGATCAGATGCCTGGAAAAGATGTTTGCCGCAACCCTTGACGCCTGGATTCTTCCGCCACAAAAGTAAGTGCCCGAGGACGAGCCGCCGTAGACGAGGGAGTCCCCCGATGACTATCGCCTCCAGCAGCCCTCCGTCGCGTCTGCCCGTGGGCGACGCCGAGGGCGCACGGACCAAGCCGAGGACCGGCCGGGCGAGGGCGGGTGAGACGGGGGGCGACGGACGCCTGGCCGCCGTGTTCATCGCACCCGCGTTCCTGGGGTTCGTGGTCTTCCTGCTCTGGCCGACCCTGCGAGGTATCTATCTCAGCTTCACCCGCTTCAACCTGCTCACACCGGCGGAGTGGGTGGGCCTCGACAACTACGTGCGGATGGTGCACGACCCGATCTTCTGGGACTCGCTGAAGGTCACCGTCGAGTACGTGGTCATCAACATCGGCATCCAGACGGTGGCGGCGCTCGCCATCGCGGTCCTGCTGCAGCGGCTGACCCAGTCGGCCCTGCTGCGGGGCATCGTGCTCACCCCGTACCTGATGTCAAATGTCGTCGCGGGCCTGGTCTGGCTGTGGATCCTCGACACCCAGCTCGGCATCGGCAACGAGATCATCAGCGCCATCGGGTTCGATCGCATCCCGTTCCTGGCCGACGAGACCTGGGCGATCCCCACCATCGCCCTGATCAACGTCTGGCGCCACGTCGGCTACACCGCCCTGTTGCTCTTCGCCGGCCTCCAGGCGATACCGAACGACATGTACGAGGCCGCCAAGGTGGACGGCGCGAGCGAGTGGCGGATGTTCTGGCGGATCACCATGCCGCTGCTGCGCCCGGTGCTCGCGGTCGTGCTGATCATGACCGTGATCGGGTCCTTCCAGGTGTTCGACACCGTGGCCGTGACCACCGCGGGCGGCCCCGCGAACGCGACCAACGTGCTCCAGTTCTACATCTACGGATCCGCCTTCGGCCGCTTCCAGTTCGGCTACGCGTCGGCGATGTCCGTCGCCCTGCTGGTCGTGCTCAGCGCGATCACCGTCCTGCAGTACCGGCTCACCCGGGCCGGCCAGAGCGACCTCGGCTGACGGAAAGGAGCACCGACATGGCTGCCGTGACCACCGCGACGACCGCACCGCCGACCGTACGACCCGTCAGGCGCAGGCTCTCCCTCGGGCGAGCCGCCGCCTGGACCGTGATGGGACTCATCGTCCTCATCACCCTGCTGCCGTTCTACTGGATCCTGCGCACCGCGCTGTCCACCAACGCGGGCCTGAGCTCCGACCCCACCAGCCTCCTCCCCGTCGGCCTCACCGGCAGCGGCTTCGAGCGGGCGCTCGGGCTGCAGTCGGCGAAGGAGGCCATCGCGCAGGGCGGCGCCGGCGGCGGACTCGACTTCTGGCGCTACCTGCTCAACTCGGTGGTCGTCTCGACGCTGATCACCGGCTGTCAGATCTTCTTCTCCGCGATGGCCGCGTACGCGTTCGCACGCCTGCGCTGGCGCGGACGGGACAAGGTGTTCGGCCTGTTCCTGGCCGGACTGATGGTGCCGACCATCTTCACCCTGCTGCCGAACTTCGTCCTCATCAAGCAACTCCACCTGGTGGACACGCTGTTGGGGATCGCGCTGCCCAGCCTCTTCATGACCCCGTTCGCGGTGTTCTTCCTGCGGCAGTTCTTCATGAACATCCCCCGCGAGGTCGAGGAGGCCGCGCTGCTCGACGGCGCCGGAAAGGTCAAGATCTTCTTCCGGGTGGTCCTGCCGATGGCGTCGACGCCGATCATCACGCTGTCCGTGCTGACGTACATCACCGCCTGGAACGACTACTTCTGGCCGCTGATGGTCTCCTACAGCGACAGTTCGCGCGTACTGACCGTGGCCCTGGCGATCTTCCGGGCCCAGACCCCCGCGACCGGCGTCGACTGGTCCGGGCTCACGGCCGCCACGCTCATCGCCGCGCTGCCGATGCTGGTGCTCTTCGCCTGCTTCGCCCGCCGCATCGTCAGCTCCATCGGCTTCACCGGGATCAAGTGAGGGACCTCTGATGCGACTTCGTACGCTGACCGCGCTGTCCGGGGCGCTGGCGCTGTCCCTGCTGACCGGCTGCGCGAAGGGCGACGCCACAGGGTCGTCCGCGCACACCGTGACCTACTGGCTGTGGGACGCCAACCAGCTGCCCGCCTACCAGGCCTGCGCGAAGGGGTTCGAGCAGGAGAACCCCGGTCTGAACGTGAAGATCACCCAGCTGGGCTGGAGCGACTACTGGACCAAGCTCACCGCCGGGTTCATCGCGGGCACCCAGCCGGACGTGTTCACCGACCACATCCAGAAGTTCGGCCAGTTCGCCGACCTGAAGGTGCTGGAGCCGCTCGACGACCTGGACGTCAAGGCGTCCGACTACCAGCCGGGGCTCGCCGCCAACTGGATCGGCCAGGACGGTCACCGCTACGGGGCCCCCAAGGACTGGGACACGGTCGCGCTCTTCTACAACGGCAAGATGGCGAAGGACGCCGGTCTCACCGCGGACCAGCTCAACGGTCTCTCGTGGAACCCGAAGGACGGCGGCACCTTCGAGAAGGCCATCGCCCACCTCACCGTCGACCGGAACGGCAAACGGGGCGACGAGCCGGGCTTCGACAAGAAGCACGTCAAGGTGTACGGCCTGGGCACCCAGGGCGGCGGCTTCGCCGACGGCCAGACGCAGTGGAGCCCCTTCACCGGCTCCGCCGGGTGGAGCTACACGGACAAGGCACGCTGGGGCACGAAGTACCAGTACGACAGCAAGACCTTCCAGTCCACCATCAAGTGGTACTTCGGCCTGGCCGAGAAGGGCTACATGGCCCCCTTCTCCGACTACAACATCCAGTCCAACCAGGGCAACACGCAGGTCGCCGCGGGCAAGGCCGCCGCCGTCTTCGACGGCGCATGGATGATCTCCACGTACAGCGCCTTCAAGGGCAGGGACGTCAAAACCGCCCTCACCCCTGCCGGCCCGAGTGGCAAGCGCGCCACCATGATGAACGGCCTCGCCGACTCCATCACCAAGGCCTCCAAGAACAAGGCGGGCGCCCGCAAGTGGGTGAAGTACCTGTCCTCCGACAAGTGCCAGACCGTCGTCGGCAAGTACGGAGTCGTCTTCCCCGCCACCCCTGCCGGAACCGACGCCGCCATCGCCGCCTACCGGAAGAAGGGCATCGACGTGTCGGCCTTCACCGGCCCGGTGGCCGACAAGAAGCACGCCCGGACCTTCTCCTACCCGATCACCAACTACGCGGCGGACGTGACCGCGCTGATGCAGCCCGCCATGGAGGACATCTACGGCAACGGCAAGTCCGTGAGCAGCCTCGACCAGACCAACGACCAGATCAATCTGATCCTCGACCAGTGAACCGCTCAGTCTCACCTCCTTTGAAGGGCACGCCACCCATGACGTTCTCCCTCGGCATCGTCGGCGCCGGACAGTTCTCGGGCCAGTTCGCCAAACTGTTCCTGGCCCACCCCGGCGTCAGCGACGTCTACGTCACCGACCTGCTCCCCGAGCGGGCCGAGCAACTCGCGGCGGCCGAAGGCCTCAGGGGCACCTTCCCCTCGTACCAGGCCATGCTGGAGTCGGAGGACGTCGACGCGGTCGCGATCTTCACCCAGCGCTGGACCCACGGCCCGCTGGTCGTGCAGGGCCTGAACGCCGGCAAGCACGTGTACTCCGCCGTACCGATGGCGATCACCGCCGACGAGATCGCGACGATCATCGACACGGTCAAGGCGACCGGGCTGACCTACATGATGGGTGAGACCAGCCAGTACAACCCGGCGACCGTGCACGCCCGCAACCAGATAGCCGAGGGCTCCTTCGGGCGGCTGTTCTACGCCGAGGGCGACTACGTCCACGACATGGACCTGGGGTTCTACGAGGCGTACCAGTACAGCGGAGGCGAGAACTGGAAGGCGACGGCCAGCTATCCGCCGCTGCTGTACCCGACGCACGCGGTGGGCGGGGTACTGGGCGCCTGGCAGACGCATGCGGTGAGCGTGTCGGCGATCGGGGTGGTGGACGACCGCGGCGACGGGGTGTTCGACAAGGAGGTCAGCCAGTTCGACAACGACTTCTCCAACGCGACCGCGCTGTTCGAGGTGGCCGGGGGCGGGTCGTTCCGTACGAACGAGTTCCGCAGGGTCGGCTACCCCTCACACATCAGGGAGTCCCGTTTCCGGTTCTTCGGGACGGAGGCAAGCATGGAGCAGCTCGCCACGTTCGCGCTGTGGCAGGACAAGAAGGGGGTCAAGGACATCAGCGAGCTCCTCGAGCCCAAGCCCACCATGTCCCCCGACGACCCGTCGCTGCAGCACATCGCGCCGGAACTGCGGGCCGCCTTCACCTCGGGGTCGGCGCCGGTGCACGACCGGTCGCGGCTGCCGAGGGAGTTCGACAACCTGCACAACGGTCACGAGGGAAGCCACCACTTCCTGGTCGACGACTTCGTGACCGCCGTCAACACACGCTCGCTGCCGTCGGTGAACGCGTGGGTGGCCGCGCGCTACACCCTGCCGGGCATCCTCGCGCACGAGTCGGCCCGGCAGGGCGGGGTCAGGCTGGAGATCCCGGACTTCGGGGACGCGCCCCAGTAAGGGGTCCTTTCACTATGCCAGGCCGCGCGACCCCGACGGGCATAGTGAAAGGACCCCTAAGGGGGCGCCGCCGGGCCGGGTACCCCGATCAGGTGCCCGGCTTGCGGCCGTACACGAAGACGTCGTCGCCGTTCTTCAGGAGCGACCAGTACTTCTTGGCGGTGGTCTTGGTCATGTTGACGCAGCCGTGCGAGCCCGGCGGGTTCCACATGCTGAGGCCGACCGAGTGGAAGGCCTGACCGCCGTCGAAGAACTGGCTGTAGGGCATCGGCACGTTGTAGATGCTGGAGACGTGGTCGATGTCCCGCCAGTAGATCTTCTTCAGACCGGTGCGGGTCTCGTAGCCGTCGCGGCCGGTGCGCACCGGTACCGGGCCGTAGACGAGCGTCTTGCCGTCCTGGATCCAGCTCAGCTGGAGGGTCAGGTTGACGCAGGCGATGCGGCCCTTGTTGACGGGGCACTTGCCGTCCTTGTTGGGGTTGTTCCCGACGGCCTTCTGCTTGTTCATCAGGTCCATCACGCCCCAGGTGACGGAGCCCGCGTACCCGGCGTTCGGGGTGATGCCGTGCTTGGTCTGGAAGGCCTGGATGGCCTTGCAGTCGGCGGCCGACTGCTTGCCGTCGACCGGCCGGCCGAGGAACTTCTCCACTTTCTTCTGGTACGGCCCGGTCTGTGTGGTGCAGCTCGCGGCCTGCGCGGGCGCGGTGCCCAGCGCGAGCGTGAGCGGTGCCACCAGTCCGGTGATCCCGAGTACGACGGCGCCCCGTCTGCGGATGTCCCCCATGACCTTCCCCCTTCATACGGTCCCGTTCGCACGGTCCTGCCATCTCTAACCAGCTAGACCCTTGCACGGCGGATCCGGTTGTAGGGCCGCTCACACCGCGACGAAACGGTGACATTCGGCACTCCGGGTGACGCCGTCCCACGCGTCTGGGCCCTCACCGGTAGCCGGCCGTGTCCGCGGGTCTGCCCGGGTCCTGCACCTCGACCATGTACCGCCAGGCGTCCGGGCGGCTGCCGTCGAGGTCGGTGAAGCCGTACTCCTGGGCGAGAGCGCCGCTGGAGAGGGACGCGCCGTTCCAGCGCGCCACGTCGGGGTCGGTGGCGAGGGCGGCGACCGCGCGGCCCACATAGCGCGGCGTCTCCGAGATGGCGAAGTGGGGGACGCGGTCGAGGGCGTCGCGCCAGTTGTCCTCGCGCACCCCGAAGTGCTCGAGCATCATTTCCGAGCGCATCCAGCCCGGGGTCAGCGCCACGGCGGTGGCGCCGAGCGGGCCGAGTTCGTGGCCGAGGGCGAAGGCCATCCGCAGCACGGACGCCTTGGCGAGGTCGTAGAAGAAGCTGACGCGGTAGGTGTCGCGGTTGTACTCGGTGGTGCCGTCGGTCATCTCGACCACCAGCCCACCGGGGTTTTGCAGCAGCAGGGGCAGTGCGTGGTGGCTGGTGATCGCGTGCGTCTCCACCGCGAGCCGCAGGAGCCTGAGGCCGTCGTCGAGGTCGTGCTCCCAGAGCGGGGTGTCCCAGGCGAAGAGCTTCTCTCCGCCCCAGATGTCGTTGACCAGGACGTCGAGGCGGCCCTGCTCGTCGGCGACGCGGTCGACCAGGGCGCGGACCTGCGTGGGGTCGAGGTGGTCGGTCGGTACGGCGATGCCGTGGCCACCCGCCGCGGTGACGAGGTCCGCGGTGTCCTCGACGGTCTCGGGGCGGTCGTACTCGGAGCGGCGGGCGCGGGTGGAGCGGCCGGTGACGTAGACGGTCGCGCCGGCCGCTCCCAGCTCCACTGCGATCCCGCGCCCGGCTCCCCTGGTCGCTCCGGCGACCAGAGCGACCTTGTCCTTCAGTGGCTGTGCCATGTGCTGCCTCCAGATGCCCGGTTGTCGCTACGAGCATCGGAGGTAATCAGGACATCCGCTGTCGCCTTTCGGGGCGAGTCACGCGGCTTTCCTGTCAGGTCACCCGGCCGGGCTCGGCTCCGGCCCGTCAGTGGCCACGGGCGATCCACTCGTCGAGGTGGGGAGCCTCCGCGCCGATGGTGGTGGAGTCGCCGTGTCCGGTGAGGACCCGGGTGTCGGGCGGCAGGGCCAGGAGGCGGTCGCGGATCGAGGTGATGATCGTGGGGAAGTGGGAGTAGGAGCGGCCGGTGGCGCCGGGGCCGCCCTGGAACAGGGTGTCACCGGTGAAGACGGTGGCCAGCTGCGGGTCGTACAGGCAGACCGCGCCCGGTGCGTGCCCGGGGGTGTGCAGCACCCGCAGGTCGGCGCCCGCCGCCTCGATGAGCTGGCCGTCGGTGAGCCAGGCGTCGGGGTCGCGGCCCGGGTGGGTCTGCTTCCACAGCGGCAGGTCGTCGGGGTGCAGCCAGATGGTGGCTCCGGTGCGCTCGGCGAGAGCGGGGGCGGCGTCGATGTGGTCGTTGTGGGCGTGGGTGCACACGATCGCGGTGAGCCGCCTCTCCCCGACCGCCTCGGCGATGGCGTCCGCGTCGTGGGCGGCGTCGATCACGATCGCCTCGTGGTCGTCGCCGACGATCCACACGTTGTTCTCCACCTCCCAGGTACCGCCGTCGAGGGTGAAGTGGCCGGAGGTGACGAGGTGTTCGACGCGGGCGGCCATCACAGCACCACCACCGAACGCAGCACGTCACCGTGGTGCATCCGCTCGAACGCCTTCTCCACATGGTCGAGCTGGATGGTCTCGGTGACGAACGCGCCCAGGTCCAGGCGGCCCTGCAGATGCAGGTCGATCAGCATCGGGAAGTCACGCGAGGGCAGGCAGTCGCCGTACCAGGACGACTTCAGCGCACCGCCCCGGCCGAACACATCAAGCAGCGGCAGTTCGAGTTTCATCTCCGGGGTGGGCACACCGACCAGGACGACGGTGCCGGCCAGGTCGCGGGCGTAGAAGGCCTGCTTGTAGGTTTCCGGGCGGCCGACCGCCTCGATCACCACGTCCGCGCCGAAGCCGCCGGTCAGCTCCTGGATCGCCGCCACCGGGTCGGTGTCGCGGGAGTTGACCGTGTGGGTGGCGCCCATCGCGCGGGCCATCTCCAGCTTGCGGTCGTCGATGTCGACGGCGACGATCCGTGCCGCGCCCGCGAGCCGCGCGCCGGCGATCGCCGCGTCGCCCACCCCGCCACAGCCGATCACCGCGACCGAGTCGCCCCGCCCGACCTGCCCGGTGTTGATCGCGGCACCGATCCCGGCCATCACCCCGCACCCCAGCAGCCCCGCCACCTGCGGCGCCACCGACGGGTCCACCTTGGTGCACTGCCCGGCCGCCACCAGCGTCTTGTCCGCGAACGCGCCGATCCCCAGCGCGGGCGACAGCTCCTGCCCGGTGGCGGCCAGCGTCATCTTCTGCGTGGCGTTGTGGGTGTCGAAGCAGTACCACGGCCGCCCCCGCTTGCAGGCGCGGCACTTGCCGCACACCGCCCGCCAGTTCAGGATCACGAAGTCCCCGGGCGCGACCTCCTCGACCCCCTCCCCCACCGACTCGACCACGCCGGCGGCCTCGTGCCCGAGCAGGAACGGGAAGTCGTCGCTGATGCCGCCCTGCTTGTAGTGCAGGTCCGTATGGCACACCCCGCAGGCCTGCACCTTCACCACGGCCTCGCCCGGACCCGGGTCCGGCACGACGATCGTCTCCACCCGCACCGGCTCGTCCCTGCCCGGTGCGATCACGCCGCGTACTTCCTGCGCCATGTGGTCGGCCCCTTCCTCGGCTCGTGTCCTTCCTGCTGCGACCCTACGGCCAACTGATCAGTAGCGGGTGCGTTCCCGACGCCGCGGGCCGGTGTGCCCGGCGCCGACGTAGCCTGAGCTCTCAGCCCGCCGCAGGCCCAGGGAGCGCCGTGAGCAACGCAGAGACCGAGACCGGCCCGCCCGCGTGGCGGCTCATCCTCGGATACGTACGGCCACACCGGTGGGCGCTGCTGACGGGTGCGGCGCTGTCCCTGGTCACCGGCGGCACCGGGCTGCTGCTGCCGCTGGTGGCACGGGAGTTGATCGACGACCTGTCGCACGACCGCGTCATCACCGGCGCGTTGGCCGTCATGTCGGGGCTGGTGGTGGCCAACGCGGCGCTGGGGGCGCTGGGTTCGTACGTGCTGCGGCGCACCGCCGAGTCGGTGGTGCTGGGTGCGCGGCGCGAGCTGTCCTCGTACTTGCTGCGGCTGCGCATCACGGCCGTGGACCGCACCGAGCCGGGTGACCTGATGGCCCGGATCACCGCGGACACCACCCTGCTGCGGGAGGTCACCACCGACTCGCTCGTGGGCCTGGGCACCGGGGGGCTCACGCTGGTGGCGACGGTGGTCATGATGGGGCTGGTGGATCCGGTGCTGCTCGGGGTCACGATGGCGGTGATCCTGGGCGCGGGCACGATCCTCGGCGTGATCGTGCCGCGCATCAACCGGGCGAGCCGGCAGGCACAGGACGCGGTCGGCGTGATGGGGGCCTCGTTGGAACGGATCCTCGGCGCGCTGCGCACGGTGAAGGCGTCCGGTGCCGAGCACCGTGAGGAGCAGACCTTGCACGCGGCCGCCGAGGAGTCGTGGCGGCAGAGCGTGCGGGCCGCCAAGTGGTCGGCCGCGGCCGGCAACACGGCGGGGCTGGCCATGCAGATCGCCTTCATCACGGTCCTCGCGGCCGGCGGGGCACGGGTGGCGACCGGGGCGATCGACGTGGGCACGCTGGTGGCGTTCCTGCTGTTCGTGTTCTACCTCATGTCACCCATCCAGCAGGTCGTCGGCGCGATCACCCAGTACCAGACGGGTGCCGCGGCGCTGGCCCGGATCCAGGAGGCGTTGCGGCTGCCCGCCGAACCGGCCGTGCGTCCCGCGCCATTGCCCTCGCCGGACGCACGGCCCGCCGCCGTCGCCTTCACCGACGTCCGCTTCCGGTACGCCGACGACCTGCCGTACGTCCACCACGGGGTGACCTTCGACGTGCCCGCGCAGGGCATGACGGCGTTCGTGGGCCCGTCCGGCGCGGGCAAGACCACCGTGTTCTCGCTCATCGAACGGTTCTACGACCCCGAGTCCGGCGCGATCACCCTCGACGGCCGCGAGCTCGCGGACTGGGAGCTGCCGCAGCTCCGTTCCGCGATCGGCTATGTGGAGCAGGACGCTCCGGTGCTGTCGGGCTCGCTGCGGGACAACCTGCTGCTGGGCAACCCGGAGGCGGACGAGGACATGGTCACCCGGGTGGTGAAGACGACCCGGCTGGACGGGCTGGTGGGCAGGCTGCCCGGCGGTCTGGACACCCTGGTGGGTCACCGCGGCACCAAGCTGTCGGGCGGCGAGCGCCAGCGGGTCGCCATCGCCCGCGCCCTGCTGCGCCGCCCGCGGCTGCTGCTCCTCGACGAGGCGACCTCGCAGCTGGACGCGGTGAACGAGGCGGCGCTGCGGGACACGGTGGCGGACGTGGCCCGGACCACCACGGTGCTGGTCGTGGCGCACCGGCTGTCCACGGTGACGATGGCGGACCGGATCGTGGTGATGGACGCGGGCCGGGTCCGCGCGGTGGGCACCCACCGTGAACTGGTGGGCGCCGACCCGCTGTACGCGGAGCTCGCGGCGACACAGTTCCTGGCGACCGCGGGCTGACGCCGTGAATCGGACGGCGACGGACACGGTGCCGGTGGGCCCGTCGCGGGCACCGGCGCCGGGCGCCGCACACTCGCCGGAGACGGGGCGTGCACTGCGCTTGCCCTGACCGCCGGGGCGGAGGAGTCTCTAAAGAAGGAGGCCCCAGCGGCCCGCTCCTCGTCGGGCCGCGGCCCCTCGAAGGAGGTTCATCATGGGCACCGCGACAGGCTCCGGATTCGACACCGAAACGTTGCGCCGAGGCATCGAAGGCCCGAACGAGCAGACACTGTTGTCGTTCTACGCCGACGACGCCGAGATTCGGATCGTGGACCGCAACACCCAGCCCAGCCATCCGATGGTCCTGCACGGCCGTGCCGAGATCGCCGACATGCTCCACGAACTCTGCAGCCGCGACATGACGCACAAGATGGAAGGGTGCGTGGCAGAGGGTGACCAGGTCGCCTTCAGCGAGTCCTGCGAGTACCCGGACGGCGTGCGCGTCCTCGCCGAGTCGATGCTGCAGCTACGGGACGGGAAGATCGTCAAGCAGACCATGGTCCAGGCCTGGGACGAGTAGCCGGCGGAGGTTAGGCTGACCGTGGGCCGTGACTGGCGCTGAGGTGGAGCACCACCGGGGAGCGGCCCGCGAACACTGCCGTGCGCCTGGGCGATCCCACATCAGCTCAGGAGTGGACCATGTCTCAGGCCCGGCTCATGGACGGCACCGCGCTCGCCCGGAGGATCGTGGAGGACACCGCCCAGAGGGCGGTCGACGTCACGCGACGCACGGGACAGCGGCCGTGTCTCGCGACCGTGCTGGTCGGCGAGGACCCCGCCTCCGTCACCTATGTACGGATGAAGCAGAACCGGTGTCGCACGGCCGGCGTGGAGTCGCGTCATGTGGCCCTGCCCGGCGCCACCACCACCGAGGAACTCGTCGGCACGCTCCGGGCCCTGTCGGACGATCCCGGTGTGCACGGCATCCTGCTGCAGCACCCGATGGGCGGACACATCGACGAGCGGGCCGCGTTCGAGGCGATCGCCCCGGAGAAGGACGTCGACGGTGTCACCTTCGCCTCTTTCGCCACGATGAGCTTCGGCCTGCCCGGGTTCGTGTCCTGCACGCCCGGCGGGATCATGCGGCTGCTCGACGAGTACGACGTCGACCCGTCCGGCCGGCGGGCCGTGGTCGTCGGCCGCAGCGCGATCCTGGGCAAGCCGGTCGGCATGCTGCTGCTGGCTCGCGACGCCACGGTGACCTACTGCCACTCCCGTACCCGGGACCTGCCCGCGGCCGTCCGGGAGGCGGACATCGTGGTCGCCGCGGTGGGCCGCCCCCGGCTGGTGCACGGCCGGGACCTCAAGCCCGGCGCGGTGGTGATCGACGCCGGCTACAACCCAGGGAACGTCGGCGACGTCGACTTCGACTCGGCCGTGGAGCGAGCCTCGTTGATCACGCCGGTGCCGGGCGGTGTGGGTCCGATGACGATCGCCACGCTGCTGGAGCAGACCGTGACCGCCGCCGCCCGGCAGCTCGGGACGTGAGCGGCGGGTGATCCTCGTCGGCGGTCGGCTCCCGGCTTGGTCGGCGACCGAGCCCCGGACAGCGGGAAGGTCTGATCCGGGACGATCACGCCGCGGACGGCTCCCAGCCCGGTGGGCGCAGGATTCCGAGCAGTTGCCGGACCAGTTCCTCGACGACCTCGTCGAGGGTCGCGTCCACCCATCCGGCGCTCCAGTCGTGCAGGAGCCCGTTGACGCTGCCGATGAACGCCGTCGCCGCGAGCCGGTAGTCGCGGGGCGCCGCCTCCCCGCGGGCCACGGCCGCCACGGCCTCGGCGCACACCAGATCGACCCAGCGGGCACGGCGTGCCAGGCGCTGCTCCTCCAGGCTCGGGCTGACGCCGATGATCTCGACGAAGGTGATGCGGATGCGCCGCGGGTCCCCGGTGACGTTCGCGGCGTACGCGCGAAAGATCGCGGCCGCGCGCTCGGGGAGGGGCAGGTTCTCCGCCGCGCTCACGGCGAGCACCACCGCCTCCTCGGCCCAGTCGTTGACCTCCAGGTGGAGTGCGGTCAGGACGTCCTCGAGGGTGCGGAACTCCTCGTAGAACTGGCGGGTGGACAGGCCCGCGGCCTCGCTGAGCGCGGCGACGGTGGTGGCGCGGTAGCCGGGACTGTCGCCGAAGAGCTGGAGCGCGGCGTCCAGGAAACGGCGGCGCCGCTCGGCCTGGCGCTCCACCGCCGACTTTCCGCCGTATCGGCCGGTCGGCGCCCTGAGCCTGCCTGCCACCGAGCCTCCTTGTCCCGCCCGGCTCCCGGACGTTTCGTTCGCCCTCCCATTTTGTCGTGTACGCAGTCTTGTGGAGAAGGGCCACCCTTCCTTACTTTGCAGTAAGTTGACTCTGAATCCACTCGTGTTCAGATTCGCCATGCCTTTTGGCATGCCCCACTCATGAGCCCTCCTCAGAGGAAAGAGCAGTCATGCCTGCTTTCAGCTCCAGGCACCTTTGCTCCGTAGCAGCCGCCCTCGTGCTCACCGTCACCGCCCCGGCCGCCGCCGCGACGGCCGTCCCGGACACCTCGGCCGCCGCTCTGCGCGAGGTGATGTTCGTGGGCAACAACTGGGACGGCACGGCCGATGTCATCAAGTCCGGCGGTGACTTCGCGAAGATCGGCCGGATCAACGTCGTCCCGGACAAGGCGGAGCGGATCGCGGCGATCAACGCCGATCCGATCAAGTGGATCTACTACACGGCCATCCGCAACGGCGTCGGCGAGGGCCACGACCAGCTCGTCGACGACATGTACTCCACGCCGGACGGCAGGTCGATGGTCGTCTCCCGCCCCAGCTTCGCCGATGTCGTCTCCATCGACCTGGCCACCGGGAAGATCAACTGGCGCTTCCCCGTGTCGGGTTACCGCTCCGACCACATGGCCGTCTCCCCCGACGGCACGCGGGTGGCGGTCTCCGCCTCGATCTCGAACACCGTGCACGTGCTGGACATCGACACCGGCAAGCAGCTGGGCTCGTTCGGGACGGGCGACAAGCCGCACGAGAACATCTTCACGAAGGACGGCAAGTACATCTGGAACATGGCCATCGGCGACGTCAACACCTCGATGGACGAGCCGTGGCAGGACTGGACGAAGGGCAACCGCAAGATCACGGTCGTCGACGCGACCACCTTCAAGCAGGTGAAGGTGATCGACATGCGCGAGCGGCTCGACGCGATCGGTCTGAAGGATTACTCGGACGCGGTCCGCCCCGCCGTCTTCAGCCCGGACGAGTCGAAGCTCTACTTCCAGGTGTCGTTCTTCAACGGCTTCCTGGAGTACGACATCGCCTCCGACAAGATCACCCGCGTCAAGACCCTCCCCAAGAACCCGGCGACCAGCACGGACCGCACGACCTGGGTCAACGACTCGCGCCACCACGGCCTTTCGATGAGCCCCGACGGCAGCAAGCTGTGCGTGGCGGGCACGATGGACGACTACGCGACCGTCGTGAACCGCTCCACCCTCCAGGAGGGCCCGCTCGTCACCGCCTCCAAGCCCTACTGGGCCACGGTGAGCGGTGACGGCAAGAGGTGCGTCATCTCGGAGAGCGGCGCCGACCAGGTCACGGCGATCGACTTCGCGACAGGCCAGAAGGTCGCGTCCGTCCCGGTCGGCGACCACCCCCAGCGGGTCCGCCTGGCCCACGTGCCGACGGACTGGACGGGACCGTCCGCTAGTTGATCTTCGAAGCCGCCCAGGACGACAGCTCCGCCCGCGCCGCGCTCAGCAGGCTCGCGGACGGAGCCGTCGCTCCGTTCGTGACCAGCGCGTAGTGCACGGTGCCCGAGTCGGACGCGGTCAGCAGGAGGCGCCGGGTGGCGCTCCCGCCCGGTTCGCCGGCCACGGCGATCGGCGTCGTCTTCGTGTACGAGGGCGGGCCCGAGACCGTGCCCAGGTCGGAGACCACCGTCGTGGACGCCGTCGGGAACGATGCCGGGAGGTGAAGTTCCGAGGGGGCGGTGGAGCCGTTCGAGCGCCAGACGAGCAGGCCGTACTGGCCCGTGCCGACCAGCCGGGAGACGTTCGGCAGGGAACTGGGGACCGGGTTCCAGGTCAGGGTCGTCGAGCCGTCCCGGGAGCGGTCCTCGTAGGTGAAGGCCACCGTGCTGCCCGCCGTGGCGCTCGGGTAGAGGCGGTCCAGCAGCCGGGCGTCCTGGCGCAGCACGGCCGTTCCCGAGTCGTCGAGTCGTACGGCCGACAGGTCCTCGTCGTTCCAGGCGTCGCCGGAGGTGAGCACCTTGCCGGCGTTGCCGTTCATCAGCTCGTGGTGGCGGCCGTTGTAGATGTCCCACTGCCACTGCGTACCGGAGAGCACCGAGCCGGAGGCCGTCGGGTTCGCCCACCAACTCGCCCCGGACACCCGGGAGTCCAGTGCCTGGTACATCGCCTTGAGGACCGTGGGGGCCTTGTCGGAGACGCTGCCCGCCAGGGGGTGCCCGAACTCGCTGACGATACCGGCCGTGCCGGTGGCCGCGGCGCGGTCGCGGACCGTACCGAAGTCGGTCGAGTACTGACCGTCCTTCGCCTTGCCCGGCAGGAAGATCCCTGAGATGGCCTTCTGGTCGTAGAAGTGGGTGTTGAAGACGTAGTCCGGGCCGAGGGTGCCGGCGTCCAGCAGGCCACCCTCCTGCTTCTGGAAGCTGATGTTGGCGTTCCAGAACAGGTTCGGCTCCGCGAACGCGGGCTTGCCCTGCCAGCCCGCCGCGTCCATCCGGGCGCGGAACTTCTCGTAGAACGGCCACAGCACGTCGCGTTCCCAGGCGCGGCTGGTCTGGCCTGAGTCATAGACACCGGCGTGCGGCTCGTTGTAGGGGTCGAAGCCGACGACACCCGCGAACTCGTCGGCGCTGACGTGCTGTTTGACGTACGCCATCGCCTTCTGGGCGGTGGTGAGGAACGCGTCCTGGAGTCCGTACGCGTTGTGCCAGAAGTCGTACGTCGCCTTCTTCACGGCCTCGTTCTGGGTGATGTTCTGGCCCCAGAACAGGCAGATCCCGCAGCTCTCGTCCGGGTAGTTCCCGGCGTCCACGGCCCACTTGGGGGCTCCGTCGCCCGTGTACCAGCTGTCCGGATCGAACAGGTGGCGGGAGTAGAGGTCTTGGTGGAAGTCGGGGTAGACGCGGATGCCCGCGTCGAGGAACGCACGCATCTGCTCGGTGGCGGCCGCCAGGTACGCGGTGTCGACCTGGCCGCGTACGGGTTCGGCGTACGCCCAGGAGAGCAGGAAGCGTACCGAGTTGCCGCCGCCGAGCGCTCTCAGCGCGGTTGCCGACTTCTTCGCGTCGGCAGTCGAGGCGAAGGGCAGGCCCTTGTTCTCGGCCAGTTTGGTCTCACCGGAGACGTTGTAGCCACGCAGGACGACCTCGCGGCCGAGACCGTCGGCGAAGCGGCCGTTCTGCGCGGTGACGGGGGTGTCGTCGAACCAGAGGGAGTCGGGGAGGGCTTCGGCGGTGGCGGGTCTGACACCCGCCGCCGTCAGGAATCCGGAGAGGACCACCAGAACAACGAGCAGACGCGCGCGTATATTCGGCATGTCCATTACAGTCCGGCGATTTCATGAAACAGTCAACAGCTTCTGACTGATGAGTAAGTTTCACATTCGCCCGCCGCGACAGGGAGCGGAGAGTCATCCGCCGGTCCGGCGTGTCACCCTCAGCAGGTACTCCTTCCTGTTCAGCGGGTTGTGGTCGGTGCGCGCCCGACTCGGCACCGCGCCTCGCGTGACCGGTGCGTAGTGGTCGAAGGAACTCTCCAGTTCACCCTCACCCCGGGTGAGGCCCGGAAGTCGCTGTTCCAGTTCATGTACCCGGTCAGCCGGAATCGCACCCTCCAGTACGGCGGAGTCGCCGTGTGTCCCGGTGGTCCGCGGTACGGCACGCAGGGCGGCCAGCACGGGCAGCAGAGCCCCGACGGTGTCCGCGGGGGCCTCGACGCGGAAGCGGTGCATCGGCTCGTGGACCGTGGTGCCGGCCCGGCGCAGGGCCTCGATCAGCACCAGCGGGGTCAGCCCGCGGAAGTCCGCGCCGGTGCTGGACATGCTCTTGTCGAAGCCCTGGTGGGCGTGGCTCTGGCGGGGTGAGTAACCGCAGTCGGTCAGGGTGACCGTGCAGTCGGCGACCTGCCAGCCGCACAGGCCTTGGCCGAGGGTGTCGCGCACGGTGTCCTCGATGGCCTTGAAGAAGGCGTACGGCATGGAGCCGAGTTCGACCGCCAGCCCGAAGTCCACCCCCGCTCCGGCCGGGGCAGGTTCGACGCGCAGACCGACGGTGGCGAGGAAGGGGTTGTCGTCCTTCCCGTTGAACTCGACCGCCGCGCCCGTACCGGCCGGCTTCTCCACGCACAGGGGTGTGGTCTCCCGGAAGGTGACGTCGAGTCCGAACTCCTCGGCGAGGGTGGCCTGGACGACCTCCTTCTGCACCTCGCCGTAGAGGGACACGGACGTCTCCCGCCGGATCTCGTCGTGCCGCAGGTCGATCAGCGGGTCCTGTTCGTCGAGTCGGGTGAGCGCGAGGTGCAGGGCCCCTCGGTCGGTGCCCGGCCCGGGGACGACGACCGTTTCCAGGGTGGGCGGTGCGAAGAAGTGACCGTCGGCCCCGCGGGGTTCACCGAGGGCGTCGCCGATCCGGACGTCCGCCAGACCCCACACCTTGGCGATCCGGCCCGCGCGGACCGCGTCCCGGCGGACGTCGGTGCCCTGGTCGAAGACGCTGATCGCGGTGATCCGGCCCTCCTCGCGGGCGTCCGCGTAGGGCACGCGGTCGCGGGCGCGCAGGGTCCCGGAGAACATCCGGGCGTACGCGATCTTCTCGCCCGCCGGGCCCCGTTCGACCTTGAACACCGTGCCGGAGACTGGGCCGTCGGGATCACCGCCGACGGCGGGCAGCAACTCCCTGATCCCGGTGAGCAGTTCGGGCACGCCCGCGCCCGTGACGGCGGAGCCGAAGAACACGGGGTGCACCAGGGCACGCCGGGTCCGGGCGGCGAGGGCGGCGTGGAGCCGCAGGTCGGAGAGCGTCCCCTCGACATAGGCGGCCAGCAGGTCGTCGTCCTGGTCGGTGAGCACATCGAGCGCGGCCGGGCCGAGACCGGGGACGAAGCGGGCTTCTGGGGTGCCGAGTCCGGCGACCGTTCCCATCGGGACGACGGCCGAGGTGAGCCGTTCGGACACGGCCCGCAGCACGCCCTCGTGGCGGGCACCCCGTCGGTCGACCTTGTTGACGAAGACCAGGGTGGGGATGCGCAGGCGTCGCAGGGTGCGCATGAGCACCCGGGTCTGCGCCTGGACGCCCTCCACCGCGGAGACGACCAGCACGGCCCCGTCGAGGACCCCGAGCACCCGCTCCACCTCGGCGATGAAGTCCGGGTGTCCCGGGGTGTCGATCAGGTTGACCGTCACGTCGTCGAGCGCGAAGGACACCACGGCGGACTTGATGGTGATCCCGCGCCGGCGCTCCAGCTCGAGGGTGTCGGTCTGCGTGTTTCCGGTGTCGACGCTGCCGATCTCGTCGATCACACCGACCGAGTGCAGCAGGCGCTCGGTCAGGCTGGTCTTACCCGCGTCGACATGGGCGAGGATTCCGAGGTTGAGCATGTGCACGAAGCGTCATGTCCTTTGAAGAGGGGGTCATTCCTTCCGGGGTGGACATGGACGATGCGCGCATGGGTGCTCCTGGAATGTGCGGTGACAAGGTCAGGTGAAGTGCAGCAGGTCCGGCGCCGGCGCGGCAACGGATTTACGCTCGGCCTAGCGCGGCGGCAGCGGGTGCAGGGTCACGTCCGTGAGGGTGCCGTCGGCCACGGACGCGGTCATGTAGGTGTGGTGGGGCTGGCGGCGGCGGTCGGTCGGGGAGCCCGGGTTGAGCAGCCGGAGGCCGGTGCGGGCGGTGGTGTCCCAGGGGATGTGGCTGTGCCCGAAGACCAGCACGTCCGCGTCCGGGAAGCGGGCGGCGCAGCGTGCCTCGCGGCCCTGGGCGGGACCCGTCTCATGGACGACGGCGAAACGCAGGCCCTCCAGGTCGGCACGGGCGATCTCGGGCAGCCGGGCGCGCAGCAGCGGACCGTCGTTGTTGCCGTACACGGCGACGAGCCGGCGGCTGCGGCTCTCCAGCAGGTCCAGGGTGGCCGTGTCGACCCAGTCCCCGGCGTGGAACACCACGTCGGCACGCGGGAGTTCGGCGAGCAGCGGCGCGGGGAGTTCCTTGGCACGCTTGGGGAGGTGGGTGTCACTCATCAACAGCAGACGCACGGGGCCAGCCTAGGCCGAGGGGCGGGGCATGGCCTGGCACGACCCCGGCGGTTCCTCTCTCGTTCGGGTGAGGGGGCGACGGCTCCGTTCCCGGACCCACCGGCCAACCCACTGGGCTGACCGGGCCACTTGGTTGCGCTGTCGGGGGGCCGGAGGTGGACGGCGTGGCCGGTGGCGTTAGCATCTGCCCACGCGTAGCAGCACATATCGCCACGCGGTCAGCGACCCAAGGGGGGCCCAGAGGCCGATGCCGGTCAAAGTCAGCGTCATTGTTCCCGTCTACAACCCGGGGACCTACATCGAGGACTGCATCGCCTCACTGTTGAGGCAGTCGCTACCGCCCGACGAGTACGAAATGGTCTTCGTCGACGACGGCTCCACCGACGACACCCCCGCCCGGCTCGACGCGCTCGCCGCCGAGAACCCGCAGGTCAAGGTGATCCACCAGGAGAACTCCGGCTGGTCGGGCAAGCCCCGCAACGTCGGCATCGCCGCCTCCGAGGGCACGTACGTCATGTTCGTCGACAACGACGACTACCTCGGCGACGAGGCCCTGGAGCGGATGTACGACTACGGCGTGGCCAACGGCGCCGACGTCGTCATCGGCAAGATGGCCGGCAAGGGCCGTCCCGTGCCGGTGGAGCTGTTCCGCCGCAACCATCCGCACGCCGGCGTCGAGAACGCCCCGCTGATCGACAGCCTCACCCCGCACAAGATGTTCCGGCGGGCGTTCCTCGACGACATCGGGCTGCGCTTCCCCGAGGGGCGACGGCGGCTTGAGGACCACGTCTTCGTCACCGAGGCGTTTCTGCGCGCGGACAACGTCTCGGTGCTCAGCGACTACGTCTGCTACTACCACGTCAAACGCGACGACGCCGCCAACGCGGGCTTCCAGCGCTTCGACCCGGTCGGCTACTTCAAGAACCTGCGCGAGGCCCTCGACGTCGTCGAGCGCTACACGCAGCCGGGCGCGCTGAGGGACCGGCTCCACCGGCGCTGGCTGCGCAACGAGATGGTCGAGCGGATGCGCGGCCGACGCCTGCTGAACGCACCCGAGGACTACCGCAAGGAGCTCTTCGAGGAGATCCGCGGTGTCGTCGTGGAGCGTTTCGAGCCCGGCGTCGCGGCCGGGCTGCCGCTGACCCAGCGGATCATCGCCGACCTGATCGCCGCGGACCGGTTCGACGACCTGGTGGCGTTCGCCGAGTGGGAGGCCTCGGTCGCCGTGCGCGCCGAGCCGGGGCCCGTCCGGTGGGAGGACGGCTCGCTGAAGATCGACCTGACTGCCGAGTACCGGCTCGGCGGGCAGCCGATGACGTTCCCGGCCGCCCGGGCCGGCGCCGCGCCCGCAGGTCCGCCGCGGGACGTGACCGACGCGGTCGCACGGGTGGGTGCCGACACCGTCGAGCAGTTCGGGAAGGCCAAGGCGGACCTGCTGGTCCGCGAACGTGCCAGCTCGGCGCAGTACTTCCAGCCGGTCGAGTTCACCCGGGAGATCGTCCCGGTGGAGGACGGCGAGGGGGTCCGGCTGGTGCTGCGGGCCACCGCCACCGTCGATCCCGCCATCGCGGCCGGCGGCATCGCGCCGGGCAACGGCCTGTGGGACGTCTTCGTCCGCGTCAAGCTGGGCGGCTGGACGAAGGAATGCCGGCTCGGCCCCGTGCCGCGTCGGAGCCAGGCGGCCACCTCGGCCGGTGTGGTGGCCGACCGGGTGCTGCTGCCGTACTGGACCGACCGGGGTCATCTCGCCCTGGACGTGGACCGCGCGAGCAAGCGCCTCGGCCTGTTCGAGCTCGGCGCCGACGACGTCACCGTCACCGGCGACCGGCTGCGCGCGTCCCTGCCGCTGCATGTGCCCGGCGACACCGAGGTGCTGCTCCGGCTCACCCGCCCGACCTCCTCGGACATCCCCGGCACACTGTCCCCGGACGGCTCCCGGGCGCGGCTGGAGGCCGTACTGCCCGCCGGTGACCTCACGGGCTCGGCCCGGCAGGTCATGTTCTGTCCGGCGCCGAAGGCGGACGAGCGGCGCTTCTTCGCGCTGCCGGTCGCGGTGCGCGCCGGGGCGGGCGGAGTGCAGATGGTACGCCCGTCCGGGCCGAGCGTCGGTCGGCGGCTCGCACGGCGGGCGCGGCAGGTCCTGGTCCGGGTGCGTACCACCGCGGCCCGGGTCAGGGCGAAGAGGGCCTGAGCGAGCGCCTGCCCGGTGGCTTGGCGGCGAGAAGTTCCGCAAAGCCACCGGGGAGGGCCCGCGCCTCGCGCGGGCCGACCGCTCGCCTTCCCGACGGCGCGTCGCACGTACACAGGCGGGGCGGGTCCGGACCGCTGCTGCGGTACCGTACCCGCGCCGCCTGTGCGTGGGCCTGCGCGACCCGGGGTTCAGCGGCTGACGGCGACCTGCTCCAGCGCCTTGCGCAGCGGCTCCCAGCCCCGGGAGCGCCGGATGCCGAGGTTGCGGGCCTTCACCAGCGGACGCCAGAACGGCGCCTGGACCAGCGTCTCGGGGGTCACCGCCTGCACCCGCTCCAGGATCGCCTCGGGCACCTTCTGCGGGTCGGGTACCTCGAACTCGGCGATGATCTCGTCGTACTTCTCGTCCAGCACCGTGTTGTCCGGGTCGGCGCCGAAGACGACGAGCTGACCGGTGGGCTGCGTGTCGACCAGGACGGTGACCAGGTCGGGGCGGTAGCGGTTGAGGATCTCCACCACCTTGTAGACGTCACCGGTCCAGGCGCCGGTGTGCCGGTCGCGGGCGGCCTCGTCGATGTTGCGCGGCAGCATGTCGTCGAGGACGATCACGCTCCCCCAGTCGGAGTGCTTCTCCACGTTCATGAAGTCGCGCAGCGCGTACTCGAACAGGTGCATGCCGTCGATGAACGACAGGTCGAGGGTGGTGCCCCGCCAGTAGCCGATCGGGCTGCGGCCGCGGCGCAGGTTGCGCACCGGGTGCCGGCCGCCCTTGAGGTGCGCGAGGGGGTTCTCGCGGGCGAAGAAGTCGTCACTGGTGGCCTTCACCAGGTGGACGTCGCAGCGGATCTCGCTGACCACCTTGAAGGCGGGGTCGATGGCGATGCTGGGGACGCGGGACAACGTCAGGCTGCGGCCGTCGTTGACGCCGATCTCCAGGTAGTTGCGGTTGGCGCTGACCTTGTGCAGCTCCCGGAGGAACTCGTGGCGTTTCACGCGGGTGACTCCTTGCGGATCCGGGGAAGGGCTTCGGGCAGGGCGGAACGCCAGTCACGCAGCGGCGGCAGGCCCAGGTGCTGCCAGCGGCCGTGCGCGAGGGCGCTGTAGGCGGGTCGGGGTGCGGGCCGGACGAAGGCCGCGCTGCCGACGGGGCGCACCCGGTCCGGGTCGGCCCCGAGGAGGCGGAACACCTCGCGGGCCAGGTCGTACCAGGTGGTCTCGCCGGAGTTGGTGGCGTGCAGGATACCGCTCGCGTCCGTGCCGATCCGGGGGCCGAGGTCGGCGACGCGCTCGGCGACGTCCGCGCTCCAGGTCGGCTGCCCGCGCTGGTCGTCGACGACGTCGACGGTGTCACGACGGGCTTCGAGTTCGGTCATCGTACGGACGAAGCTGCGTCCGTGCACGCCGTACAGCCACGCGGTGCGCAGGACGACACTCGCGCCGGGGAGTTCCCGCAGCACGGCGCGTTCCCCGGCGAGCTTGGTGCGGCCGTACGCGGTGCGGGGTGCGGGCTCGTGGTCCTCCGGGTAGGGGGTCGTGCGGGCCTCGCCGGAGAAGACGTAGTCGGTGGAGACGTGGACCAGCCGGGCGCCCTGTCCGGCGGCGGCACGGGCCAGCAGGCGCGGGCCGTCGCCGTTGATCGCGAGGGCGCGTTCCTCGTCGGTCTCGGCGTCGTCGACGGCGGTGTGGGCCGCGCAGTTGACCACGATGTCGGGCCGGTGCTCGGCGAAGGCGTCCTCGACGGCGTCGGGCCGGGTGATGTCGAGGGCCGCACGGTCCAGGCCGGTCACCTCTTCGCCGCGGCCACGGAGTTCCTCGACGACGTCACGGCCGAGCATGCCGCCGGCGCCGGTGACCAGCCACCTCATGACAGTCCCTGCGCGCGTCGCTTCAGGGGCTCCCACCAGGCGCGGTTGTCCCGGTACCAGGCGACTGTGTCGGCGAGCCCGGCCGCGAAGTCGTGCCGGGGCCGGTAGCCCAGCTCGTCGCGGATCTTCGTCCAGTCGACGGAGTACCGCAGGTCGTGGCCCTTGCGGTCGGTGACGCGGTCGACGCGGTCCCAGTCCGCGCCGCAGGCTTCGAGGAGCAGGCCGGTCAGCTCCTTGTTGCTGAGCTCGGTGCCGCCGCCGATGTTGTACACCTCGCCCGCGCGGCCCCTGGTGCGTACCAGTTCGACGCCCTGGCAGTGGTCCTCGACGTGCAGCCAGTCGCGGACGTTGAGGCCCTCCCCGTACAGCGGGACGTTCTTCCCGTCGAGGAGGTTGGTGACGAACAGCGGGATGACCTTCTCGGGGAACTGGTGCGGCCCGTAGTTGTTGGAGCACCGGGTGACGCGCACGTCCAGCCCGTGGGTGTGGTGGTATGCCAGGGCCAGCAGGTCGGAGGAGGCCTTGGAGGCGGAGTACGGGGAGCTGGGCCGCAGGGGGTGCTCCTCGGGCCAGGATCCCTGCTCGATGGAGCCGTAGACCTCGTCGGTGGAGATGTGCACGAAGGTCCGCACGCCCTGGCGCAGGGACGCGTCCAGGAGGGTCTGGGTACCCACCACGTTGGTGAGGACGAAGTCGTCCGCGCCGGAGATCGAGCGGTCCACGTGCGACTCGGCGGCGAAGTGCACGACCTGGTCGGCGTCCGCCGTCAGCTTGTCGACGAGTTCGGCGTCACGGATGTCGCCCTGCACGAACTCCAGCCGGGGATGGTCGAGTTCGAGGTTGTCGAGGGTGCCGGCGTAGGTGAGCTTGTCCAGCACGGTGATGCGGGGGGCGTCGGGTTCGTCGGACGCGAGGAGCGTTCGCACGTAGGTGGAGCCGATGAACCCGGCGGCTCCGGTGACGAGGAGGTTCATGAATGGATCTGCACCTTGCTGTGATCTCCGAGGACGAGACGGTGGGCACTGGGCACGCTGGGCGCCGGGGTCACCTCGACATGGCGGCCGATCAGCGAGGCCTCGATCCTGCCCACGCCACAGATCGACGAGTCCCGCAGCACGATCGAGAACTCCAACTCGCTGTCGGTGATCCGGCAGTTCTCCGCGACAGAGGTGAAGGGGCCGACGTAGGAGTCACTGACCACTGTGCCGGAGCCGATGACGACCGGCCCGACGACACGCGAGTTCGAGATGCGTGCTCCCTCCTCCAGCACAACCCGCCCGATGGTCTCGGAACGCTCGTCGACCTCGCCGTCGATGCGGCGGTCCAGGGTCTCCAGGACCCGCCGGTTCACCTCCAGCATGTCCTCGACGTTCCCGGTGTCCTTCCAGTAGCCGTTGATGACCGTGGAGCGGACGTCACGCCGGTTGTCGATGAGGTGCTGGATGGCGTGGGTGATCTCCAACTCGCCCCGCCAGGACGGTTCGATCGCGCGCACTGCCTCATGGATCAGCGGCGTGAACAGGTACACGCCGACCAGGGCGAGGTCGCTGCGGGGGTGCTCGGGTTTCTCCTCCAGGCCGATGACCTGCCCGTCCGGGCCGAGTTCGGCGACGCCGAAGGACCGCGGGTCGGGTACCTGGGTGAGCAGGATCTGGGCGTCGGGCCGGTTGCCGCGGAACTCGTCGACGAGGTCGCTGATGCCGCCGACGATGAAGTTGTCGCCGAGGTACATGACGAAGTCGTCGTCGCCGAGGAAGTCCCGGGCGATCAGTACCGCGTGGGCGAGTCCCAGCGGCCGTTCCTGGGGGATATAGGTGATCTCCAGCCCGAACTTCGAGCCGTCCCCGACGGCCTCCTGGATCTCCGCGGCGGTGTCCCCGACGATCATGCCCACCTCGGTGATCCCGGCTGCCGCGATGGACTCCAGGCCGTAGAAGAGGACGGCCTTGTTCGCCACGGGGACCAGCTGTTTGGCGGAGGTGTGCGTGATCGGTCGCAACCGGGTGCCGGCGCCCCCGGACAGCACGAGTGCCTTCATCTGCTTCACCTTAGTGCGTTGCCCGACGTACGGGGAACGCACCATGGCGGTGGGGCAGCTCGTCGGTCAAGAAGACGACATGACGGGCGGGAGGGTTCAGTCCTCGCCCCGGAAAATGTTCTGCTCGGAGCCGGTCTGCGCCGGGCGGGGCGCGCTGGTCTCCTCGACCGCCGGGAGGCAGGTACGCAGAGCACGGACGCCGCGCAGGCGGCGGGCCCTCGACCAGCCCGTCTCGGGCCTGCGGACTACTGGTTGCTCACTTGTCTGCGCGGTCACGGCGCTTCATCTTCCTTCTGTGTGCCGTCCTGCCTCCGGCCCACTGCGGACCGGGGCGGCTTCGTCCTTCGGTGCCGTGCATCCGGGTCCCCACCGACGGCCCGCGCAAACCCGTGGTGTCGAACGTCCGAGCGGGTCCGGGATGTACCCGATCAGGTGCTCAGGTGAGGGGCCGGGGGGCGGCCGGGCGTTGTCACCCGGTCAGTGCGATCTCGCTCCACACCTGTTTTCCGCCGCTGACGGGCACGGCCCCCCAGGCCGCCGACATGGCTTCGACGAGGAGGATGCCGCGGCCGCCGGTGGCCTCCCAGCTGATGCTGGTCGGCTTCACGGGGGTGCGCGGGGAGGAGTCGGCGACGGCTACGCGCAGCAGGTGGTTGACGCGGGTGAGGTCGAGGCGGACCCGGCCGTCGGTGTGCACCAGGGCGTTGGTCACGAGTTCGGAGACGACGAGGAGGACGGTGTCCAGGGCGTCGTCCGGGACGCCCCAGGCACGCAGGGTGCGGCGGGTGAACCGGCGGGTGTGTCCTACCGCCTGGGGGACGCGCCACACCGTCCAGCTCTCGCGTTGCGGGCGGGAGGCCATGCCGTCGTAGCGGACCAGGAGCAGGGCGACGTCGTCGCTGCGGCGCGCGTTGCCGAGCAGGGCGTCGGCCACCAGTCCGAGGTCGGCGGTGTCGCAGGCGGCCAGATCGCCGGCGAGGCGTTCCATGCCCTCGTCGATGTCGGCCTCCACGGACTCGACCAGGCCGTCCGTGGTCAGCGCGAGGACCGTCCCGGGTTGCAGCCTGAGGGGGCTCATCGGGAAGTCGGCCTGGGTCAGCACGCCGAGCGGCGGTCCGCCCTCCGCTTCGGCGATCTCCGTTGCGCCGTCCGGGTGACGCAGCACCGGTGGCAGGTGACCGGCGCGTACGCACCAGGCGGAGCCCTCCTCCAGGTCGACGTCGACATAGGCGCAGGTGGCGAAGAGGTCGGTCTCCAGGTCCGCGAGGAGCCGGTTGGCGCGCGAGACCACCACGTCGGGCGGGTGGCCCTCCACGGCGTAGGCGCGCAGCGCGGTCCGCATCTGGCCCATGAGGGTGGCCGCGCCCGCGCTGTGGCCCTGGACGTCGCCGATGACGAGGGCGACATGGTTGTCGGGCAGCGGGATGACGTCGTACCAGTCGCCGCCGAGTTCCAGACCGGCGGTGCTCGGCAGATAGCGGGTGACGGCGACCGCACCGGGCAGCTCGGGCAGCCGGCGGGGCAGCAGCTGGCGCTGGAGCATGCCGACGAGTTCGTGCTCGGCGTCGAAGGCGTGGGCGCGCATCAGGGCCTGCCCGGCCAGACCCGCGGAGGCGGTGAGCAGGGCGCGTTCGTCGGGGCCGAAGTCGTGCGGGGCGTCCCAGCCGATCAGGCAGGCTCCGGCCATGCGGCCCACGGCGGGCAGGGGCAGTACGGCCAGGCCGCCGGGGCCGACGTCGGCGAGGGCGGGCTCCAGGACGGTCCCGGCGGGCCAGATCTGGGCGCGGCCCTCGCGCAGGGCGGCGGCGAGGGTGGGCATCGTGCGCACCGGGGCGTCGGGCCACTCGCTGCGCCACTCCCGGCGCCACAGATCGGGCCAGGCCTCCTGTTCGGGCGGGTCTAGGACGGTGACGACGAGCCGGTCGTTCTCCAGCTCGGCGAGCGCGATCCGGTCGGCCCGCAGCGGGCCCCGCAGCGCGGAGACCACCGCCTGGCCGACGTCGCGGACCGTGCCGGCGATGGCGAGGGCCGCGGCCAGGCGCTGTACCCGGGCCACGTCGGTGACGTCGGAGCGCAGCTTGGAGGCGTCACTGACGGTGCCCACCAGACGTACCGGCCGCCCCTCGCCGCCCGGCACGAGGCGCCCGCGCAGCCGCAGCCACTTCGGCGGGCCGGAGGGCTGCAGCACCCGGAACTCCAGCTCACGATCGCCGATGGACATGTGGTCGGCCTCGACGACGGACATCAGCGAGGGCAGGTCCTCCGGCACGGTCAGCCTGAGCAGCGTCTCGACCTTGCCGTCGAATTCCTCGGCGTCCTCGGCACCGAATCCGAACAGCTCCAGGACCTCCTCCCCGACCTCCACCCGGCCGCTGTCCATGGAGAGGCTGAAGGCGCCCGAGGGCAGCTCGACGCCCTCGGCGGGCTGGGCCAGGGCGGGGTGGGAGACGGCGTCCGCGATCAGTTCGAGGCAGGCTCGCTCGTCGGGTTCGAAGCCGGCCTGCTCCTCGCTCACGGCGAGCAGGCAGGCCCCGCCGCCGTCGCCCCGCACGGGCAGCGCCGCCAGGAAGAACTCCCGAGGCCCGGCCCGCCGGGACTCCGGGCAGTCGGCGAGTTCGTCCGGGCCGAGCCACACCGGCCGCCCGGCGCGCAGGGCCTCGGCCACCGGGGAACGGCCGGCGCGCGGATAGCTGTCGCGCAGCCCGTACAGCCTCCTCGGCAGGCCGACCGACTCCACCAGGCACAGCGGGTCGCCGCCCTCTCCCGTGGCGTACACGGCGGCGAAGCTCGCCCCGGCGAAGACGAGCGCCAGTTCGAGTACATGGCGCAGCCGTTCGGGTGAGTCGGGATCGGCCGTGAGCGTTTTCAGCACAACTTCGGCATGCGGCGTTCGCCTTCCTCCGTCCGCAGCGCCCTCACTGACCACATTCGCCATTACAGCGCGTATGCGGCACCCGCGCAGCCCCTGTGGGCGGTCCGTGGAGTCCACGGGGGCACCGGCGTTCGAAACGGACCGAACATGACTTGACGCATGCGTTCCGCACGGCGAGCTCGTGACAGCCGTGACTGTCCGTCGCCACCCCCTCACTGAAAGGCTCTAGCCGTCGCCACGGGAGGGGGACGCATGGACAAGCGGTACGAGGTGTACGCGCTCGCCGACAGACACTTCTACGAGACGCCGGACCGGCTGTCCGTGGGAGGACAGGAGGCGGCGCCCGGGTACGAGACGGCACGGCGCCCGGTGCCCGAGGGGTGGGACGCGGCGCGGATCGGCGACTGGCTCACGCTGACGCCGCTCGACGCGGACGGCTCGCCGGTGTCCGGCCCGGCGCAGGGCTGGAAGATCCACGCCTCGGCCACCCGGGCGAACGCCGAGGAGATCGCCGCGATCGTGTGGGACTACTGCGTGCCCCGGCGCATCCCGTTCAAGTTCGTGCCCGGCCCGCACCTGCTGCACCTGCGCAACACCAAGTACGCGGGCCGCGACAGCAGCGGCAAGTTCGTCACCGTGTACCCGGCCGACGAGGAGCAGCTGCACCTCGTCCTGCGTGAGCTGGGCGATCTGCTGAAGGGCTACGAGGGGCCGTACATCCTCACCGATCTGCGCTGGTACGACGGTCCGCTGTACGTCCGTTACGGCGCGTTCGCGCGTACCTTCGTCGTCGACGAGCGCGGTTCGCTGGTGCCGGCGGTGCGGGACGGCGAGGGCCGGCTGGTGCCGGACCGGCGGGCGCCGTCGTTCCAGGTGCCGGAATGGGTGACCCTGCCGGCGTTCCTGGAGCCGCATCTGGCGGCCCGGAACACCACGACGGTGGGCGAGCTGCCGTACCGGATCGAGAAGGCGCTGCACTTCTCCAACGGCGGCGGGGTCTACGCGGGCACCGACTCCCGGGACGGCAGCAAGGTCGTCCTGAAGGAGGGACGGCCGCACGCGGGGCTGGCCTCCGACGGGGCCGACGCGATCGCCCGCCTGGAGCGGGAGAAGTACGCCCTGGAGCAGGTGTCGGGGACGGGTGTGGTGCCGGAGGTGCGGGACTGGTTCACCCTCGGCGACCACCGCTTCCTGGTCATGGACTTCCTGGAGGGCCGCCCGCTCAACTCGTTCTTCGCCGAGCGGCACCCGCTGCTGACCGCGGATCCCGATCCGGCGGCGGTGACCGCGTACGCGGCGTGGGCGGTGCGGATCCACGGGGCGGTGGAACGGGCCGTGCGGGCGGTGCACGAGCGCGGGATCGTCTTCAACGACCTGCATGTCTTCAACATCATGGTGGCGCCCGACGAGGAGTCGGTGTCGCTGCTCGACTTCGAGGCCGCGGCCCCCGTCTCCGAGCAGGGCCGCCAGGTGGTGGCGCACCCGGGGTTCTTCGCCCCGCCGGACCGCACGGGCGTCGACGTCGACCGCTACGCGCTGGCCTGCCTGCGGCTGGCCCTGTTCCTGCCCGTCACCACGCTGTTCGTGGTCGACCGCGGGAAAGCGGCCCACCTGGCAGAGGTGATCGCCCGTCAGTTTCCGGATGTACCACGGGAGTTCCTCGACGAGGCGGTCGCGGAGATCACCCGGGACGTGGACGCGCGCACGTCGCAGTCCGCCGCCTCCCCCGTGGAGCGGGTCTCTCCCATGAAGCGCGTCTTTTCCGTGGACGCCGCCTCGTTCGTGGACCCCGGGGACTGGCCCTACAGCCGTGACTCGATGGTCAAGGCGCTGCTCGCCTCGGCCACCCCGGAACGCGACGACCGGCTCTTCCCCGGTGACATCGCCCAGTTCTCCGACGGCGGTGGGCTCGGCCTCGCGCACGGAGCGGCCGGTGTGCTGTACACACTGGACGCGGTCGGCGCCGAGCGGTACGAGGAGGGCGAGCGCTGGCTCCTCGCCCGCACCGCGCCGCCACCCGCGGGCACACCGCTGGGCCTGTACGACGGTCTCGCGGGCGCCGCCCACGTCCTGGACCGGCTCGGCCACCGGCAGCGGGCCCTCGACCTGGTCGACCAGATCCTGCGGGAACGGTGGCAGAACCTCTCCTCCGACCTGCACGGCGGACTGGCCGGTCTCGGCCTGGTCCTCGGTGAACTGGCCCGCACGACCGGTGAACCGGAGCTGCGTGAGCGTGCGGCGGAGGCCGCCGACCTCCTCGTACGACGGCTCACGGAGCCGCTGCCGGACACCCCACGGCGACGGCGGGCGGGGCTGCTGCGGGGTGCGAGCGGGCCCGCGCTGTTCCTGCTGCGGCAGTACGAACTCACCGGCGAGCGACGGCTGTTGACAGCGGCGGGGGTGGCGCTGAGCCGGGACCTGGAGTGCTGCGCGACCCGCGAGGGCGGCGCGCTGGAGGTCGACGAGGGCTGGCGGACCCTGCCCTACCTCGGCGACGGCAGCGTGGGCATCGGGATGGTGTTGGACGACTGGCTCGCCCAAATCACCGACACCGACGGGGAGTTCGCCGACGTCGTCGACGCCTTCGAGCGGGCCCGCGCCGGCGTACTGACGGCCGCCACCTCACGCTTCTACGCACAGCCCGGCCTCTTCCAGGGCCGCGCCGGGATGATCCTGCACCTCGCCCGGACCGGCACGCCGGGCGCCGATACCGAACGGCTCGGCGCACAGATCGCCGGGCTCGGCTGGTTCGCGATGTCCTACCAGGGCCAACTCGCCTTTCCCGGGCATCAGATGATGCGGTTGTCGATGGACCTGGGCACCGGAACGGCAGGGTGCCTGCTCGCGCTCGGCGCGGCCCTCGACGCCCGGGAATCCGCTCACCTGCCGTTCCTGCCGCCGCTCGGGCGGCCCCCACAGCACGGTTCCGCAGACCTGTCGGAGTCGTGATTCAACCCCGTCCCCACGGACGACACAGAAGGAGAAACGACATGGCACTTCTCGACCTGCAGACGATGGAGTCCGACGAGCACACCGGCGGCGGCGGCAACAGCACGCTGAGCCTGCTGTCCTGCATCAGCGCGGCCAGCGTTCTGCTCTGTCTCTGACGATCGTCTCAGGGCTCCGGGCGGTCCGCTCCCACGGGGGAGGGACCGCCCGGTGTCCCTTCTTTCTGCCTCTGCCCTTTCCGCTTCTCCGCTCTTGCGCTTTCCGCTTCTCCGCTCTTCCGCTATTCCGCTCTTCCGCTATCGGATGCGAGGCCAGCAGCCGCATGACGACTCGGAACGCCGACTCCGCGGTGCCTTTCGGAGCGCTCGGCCGGGACGCCACCAGGCACAGCGGCGGCCGCTGTGTGGTGCTGTGCCTGGTGAGCACGGCCGCGACCGGGGCCGCACTGCTGCTGCCGACCGCCCTGGGCCGGGCCCTCGACCTGCTGCTCGCAGGGGCCCCGGCGAGCCGCTGGGTGCTGTACTGCGTCGGCCTCGTCCTGCTGCTCGCCGTTCTCGACGCGTGCCAGACCGTACTGAGCGGCACCGTGGACGCCCGGACCACCGCCTGGCTGCGGCGTCGGCTCACCGGACACGTCCTGGCCGTCGGCCCACGATCGGCGGCCCGCTTCGGGTCCGGTGACCTGGTCGCCCGTCTGGTCGGTAACGCCGCACAGGCCGGAACGGCACCGGCCGCGCGCGCCGCACTGCTCGCCGCACTCGCCGGACCGGTCGGCGCGCTGGTGGCGCTGGCCCTGCTCGACCCGTGGCTCGCGGCCGTGTTCCTCGCCGGAGCTCCGGTGCTCGCCGTGTTGCTGCGCACCCTGGCCCGGGACACCACGGAGTGCGTGACCCGCTACCAGGAGGTGCAGGGGCGCATCGCGTCCGCGCTCGCGGAGGCCCTCGGCGGCCACCGCACGATCCAGGCAGCCGGTACGGCGGACCGGGAGACGGCACGGATCCTGCGGCCGCTGCCCGAACTGTCCCGCTCCGGCCACCGGATGTGGCAGGTGCAGGGGCGGGCCGCCGGGCAGGCCGTCGCCGTGGCCCCGCTGCTCCAGCTCGGGATCGTCGCCGTGGCCGGCGTTCTGCTCGCCCGGCATCGGCTGACGGTCGGTGAGGTGCTCGCCGCGTCCCGGTACGCCGTGCTCGCCGCCGGCGTCGGTGTGCTCGTCGGACAGCTCTCGGGCCTGGCCCGGGCCCGTGCGGCGACCAGACGCCTCGGCGAGCTCCTGACGGAACCCGCGCCCGCCTACGGATCCCGACGTCTGCCTACCGGCCCGGGCCGACTGGAGCTGCGCGGTGTGGTCGCCCGGCGCGGCGGGCGGGCAGTGCTCGACGGCGTCGACCTGCTGGTGCCGGGCGGGACGGCCCTCGCGGTGGTCGGCCGGTCGGGCGCGGGCAAGTCGCTGCTCGCCGCGGTCGCCGGGCGGCTCACCGATCCGGACGCCGGGGAGGTGCTGCTGGACGAGGTGCCGCTGCGTGAACTGACCCACGCCGAGCTGCGCCGCTCGATCAGTCACGCCTTCGAACGCCCCGCGCTGCTCGGCGCCACCGTCGAGGACGCGATCGGGCTCGGCCTGGCCTCCCCCTCCCCCGCCCGCATCCGGGACGCGGCCCGTACGGCTCGCGCGGACGACTTCGTCCGCCGTCTGCCCGACGGCTACGCCACCGCCGTCGCCGACGCGCCACGTTCCGGAGGCGAGTCCCAACGTCTGGGCCTGGCAAGGGCGTTCGCCCACGGCGGCCGGCTGCTCATCCTCGACGACGCCCTCTCCAGCCTCGACACGGTGACCGAGGCGCACATCACCCGGGCCCTGGTGGGCGACGGCCCGGGCACCACCCGGCTCCTGATCGCCCACCGCGCGGCGACGGCGGCGCGCGCGGACCTGGTGGCCTGGCTGGACGGGGGGCGCGTGCGAGCGGTGGGACCGCACGAGGAGCTGTGGCGGGATGCGGGCTATCGGGCGGTGTTCGGGGAGGGGGACGGGCCTGGGGCGCCCTCGGGGGGCGACGAGCTCCGCGCACCCGGCGCGCCCGGTGCGCCCGGTGCGCCCGGAAAGGCGGTGGCGTCGTGACCGAGGGGCTGTTCCGGCTCGGGCTTCGCTTCCTGCGGGACAGGCGGCGGGTTCTCGGACGGCTCGGGGGCTGGTCCGTGCTGGAGACCGGGCAGACCTTCCTCACCGGGTACGCGCCCGCGCGCGCCCTGGACGAGGGATTCCTGGCCGGACGGACGGAGACCGGGCTCGGCTGGCTCGCGGTGGCCGGGATCGGGGTGGTCGTCGGCGCGTACGGTACCGCCCGGGTGTACGCGGCGGTGGCCGCGCTGGTGGAACCGCTCCGGGACCGGCTCGTCACCCGGGTCGTGGCGCGCGGGGTGCGGGAGGCGGACGGCGGGGCGCTGTCCGGGCTCACCCAGCAGGTGGAGATCGCCCGGGACACCTTCGCCGGGCTGGTGATGGTGTCGCGTTCCTTCCTGTTCACCACGGTCGGCGCGCTCGTCGGCCTGTTCTCGCTCGACCCGCTGCTCCTGCTGGTCGTAGGCCCTCCGCTGCTCGCCGGAGCGTCCCTGTTCGCGGCGACGCTCCGCCCGCTGGCCCGCCGCCAGGAGACGTTCCTCGTCGCTGACGAGGCGCTGGCCGACGGTCTCGGGACCGTCTGTCCGGGCCTGCGGGACATCACCGCGACCGGCGCCGAGCAGCAGATCGCGGCAGGGACGGGTGACCGGATCGACGCCGAGCTGCGGGCCGCGCGCTCACTGGCCCGCTGGAGCGTGCTGCGGGTGGCTTCCCTCGCGCTCGGCGGCCAGCTGCCGATCCTGCTGCTGCTCGCCGCCGCGCCCTGGCTCCTCGCCCACGGTGTCACCACGGGCGCCCTGGTCGGCGCCCTCGCCTACGTCACCCAGTCCCTCCTTCCCGCCCTGCGCGACCTGGTGCACGGCCTGGGCACCAGCGGCTCCCGCCTGGTGGTGGTACTGCGACGACTGGTCCGGGACAGCAGCGCCGCACCGGACGCGAACAGCCACGGACGGCCGGTTCCCGACGGGCCCACCGCGGACCCCGTCACGGATCTCCCGGTTCTCCCGGCGCCCTCGGGGCTCCCCGGCCCACCCGGCCCCCCGACACCGCCACCCCACCCCGCCCTGTCCCTCACCTCCATCGCCTTCGCCTACGGCCCGCACAGCGCGCCCGTCGTCGAGGACCTCGACCTCATGCTTCCGTCCGGCGGGCACCTGGCCGTGGTGGGTCCGAGCGGCATCGGGAAGTCCACGCTCACCGCACTGGTCGCCGGACTGCTCACCCCCCGCCGCGGCACGATCCGTATCCACGGGAAGCCGGTCCCAGGACCGGACGCCGCCGCGCTGCGGGTGCTCGTCCCGCAGGAGGCCTACGTCGTCACCGGCACCCTCGCCGAGAACCTCGATCTGTTCCGGCCGGATCCCGTCCCCGAGCGGGAGCTGCTCGCCGCGGCGGAGGCGGTCGGACTGCTCCCGCTGCTCGACGCGCTCGGCGGGCCCTCGGCCCCGGTGGATCCGGCGGCGCTGTCCGCGGGTGAGCGGCAACTCGTCGCCCTGACCCGGGCCTATCTGTCGTACGCCCCGCTCGCCCTGCTCGACGAGGCCACCTGTCACCTGGACCCGGTGGCGGAGGAACGAGCCGAGCGGGCCTTCGCGGCGCGCCCGGGCGGCACCCTGGTCGTCGTCGCCCACCGCATCAGCTCGGCCCGGCGGGCCGAGCGGGTGCTGGTCATGGACGGGCGGCACACGGCGTACGGCACCCATGACGAGCTGGTACGCCGCTCGACGCCGTACCGCGAACTGGTCGGCGGCTGGACGCCCGGGTGGCCGGAGCGGTCACAGCCAGCCCTCTCCCTGCGAGATCCGGATCGCGTCGATGCGGTTGCGGGCCCCGGTCTTGCGGGTGATGGCCGCCATGTAGTTGCGCACGGTCCCGTGGGACAGGTGCAGGTTCCCGGCGATCTCCGCGACGGAGGCTCCCTCCGCCGCGAGGGTTAACACACTGAGCTCTCTTCGGGTCAGCGGCATCTGCGCGGCCTTGAGGAAACCGAAGCCGAGCGAGTCGTCGACGAAACGTTTCCTCTCGGCGACCAGCCGGATTCCGCGGACCAGGTTCTCCGGCGAGCCCTCCTTGGCGACGTAGCCGAGCGCCCCCGCCTCGGCAGCCCGCTTCAGCAGTCCGGGCCGGTTCGCGGAGGCCAGCACGAGCAGCCCCGGCGAGAGGGGGTCCGGGCCCCGCACGGAGAGGTCGCCGAGCGGCGGGATGCCGTAGGTGTCCGAGCACTCCAGGTCGGCCGCGCAGACGTCCGGGCGGACGGAGCGCACCCGGTCGCGCGCGCCGCGCCACGGGGTGTCGAACACCCGCAACTCCGGGTCCCGGCACAACCATTCCGCCAGTACCGATCGCATCAGACACTCGTCGTGCACCAGAAGCACCCGGATCACTGCCACCCCTTCAGCTCGCCGTACACCCATTCATGGTGGGGAACGCGTGCCCCATTGTTCGCGCCCCTGCCCCTTCGTGAGGGCGGAGAATCGGCCATCAGGGGGCGCGGGGGCGCATGCACGGCGCCCGCGCACTTCCGCGCACATCGAATGTGGGGGCATGTGCCGGGCGCAACGGGGTAGTCACGGCGTCTTACCGTGCCCGGGTACGGGTTTCGGCCTCCCGCGGCCGGTCTCGGACAGCCCGGCTGGGCCCTCGCCGTGCACGACGGGCCGCCAAGGGGGAGATTTGATCCCACAGACCCGTCGCGCGGGCCCTGCGAGGAGGTGGTCGGCGTGTCCGAGGGGCAGACGTCCGCCCACCCGCCGGTGAGCGCCAGGACCCGCGTCGGCCGACCGCTGCTGTCGCTGGCGCTCACTGCGATGATGGACGAGGTCCACGCGCACTCCGGCGCGGTCTACCTGCTGGCGCCCGACGGCAAGGTGCTGGAGATGGCGGTGATGGCGGGACTGCCCCGGGCGTTCGCCGCGCCCTGGGAACGGGTCGGGCTGAGCGCGCCGATCCCGGTGGCCGAGGCGGCCCGGGAACGGCGGCTGGTGTGGGTCGGCGGGGAGCAGGAGATGGCGGCCCGCTTTCCGCGGATCGCGGTGGTGCTGCCGTATCCCTTCGCGCTGGCCGCCGTTCCCGTCGCCACCGAGTCGAAGGTGTACGGGTCGGTGTTCGTGACCTGGCCCGGGGCACATCCGCCGGAGCTGTCCGACCGCGAGCGGGACCATCTGACGGCATCCTGCGACCGGCTCGCCGTGCGGCTGGAGCGGGCCGCCGAGGAGAGCGTCCCGCCGCACACCGAACAGGACCTGCCCGCCGCGCCCGCGCTGGGCGGCGCGGCGGCAACGCTCGGCACCGTGGAGGCCGCGCGGATGGTGGCGCGACTGCCGTACGGGCTGTGCTCGCTGGATCTGCACGGCCGGATCACCTTCGCCAACACGGCCGCGGCCGAGCTGATCGGCGTCCCGGCCCGTGATCTGCTCGGTTCCCAGCTGTGGGCTTCGGTGCCCTGGCTCAACGACCCGGTGTACGAGGACCGATACCGGGCCGCGCTGATCAGCCAGCACAGCACGTCGTTCGTGGCGCTGCGGCCGCCCGGTGAGTGGCTCTCGTTCCGGATGTATCCGAGCACGAACGGGCTGAGCGTGCGGATCAGCCGGGCACGGGCCGTGGCGGAGATGGAGCGGTCCGGACCGTTGCCCGGCGACGCCTCGCCCCGGCTGGTCACCATCTCCCAGGTGCTGAGCCTGGCCGGCGCGCTCACCGAGGCGGCAGGCGTGCAGGACGTGGTGCAGCTGGTGGCGGACGAGATCGCGCCCGCCGTGGGCAGTCACGCCCTGGTGCTCCTCGGGTCCCGGGCGGGCCGGCTGCAGGTGCTGGGGCATCGCGGATACCCGGATCCGCACGTGGTGGAGCGGCTCGACGGGCTGCCGCTGACGGAACGAACCCCGGGCACGCACGTCCTGGCCAACGGGGTGCCCGGCTTCTTCGAGTCCCGGGAGCAGGTCGAGCGCCTGTACCCGGGTCGGCACGAGCCTCCCGACGACTTCGCCGCCTGGGCGTACCTACCCCTGATCGCCTCCGGCCGCCCGGTGGGCATCTGTGTGCTGGCCTATCCCGAGCCGCACCCCTTCCCGGCGGACGAGCGGGCGGTGCTGAACAGTCTGGGCGGGCTGATCGCCCAGGCGCTGGAGCGGGCGATGCTCTACGACGCCAAGCAGCAACTCGCGCACGGTCTGCAGGAGGCGCTGCTGCCGCACTCGGTGCCGTCGTTGCCGGGCATCGAGGCGGCGGCGCGCTATCTGCCGGCCACGCAGGGCATGGAGATCGGCGGTGACTTCTACGACCTGGTGCCGACGCGGGGACTCGCGGCGGCCGTGATCGGGGACGTGCAGGGCCACAACGTGACCGCGGCGGGACTGATGGGGCAGATCCGTACCGCAGTACGTGCCTACACCGCGGTCGGGCAGCCGCCGGCGGAGGTCATGCGCAGCACCAACCGGCTGCTGATCGACCTCGGCTCCGATCTGTTCGCCAGCTGTCTGTATCTGCGGCTCGACCCGGGGCGGGGGCGGGCCGTGATGGCCCGGGCGGGGCATCCGCCGCCGCTGCTGCGCCGACCGGACGGGCGGGTACGGGTGCTCGACCTGGCGGGCGGACCGCTGCTGGGCATCGACGGCACTGCCACCTATCCGACGACGGAGGTGAGCCTGGCCCCCGGCTCCGTCCTCGTCCTCTACACCGACGGTCTGATCGAGTCGCCCGGCGTCGACATCGAGGACGCGCTCGCGGATCTCGGGCGCCGCCTGGCCGGGGCCGGGGACCGGCCGCTGGACGGGCTGGCCGACGACCTCGTCCGGCACAGCGCGGCCACCCGCGAGCGAGTCGACGACGTGGCCCTGCTGCTGCTGAGGGCCCACCGGGCCGACTGACCCGGACGCACGCGTCTCGCGGGCCGGGCGGCCGCCGCGTAGTTCTCAGGGGGCGGCTCGCACACCGACGCCCCTCGTCCGGCACCCGAGCGGGTGCGGGACGAGGGGCGTCATGAAACGGACCGGTCCGGCCCTTCCGCCGAAGGGCCGGACCGGTCCCCACCGGCCGGAACCCGCGGTTGGGGCCGGGGTGGGTTCGCACTGTCGAGAGCGGCTCAGTGGGGGCGAACCGCTATCGACTCGGCCGGCGGGGCCGAGGCGGCCGGACTGGGGGTCCGGACCGCCGTCGGCTGCGGGATCAGTGGGACTCGTTCAGACCCGAGCCGCCCTCGACACCGTTGTTCTGGCCCGTTCCGGTCTGGTCACCGGCTCCGGCCTCTTCCCCGGCTCCGGCTTCCTCACCGGCACCGGCTTCCTGACCGGCTCCAGCTTCCTCGCCGCCGACCTCCTGGCCGGCTCCGGCCTCTTCCCCGGCTCCGGCTTCCTCACCGGCACCGGCTTCCTCACCGGCTCCGGCCTCCTGACCCGCACCGGCTTCCTCACCGGCACCGGCCTCGCCACCGCCGGCCGCGTCACCCGCGCCACCGGCCTCGTCACCCGCGCCACCGGCCTCGTCACCCGCGCCGCCGGCCGCGTCGCCCGCGCCGAGCGTCGCGCCGACCGCCTCCAGCGCGGTGGTGACCGGCTGGAAGAAGGTCTCGCCGCCGGCCGTGCAGTCACCGCTGCCGCCGGAGGTCAGGCCGATGGCCGCACCGTCCTGGGTGAACAGCGAGCCGCCGCTGTCGCCGGGCTCGGCGCAGACGTCGGTCTGGATGAGCCCGGTGACGGTGCCCTCCGGGTAGTTCACGGTGGCGTCGAGTCCGAGGACCTGACCGTCGTTGAGCCCGGTGGTGCTGCCCATCCGGGACACTGCCTGGCCGACCGCGGCCTCCGCGGCCTGCGAGATCTGGACGGTCTGTCCGCCACCGACGTTGACCTCACTGGCGGCCACGGTCGCCGGGTCGTCGTACTTCACGAGCGCGAAGTCACCGTCGCCGGGGAAGGTCGCCTGGTCGACGGTGGCGATCGGCTCGCCGGTCTCCGAGTCCGACCACTGCTCGGCGGCGACACCGCAGTGACCGGCCGTCAGGAACGCGGGGCTGCCGTCGCCCGCGGTGACGTTGAAGCCGAGGGAACAGCGCGCGCCGCCGCCGAAGATGGCGTCACCGCCGGAGACGAACGTCTTGAAGGTGCCGGCCGACTTCTTGATGGTGGCCATGTTCGTGCCGAGACCGTCGACGGTCGACGTCAGTCTGTCCCACTTGGCACCGGTCACCGTGCTGTCGGCGGTCACCAGGAGCTTGTTCGTCTTCGGGTCGACGGCCCAGGAGGTGCCCGGGATGGTCGCCTTGGCCTTCAGGGTCTGCGCGCCGGCCTCGAGTTCGGGGAGGCTGTTCTCGACCTCGCGGACCTTGGCGCCGGCCTTCTCCGCCTGGACGATCACGTTGTTGTTGTCGCCCGATATGACGTTGACGACGAGCTGCTTGCTGTCGGATTCGTAGTAGGAACCGGCGAAGGCGTCACCGAGCAGACCTGCGAGCTGCGAGGCGAGGTCCGAGGCATCCGCCGCCTTCAGAGTCTTCGGCGCGGCGGCGGCGTCGTTCGAAGCGCCGTCCTGGGACGCGTTGGCGTTGGGGAGCAGAATCGCGGCTGCTCCGAGCGCCACTACGCCGCCCGCCGCGATAGCGGCCTTGCGCTTCGGAATTCGCTTGTGACTCAAACTTCTCGACCTCCTGAGGGACCGGAGTCCGGTGCCTGGTGCGGCAGTTGATGGGGCGCCTGGATGGCTGGAGGTACGCACGGGGTACGCGGGGCGTTCAATTCCGTTTTCAATCTTCTGGCGCACGACACCGAATCGGCCATGGCCGGCACCCACCGGTCAGGCGTGGAGGACAGCCCCCCATATCCCGATGACAACCGCCGAAACCGACAAGGCCCTCGCCGCCGACTTCGCCCTTTGCGTTCCCGAATCGAGCACACACATCGAGGAGTTGGCCGATGACCGCTCGGCGGCGCGTCCTCCCAGGTCGGACCGGATGCCCCGAGAGGGCGGCGGGGCGCTGGGGCGGGTTCCGGCGGCCACCGTCGGCACCGCGGCCGTGATCGCCGTGACGGCGGCCCGGGGCGTCGTCGCACCGATACCGACGGTGCGGCGATCGGCATCCTGCCGGCGTTCGACGGTGGGTACGGATGTCTTGATCGAAGCGGTTGCCATCGAGCCGGGGCCGTATGAACGTCCTCCGCATCGCGACACCGGCGAGCTCGCTCCGCGCGCGTCCGAGCTGACAGGGCCGTCCGGTTGACACGTCGTCCGGACCGACACGGCCACCCCGGCTGACACCTCGTCCGGACTGACACGGCCGTCCCGGCTGACACCTCGTCGGGTCGACACGACCGTCCGCACTGACACGGTCGGCGACACGTCGGCGACGCTGGGTCGCGATCGTGGCGCTGAATCCTCCCTCCAGGGAATCTCCACACCGACCACCCGAGGTGATCACCTCGCGGGACAGTTCCGCACATGCCCGGGACACGGGGCGCCCCTTGGGCGCGGAGTGTCGGATTCGCCCCCGGGGCCGCAAGCGCTCGTATGGATGAAAGCCGCCCACCATGTGAAGAAGTCGCCACCAACAGGTGCGCACACCTGCACCGAACGGTGCTTGTGAGTCACAAGTGCGCTGGTGAGGCGGGTGGTTGATTGGAAGCGCGGACCCGTCGCGTGCTTTGATCCATCGCACCGCAGGGACCGCCAAGGGTTCTTCGGCAACGGGTGCCCGGCACCTGCGGTCGCGGCGGTTCCTCTGTCCCCCAGAGGGGGCCGCTCCCCCCTTGTGAATACCCATATGAAGGGAAGTTCCCCCATGAACTCCACCCCCCAGGTTGCGACCGTCGAGATCTCCGACGCCGAGCTGGACAACGTCTCCGGCGGCCTGGCCGTCAACGCCCTCGGCACCGTCACCGGCCTGGTGGACGGCGTTGCCCCGGTTTCCGGTCTGGTCAACACCGCTGTCGGCACGGTCGAGGGCGCCACTGGCCTGAACACCGCCCCGGTCACCGACCTGGTCGCCGGCGTCTGATCGCACTTTCTGTGATCCTTCAGTCCCGGAGCCGCTCTGCGGTTCCGGGACTCTCGGGTGCTCCGACCCAGCCGGCTCGCGCGAGCCGGTCCTCTCTCTTTCGCTGGTGAGGGAAAGTTCCGTGCAGTTCCGCCAACAGGCCCTCGCCAAGCTCCAGTCGCCCGAAGAGCTGGACCTTCCGGTGCGCTACGCCCGCCCCCAGGGCTGGCTCGTGCTGGCCGTGACGGTGGTCGTGATGGCGGCCGCTTGTGTGTGGGCGGTCACCGGCTCGGTGGCCTCGACGGTGAGCGCGCCGGCGATCCTCACGCACGGGCAGGGCAGTTACATCCTGCAGAGCCCGGTCGCCGGCCAGGTGACCGAGGTCGTCGCCGAGCAGGGCCAACGGCTGCCTGCCGACGCGCCCGTACTGCATGTCCGTACGGCCGACGGCGTGACCGTGGTCCGCACGGTCGCCGCGGGCCGGATCACCGGGCTCGCCGCGACCATCGGGCAGATCATCCAGACCGGCGCGAACGTCGCCTCCGTGGAGAAGATCGCCCGCACCTCCGACCCCCTCTACGCGACGGTGTACGTACCCGCCGAGAACGCTGCCTCCATCCCGGCGGACGCCGCCGTGGACCTGACCGTCCAGTCGGTGCCGACGCAGGAGTACGGCGTGCTGCACGGTCGGGTGAAGACGGTGGACCGTTCCGCCCAGTCGGCGCAGCAGATCTCCGCGTTCCTCGGCGACAGCCAGCTCGGCGAGCAGTTCACCAAGGACGGCAGGCCGGTGGCCGTGCTGGTGAAGCTGGACAAGTCGTCAGGCACGAAGAGCGGTTACGAGTGGTCGTCCGCGGACGGGCCGCCGTTCGCCCTCACCTCCATGACGTCGGCCACGGGTTCGATCCGGCTGGCCGATCAGCATCCCGTCGATTGGCTGCTGCCGTGACCACCGCGCAGGACACCCGCGGCAGGCGCCGTGCCGCGCCGCCGAAGCGCCCCGTACCCAAGGGCAAGGCGAAGACCGTCCGTACGCCCACCGTGCTCCAGATGGAGGCGGTCGAGTGCGGCGCCGCCTCCCTCGCGATGGTGCTGGGCCACTACGGCAAGCACGTCCCGCTGGAGGAGCTGCGCATCGCGTGCGGTGTGTCCCGGGACGGGTCGCGGGCCAGCAACCTGCTGAAGGCGGCCCGCAGTTACGGCCTGACCGCCAAGGGCATGCAGATGGACACGGCCGCCCTCGCCGGGGTGCGGACGCCGGCCGTGCTGTTCTGGGAGTTCAACCACTACGTCGTCTACGACGGGATGGGCCGCCGCTTCGGCCGCCGGGGCGTGTACATCAACGACCCCGGCAAGGGCCGCCGCTTCGTGCCCATGGAGGACTTCGACGGCAGCTTCACCGGTGTGGTGCTGGTGATGGAGCCCGGCGAGGACTTCACCCGGGGCGGACGCAAGCCCGGTGTGCTGGGCGCGATGCCGGCCCGGTTGCGCGGCACCGCGGGCACCATGCCGGCGGCGGTGCTGGCGAGCCTGCTCCTTGTGCTGGTCGGCGCGGCGGTGCCCGCGCTCAGCCGCACCTACATCGACATGTTCCTGATCGGGGGCCAGACCTCCCTGCTCGGCGTGCTGTTCGCGTCGATGGGGGCGTCCGTGCTGCTCACCCTTGTGCTGACCTGGTTGCAGCAGGCGAACCTGCTGCACGGCCGCATCATCTCCTCCACCCTCTCCAGCGCCCGCTTCCTGCGCCATCTGCTGCGGCTGCCGGTGACCTTCTTCTCCCAGCGCAGCCCCGCCGACCTGGTGCAGCGCCTGCAGTCGAACGACCAGGTGGCCGAGACCCTGGCCCGCGACCTCGCGGCGGCGGGCGTCGACGCGGTGGTCGTCGTCCTGTACGCGGTGCTCCTCTACACCTACGACCCGCAACTGACCTATGTCGGCATCGGCGTGGCCCTGCTGAACGTGGTGGCCATGCGGGTCGTCATCAAGCTGCGCGCCACCCGTACGGCGAAACTGCGCGCCGACAGCGCCCGGCTCACCAACACCGCCTACACCGGGCTGCAGTTGATCGAGACGATGAAGGCGACCGGCGGTGAGGACGGCTACTTCCGCAAGTGGGCGGGGCAGCACGCGACCACGCTGGAGGAGCAGCAGCGGCTCGGCGTGCCGAGCGCCTGGCTGGGCGTGGTCGCGCCGACGCTGGCGTCGCTGAACAGTGCGCTGATCCTGTGGATCGGCGGGATGCGGGCGGTGGAGGGCGGCATCTCGGTCGGTCTGCTGGTCGCGTTCCAGGCGCTGGTCACCCGCTTCACCGCCCCGATCACCCGTCTCAACGGTGTCGCGGGCCGCATCCAGGACTTCGCCGCCGACGTGGCCCGGTTGAAGGACGTGGAGAACTTCCAGGCCGATCCGCTCTACGGCCGTCCCGGCGGCGGCGAGTCGACGCGCCGTCTGCAGGGCCATGTGGAGCTGGAGAACATCAGCTTCGGCTACAACCCGCTGGACAAGCCCCTGCTGTCCGGCTTCGACCTGACCGTGGGCCCGGGCCGGCAGGTCGCGCTGGTCGGCGGTTCGGGCAGCGGTAAGTCGACGGTGTCCCGGCTGATCTCGGGCCTGTACACCCCATGGGAGGGCGTGATCCGCATCGACGGGCAGCGTCTGGACGACATTCCGCGCGGGGCGCTCGCGGCGTCCGTCTCCTTCGTCGACCAGGACGTGTTCCTCTTCGAGGGCTCGGTCCGCGACAACGTGGCGCTGTGGGACCCGTCGATCCCGGACGACGCGGTGGAGGACGCGCTGCGGGACGCCGCCCTGTACGACGTCGTGGTGCGGCGACCGGGCGGCATCCACAGCAAGGTCGAGCAGGACGGGCGCAACTTCTCCGGCGGTCAGCGGCAACGCCTGGAGATCGCGCGGGCGTTGGTGCGCCGGCCCAGCATCCTGGTGCTCGACGAGGTGACCAGCGCGCTGGACGCGGAGACCGAGCTGATCGTGATGGACAACCTGCGCAGGCGTGGCTGTGCCTGTGTGGTGATCGCGCACCGGCTCAGCACCGTGCGCGACAGCGACGAGATCGTCGTACTGCAGCACGGCACGATCGTGGAGCGCGGGCGGCACGAGGAGCTGGTGGCGCGCGGTGGCGCGTACGCCGAGCTGGTCAGGGAGCGGTGAGATGACGACCGCACACGAGCCGGACCTCGTTCTGGGCGCGCTCGGGTCCATGGGCGCGCCCCTGGACTGCACCGGCTTGAGCCGCCTCGATCTGGAGGGGCCGCAGGTGTTGTGGCTGGTGGCGGCCGGCGCCGTCGACCTGTTCGCGGTGGACGCCGACGAGCAGGGCCACTGGCACCACCTGGGCCGCCTGGAGGCGGGCTCACTTCTGCTGGGTCCGGTGGCCGGGCCCGAGCACACCCTGGTGGCGCGGCCGCTCAGGGACTGTGTGGTGCGCCGGATCGGTCTGCGCGAGCTGTACCAGCCCGCGAACACCGAGACCTGGTCCTATGACGAGTACGGCAACCCGCAGTACGTGCCGCCGACGACGAGCCCGCTGGAGTACGCCCTCGCCCTGGGCGTCGGCCGCAGCCTGTCGATCCTCTTCCAGGCGCCGATGGCCACCGAACGGGCCGCCGCGCTCACGGATGACGACGTGTTCTGGATGCAGGTCCCGCCGGGCAGTGTGCAGTACGGCTCGCTGTACGGCGCCGAGGCGGCCGCCGACCTGCTGATGGACCCTGCGGTGTGGCAGAGCATGGTCGATCAGCAGTACCGGCTGCTGACCACGCTGGATCGCTGGATCGAGCAGCTGGAGCACACCCACGAGACCCGCACGGCGGCCGGGATCAAGGCCGGTGAGGCGGTCCGCGCGCAGGCCGACCGGACGCTGCTGGCGTCGATCGGCAAGCGGTCCGACCGACGCACCACGGCAGCCGACGCGGACGCCAGTCACGCCGCGTGCAAGCTGGTCGCCGAGGCGGCCGGGATCACGCTCGCCGAGCCGGCGCAGTCCGGCACCGAGAGCGACCGTCTCGACCCGGTCGAACGGGTCGCGATCGCGTCCCGCGTGCGCACCAGGGCCGTCCGGCTGGACGGGCGGTGGTGGCACGACAACGTCGGCCCGCTGGTGGGCCACCGGGCCCTGTCCGGCGCGCCGGTCGCGCTGCTGTGGCGGCGCGGCGGGTACGTGGCCGTCCATCCGGCGACCGGCCGGGAGACGCCGATCGAGAAGGCGAACGCGGAGGAGTTCGAACCGCGTGCGGTGATGTTCTACCGTCCGCTGCCCGACCGGCCGCTGACGCCGCTCGGGCTGCTGCGTTTCAGCATGCGCGGCACCGGCGGCGACCTGCGGAACCTGCTGATCAGCGGTCTGGTGACGGTCGCGATCGGTGCGCTGGTGCCGATCGCGACCGGCAAGGTGCTGGGCGAGTTCGTGCCGAAGGCGCAGACCGCGCTGATCGTGCAGGTCTGCCTCGCCGTGATGGTCAGCAGTGTGGTGGCGGCGGCCTTCATGCTGCTGGAGAACCTGACGATCCTCCGCCTGGAGGGCCGGATCGAGTCCACGCTGCAACCGGCGGTGTGGGACCGGCTGCTGAGGCTGCCGACGAAGTTCTTCACCGAGCGCTCCACGGGCGAGCTGGCGAGCGCCGCCATGGGCATCAGCGCGATGCGCAGGATGATGGCGGGCATCGGTCCGGTGCTCGCCCAGTCGGTGACCGTGGGCGCGATGAACCTGGGGCTGCTGTTCTGGTACAGCGCCTCGATGGCGTTCGCGGCGATCGGCATGCTCGTCGTCATCGCCGCGGTGTTCCTGGGGCTCGGGCTGTGGCAGGTGCGGTGGCAGCGGCGGCTGGTGGTGCTCGGCAACAAGCTGAACAACCAGGCCTTCCAGACCCTGCGCGGCCTGCCGAAGCTCAGGGTGGCGGCGGCCGAGAACTACGCCTACGCGGCTTGGGCGTCGGAGTTCGCGCGCAGCCGGGAACTCCAGCAGAAGGTGGGGCGCATCAAGAACCTCACCACGGTGATGGGCGCGGTGTACCTGCCGCTGTGCACCCTGCTGATGTTCATGCTGCTGGCGGGCCCGGCGCGCGGGGTGATGTCGGCGTCCGCGTTCCTCACCTTCAACACCTCGGTGACGATGCTGCTGACGGCCGTCACCCAGCTGACCGGCTCCTTCGTCTCGGCGGTGGCCGCGCTGCCGCTGTTCGAGGAGATCAAGCCGGTCCTGGAGGCCACGCCCGAGGTGCGTACGGCCAGCACCCGGCCCGGCACGCTCTCGGGGGGCATCGAGGCCCGCCGGCTGTCGTTCCGCTACTCGGACGACGGTCCGCTGGTCCTGGACGACGTCTCGTTCGACATCCGGCCCGGTGAGTTCGTGGCGGTCGTCGGCCCGAGCGGCTGCGGCAAGTCGACCCTGCTCAGGCTGCTGATCGGCTTCGACCCGCCGGTCTTGGGCAGTGTGCTGTACGACGGTCAGGACCTGGCCGCGCTCGACCAGTCCGCCGTACGCCGGCAGTGCGGGGTGGTGCTCCAGCACGCGCAGCCGTTCACCGGCTCGATCCTGGACGTGATCTGCGGCACCGAGCCGTACACGCCGGAGGAGGCGATGGCGGCGGCCGAGATGGCGGGGCTCGCCGAGGACATCAAGCGGATGCCGATGGGCCTGCACACGATCGTCTCGGGCAGCGGCGCGGTCTCCGGCGGCCAGCGGCAACGCCTCATGATCGCGCAGGCACTGATCCGCCGTCCACGCATCCTCTTCTTCGACGAGGCGACCAGCGCCCTCGACAACGAGACCCAGCGCACGGTCATCGAGAGCACCAAGGCCCTGAACGCCACCCGCGTCGTCATCGCGCACCGCCTGTCGACCGTCATGGACGCCGACCGCGTGATCGTGATGGAGGACGGCAAGGTCGCCCAGCAGGGCCCGCCCGCCCAGCTCCTCGCGGACACCGGCGGTCGGCTGCACGAGCTGGTGCGCCGCCAGATGGCCTGACGCGTCAGGCGTCGGGACCGAGGCGGACACGGCCGAGCTTCCCCCCTTGCAGCGAAACGTTGCCGTTTCGCTGGAAGTGCTCTACTCTCCAGGTGTACGAAACAGTTTCGTTTACGTGCCTGTCATCTTGACCAACTTCCCTGGAGTGTGGGTTCCCCGATGTCACAGAAAACGCTGACTGAAAGAAGCGCGGAGGGCGCCGCGACTGCGCCGGACGGCGCCTCGTCGAAGAAGTGGTGGATCCTCGCGGTCATCGCCCTGGCCCAGCTGATGGTGGTCCTGGACGCCACCATCGTGAACATCGCACTGCCGTCCGCACAGGCCGACCTCGGGTTCTCCGACGGCAACCGGCAGTGGATCGTCACCGCGTACGCGCTGGCCTTCGCCTCACTGCTGCTGCTCGGCGGACGCATAGCCGACCTGTTCGGCCGCAAGCCGGCCTTCCTCATCGGCATCGTCGGTTTCGCGGCGGTCTCCGCGGTCGGCGGCGCCGCGACCAACTTCGAGATGCTGGTCACGGCTCGCGCCCTGCAGGGTGCCTTCGGCGCACTCCTCGCGCCCGCCGCGCTCTCCCTGCTGAACACCACGTTCACCGACGCCCGCGAGCGCGCCAAGGCGTTCAGCGTCTACGGTGCCATCGCCGGCGCGGGCGGCGCGGTGGGCCTGCTGCTCGGCGGCGTCCTGACCGACACCCTCGACTGGCGCTGGACGCTGTACGTCAACGTCGTCATCGCCGTCCTCGCCTTCGCGGGCGGCTGGGTCCTGCTGTCCAACAAGCGCGACGCCTCGAACGCCAAGCTGGACGTGCCGGGCACCGTTCTGGTCGCCGCCGGTCTGTTCTCCCTGGTCTACGGCTTCTCCAACGCCGAGACGCACGACTGGGACTCGCCCGCCACCTGGGGTTTCCTGATCGCCGGCGGTGTGCTGCTTGCCGCGTTCGCCTGGTGGCAGACCCGTGCCGCGCACCCGCTGCTGCCGCTGCGCATCCTGCTGGACCGCAACCGCGCGGCCTCCTTCTTCGCCGTGCTGATCTCCGGCGCGGGCATGTTCGGCGTGTTCCTCTTCCTCACCTACTACCTCCAGCTGAACCTGGGCTTCAGTCCCACCAAGACCGGTGTGGCGTTCCTGCCGATGGTGGCCGCGCTGATGGTGGCCTCGCAGGTCGGCACCACGATGCTGGTGCCGCGGATCGGGCCCAAGGCGGTCATTCCGCTGGGCTTCGCGATCGCCGGCGTCGGCATGGCGTGGCTGACCGGGATCGGTGTCGGCTCGTCCTACACCAGCGCGGTGCTGCCGCAGCTCATCGTGACCGGCATCGGTCTCGGCCTGGTGATGCCGCCGGCCATGCAGATGGCCACCGGCGGAGTAAGGGCCGAGGACGCGGGCGTCGCCTCCGCCACGGTCAACGCCATGCAGCAGGTGGGCGGTTCGATCGGCACGGCACTGCTGAACACACTGGCCGCCAGCGCCGCCGCCGACTACCTGGCCGGGAAGAACCCGGCCGACAAGCTGGTGCGGGCCCAGGCGACGATCGAGAGCTACACCACCGCCTTCTGGTGGTCGGCGGGCTTCTTCGCCGCCGGTGCGCTCATCGCGGGCCTGCTCTACCGGCGCGGGGTGCAGGAGCAGGACCCGGACGCCGCGCCCGTCGTCCACATGTGACCCGAACCGTCTGAGCCGCCAGGTCCGAGGGGCCGCCGTCCGCAGGGAGACGGCGGCCCCTCCGCACGCTCCCGTCCAGCTGGGCGCCGCACCTACCCGGTCCCGCCCAACCGGACGGCGGGGCAGGGCAGTTGGCCGGTACCCGGCCCCCCGTGCGGTCCTCGACGTTGGGCGCGGGGCCAACTGGGTACCCACGGGCTATGCGAATCAGCGTGGTGGACGTGGGCTCGAACACCGTCAGACTTGCGGTCGCGGACGCGGAGGACGGGGTTCCGTTGCCGGTCCACACCGCCAAGTGGCGCCTGCGGCTGTCCGACCAGGTGCGGCCGGGGGGGTCGATTCCGGACGAAGCCGTCGAACGGCTGGTGGACGCCGTGGCCGAGGCGAGCCGGACCGCGACCAGGTGGGGTGCGGCGAACCCGCTCGCCTTCGCGACCGCGGTGGTACGCAACGCACCGAACCGCCAGGAGGTGCTGCGGACCGTCCGGGCGCGGACCGGGGTCGAACTGTCCACTCTGCCGGGTGAGGTGGAGGCGGAGCTCACCTTCCTCGGCGCACGCCGCTGGATGGGCTGGCGGTCCGGGCCGCTCGCCCTGCTGGACATCGGCGGCGGCTCGCTGGAAGTGGCCTTCGGCCGCGGCCGGGTGCCGGACTTCGTGGCCTCGCTGCCGCTCGGCGCGGGCCGCCTCACCCACGAGTTCTTCGAAGGCCAGGACCCGCCGTCGCCGGAGCAGGTCCGGGCGCTGCGCCGCAAGGTCCGCCACCAGCTGCGGGACGCCGCGGCCCGGATCCGCTGGGAGGGACCGCACACCGCGGTGGCCACCTCACGCACCTTCCAGCAACTGGGCCGCCTGTGCGGTGCTGCGCCCGGGCGGCACGGCCCGTTCATGGAACGCCGGTTGCACCGGGACGACCTGCGGGAGGCGACCGTCCGCCTGGCCGCCCTGTCCACCGCCGACCGTGCCCTGCTGCCCGGCATCTCCGCGCCGCGCGCCGCGCAGAGCCTGGCCGGCGCGGTGGTCGGACACACCGCGATGAAGCTGACCGGGATCAAGACCCTCACGCTCTGCCCGTGGGCGATCCGTGAGGGAGTGCTGCTGCGGCACATCGAGGACGGGCCGTCCTGGTGGGCGGAGATCACCCGCCGCACCGAGGCGGCACCGCCGGACCCGGTACCGCTGCGCATCGCGACCGCCACGAGCTGACCCGGGAAAACCCGCGAGGAACGGGCCGGACGGGGAAGCCGTAGAAGCACAGCCACGACGGAAGAAGGGAGCCGACCATGGCCGACACCGGGAAGAACGACCGGAACGAGCCGCCCGAGACCGCTCTCGAAGAGGTCCTGCGGGAGATCGAGGACGCCGAGACCCGCACCGAGGACTCAGACGAACGGCGCTCACGCCGCGGCGAGGCCGGTGAGGCCATCACCCCGAACACCCGAGCCCAGGAGGAGTCCGAGGGCGAGTGACCTGCCCGGACGGCGCGCCCGCGGGACTCTTCGCAGGAGCCGCGCCGTCCGGGCACGTCCCGTGGGCGGGCCCATTCGGACGGGTGGCCCGGCACCGGCGGGGTACCCGGCGCGCATGCCACACGAGAGCCAGGAGCCACTTCTGCCGGCCCCACGGGGGCCGGTCTCGGCAGCCGTCGCCCAGTACCTGCGGGGCGCCGGACCGCTGCCGCGCCCCGAGGACGTCGCGAACGCGCCCGTCTACGGCGACGATCTCCAGCTCGCCCTGTACCTCTGCTACGAGCTGCACTACCGCGGCTTCGCGGGCGTGGCCCCGGAGTGCGAGTGGGACCCGGACCTGCTGCGCACCCGGGCCGCGCTGGAACACCGTTTCCTGTCCGCGCTGCGTGCGGACACCCCCGTCCACGACAGCGTCGAGGACGCGCTCGCGGGGATCCTGGTCGAGCCCGTCGACGGTACGGGTGTCTCCCACCATCTGCGCGACCGGGGCGAACTGTGGCAGGTGCGTGAGTACGCCGCCCAGCGCTCCCTCTACCACCTCAAGGAGGCGGACCCGCACGCCTGGGTGCTGCCGAGGCTGTGGGGCCGGGCCAAGGCGGGGATGGCGGCGGTGGAGTTCGACGAGTACGGCGGGGGCCGCCCGGATCGCGTGCACGCCCGCCTGTACGCCGACCTCATGGCCGACCTGGGCCTGGACACCACGTACGGCCGATACCTGGACGCGGCCTCGGCCGAGCTGCTGGCCACCGTGAACCTGATGTCCCTGTTCGGGCTGCACCGCTCACTGCGAGGCGCCCTGGTGGGTCACTTCGCGGCGGTCGAGATCACCTCCTCCCCCGGGTCCCGCCGACTGGCCGAGGCGATGCGGCGCACGGGGGCCGGAGCCGCCGCCGAGTTCTTCTACGACGAGCACGTCGAGGCCGACGCGGTCCACGAGCAGGTCGTACGCCATGAGGTCATCGACGGTCTGCTCGACCAGGAGCCGCACCTCGCGCCGGACGTCGCCTTCGGCATCGACGCCACCGGACATGTCGAGGACCGTTTCGCCGCCCGGCTGCTCGCCGACTGGAACGCGGGCCGCTCGTCGTTGCGCATGCCCCTGACATCCGAAACATCAGGAATCTCCTGAATGTCCCGGGGTACTCGGAGGTGGTGAATCCACTGGTGCTTCCACTGGTCCTCCCAGGTGTGTACTGCCCTCAGGAGGACACCGCCCTGCTGACCGGGGCCCTGTCCGAAGAGCCGATCCCGCCGGGAGCGGAGGTGCTCGACGTGGGAACCGGGAGCGGGGCGCTGGCCATCGAGGCCGCCCGCCGCGGTGCCCGGGTGACCGCGGTGGATGTCTCGCGGCGTGCGGTGTGCACGGCACGCCTGAACGCCCGGGTGGCGGGCGTGCCCATCCGCGTCCGGCGCGGGAACCTCTTCGCCCCGGTGCTGGGCCGGTCCTTCGATTTCATCCTCACCAACCCGCCGTATGTGCCCTCCCCCACGGGCCTGCGGCCGCCCCGCGGCCGGGCCCGGGCGTGGGACGCGGGGCACGACGGGCGGGTCGTCCTGGACCGGATCTGCCAGGAGGCACCCACGCTGCTCAGGCCCGGCGGGGTCCTGCTGATGGTGCACTCAGGGCTCAGCGACCCCGCCCGGACACTCGATCACCTGCGTACCGCCGGACTGAAGGCCTCCGTGATCCGACGCAGCCAGATCTCGTTCGGTCCGGTGCTGCGGGGGCGGGAGAAATGGCTGCGGGGGCGCGGGCTGCTGTCCCCCGCCGACAAGCAGGAAGAGCTGGTGGTCGTCCGTGCCGAACTCCCCGTCTGACCCGCCCCGCAGAATCTCGATGCAGCGCCGGGGGCCCCTGCTGGTGGAGGGCCCGGTGGAAGTGGAACTGGAGGACGGCACCACGGTGTCCTCCGACCGGTTCCGCGTCGCCCTGTGCACCTGCCGCCGCAGCCGCCGCTACCCCTGGTGCGACACCAGCCACCGCGACCGGGCGTGAATCCCGCCCGGCCCTGATATCCGGAAACGGGGGTCGGCGGACGGCCCCAGCGGTAGTCCTCGGAGGCATGGGCACCGTCAACGGCCCCATCCTCGGCGCCACC
>NZ_JBEXRA010000030.1:0-116880 GCF_040612855.1 Streptomyces sp. NPDC006332
GGTGCCTGGCTACATGCCGGCAGCAGGCGTATGGCACGATGCGCGGGACGGATGCGGAGGAACTCCGGTGCGGGCGTAACGGCCCAACTGGCCGTGTGCGGTGGGAAGTGGCGCTGCGGGCCGGCCGACCCGGCGGCTTCCTGTCGTCGCGCCGCGGACGAGTCCGCATCCTTCGAACCGGTGAGGTGTCAGTCGGCCGCGGTCTGGCCGGGCTTGCGGCCTTCCAGGCCCTGCCAGCGGCGCCGCAGGGCGAACGCGGCCGACTTCGGCTTCCGGTCGCGGGTGAACACACCCTTCTTGTTGCCGTCGACGCGGTGGATACCGGCCGAGGTCTGGAAGTCGGCGAAGTTCCACACCTGTTCGCCGACGAACTCGGGGATGCGGTCGAAGACACGGTGGTACATGGCGAGGTAGTCGCTCTGGTACTCCTCGCTCCACGGGGCGTCCCAGACGGAGTGCAGGCCGGGCTGGGTGTCGGCACCGTACTCGGACATCATGACGGGCTTGCCGAAGCGCTGGACCCACCCGCGCAGGTCCTGCTCCAGGTATCCCTCGGCGGTCGCGAGGTCGCCCGTGAACAGGTACCAGCCGTAGTAGCGGTTGATGCTCAGGACGTCGAACAGGTCGCCGATCTGGTCGTTCTGCGGGGTCGCGAACATGACGGCGGAGTAGGTGAGGGGACGGGTCGGGTCGAGTTTGCGGGCCAGTTCGACCAGAGGCTCGAAGTACTCGCGCGCGCCGTCCTCATTGGAGGCGGGTTCGTTGGCGAGGCACCACATCACCACGCTCGGGTGGTTCTTGTCCCGTTCGATCAGCTCCCGCAGGTGCTGGGCGTGGACGTCCCGTGTGGTCCCGCCGAAGTTCTCCGGGGCGAAGGTCGGGGTGGGCGGGATGCCGGTGAGGCCGCCCTGGACGCCCAGGTTGAGACCGACGGCCGCGGTCTCGTCGATGACGACGACGCCGTGACGGTCGGCGAAGTCGAGGACCTCTTCGGCGTAGGGGTAGTGGGAGGTGCGGAAGGAGTTGGCGCCGGTCCACTCCATGAGCTGGAAGTCGTGCACGAGGTAGGCGTCGTCGTGGCCCTTGCCCCGGACGGGCGTGTCCTCGTGCTTGCCGAATCCGGTGAAGTAGAACGGCTCGCCGTTGATCAGGAACTGCGTGCCCCGGACCTCGACCGTACGGACACCGAAGGGCTGGGTGTAGCTGTCGAGGACCTCGCCGTCCGCGGTCAGCTCCACGACGAGGTCGTAGAGGTAGGCCGCGCCCGGCTGCCAGAGCGTGACGTCCTCGACGCGCAGGACGCCCTCGGTGCCTGTTCCCTCCGCGACGGTCAGGCCGGCCCCGTCCGTCGCGCGCACCCGCACGGTGACCGTGTCGGCGTGCTCGCCGGCGGTCTCCACGCGGTAGCCGACGGTGCCGGCCGTGCCGTCCCGCCCTGTGACGACGGTGACGTCGTCGACGAAGGTCGTCGGCGTGCTGCACAGGCGGACCGGGCGGGCGATGCCGGCGTAGTTGTAGAAGTCGTGCAGGTACGACTGCCGTTCGCGGCCGTCGGGGCCGGTGGTGACGGTGCCGGGCGGGATGGTCACGTTCGTCAGCCGGTTGTCGACGCCGACGGTCAGCCGGAACTCGGCACCGGGCTCGACGACGCCGGTCAGGTCCGCCTCGAACGGTGTGTAGCCGCCGGTGTGTTCGGCCACGAGCCGTTCGTCCACGTAGACCTGCGCGGCGTGCGTGACGGACCCGAAGCGCAGGATCACGCGCTCACCGGTCCAGCCACGTGGTACGCGCACGTCGCGCTGGTACCAGACGACTCCGACGTGGTCACGGATCTCAGGGTCCACGAACAGGTCGTTGTAGCTGGCGGGCACCGGGACTTCGAGCGGCGGGGCGAGCCGTGACGCCCAGGGGGCGGCACCGGCCCGGGTGCCGATGGCGAACCGCCACAGGCCGTCAAGACCGACGACATCACGGGTGGGAGTGGTGCGGGGCGAGAGCATGGGGTTCCTACCGGGTGCTCGGGGCGGTCGGGGCGGTCGGGGCGGCGCCGGTCAAGCCGTTTCACCGGCGTCCGCGAGGAGCGTGCTGCCCGTCATGAAGGCCGAGAGGTCGCTGGCGCAGAACAGCACCACCCGGGCGACGTCGTCGGGCACGCCGAGCCGGCCCAGCGGGCCCGGCTGCATCACGGACATGATCGTCTCGGAGTCCACCCCGGCCTCGGCGGCTGCCGCCAGGTTTCCCTCGGTCGGTACGAACGTCGGCGCGACGCCCAGGACGCGGATACCGAACGGCGCGAACTCCAGGGCGAGTTGGCTGGTGAGTCCGCGTGCGGCGTGCTTGGAGCCGACGTACGCGGCGAGGCCGGGGGCTGTTCCGCGGAACCCGGCCGTGGAGACGACGTTGACGATGACGCCCCCGTGCCCGGCCTCGCTCATCCGGCGCGCCGCTTCCCGGGAGCCGAGGAAGACCCCGCGGGTGTTGACGGCGAACACCTCGTCGAAGGCCTTGCCGGACATCTCAAGGGCGGAAACGCTGGGGAAGATCCCGGCGTTGTTCACCCAGATGTCGATCCCGCCGAGCTCCCGGACCGCCAGGTCGGCGGCGGCCACCACGCTGTCGGGGTCGGTGACGTCCAGGTGGGCGGCCAGGGCACGGCCCTGTCCCCGGGCGCCGAGGTCTTCGGCGACGGCGGTCGCGAGTTCGTCCCGGACGTCCGCGACGAGCACGTCCGCTCCCGCCTCTGCGAGACGCTCGGCGACGGCCCGGCCCAGCCCCCGGCCCGCGCCGGTCACGACGGCACGGCGTCCGGACAGTGAGACGAGTTCGGCCAGGGACTTCGACGAGACGTCGGGTGCGGAAACCTGCACGATGTTGTCCTCCGTGTGGCGAGCTGGTCAGATCCGGCCGCGGCGGGCGGTCTCGCCCAGCCAGGCCAGAGAGGGTTTGGGGCGGCGCTCGAACGTCTCGCGGTCGACCTCGACCAGGCCGAACGTCGGCGCCCAGTGGCCCCATTCGTAGTTGTCGAGCAGGCTCCAGTGCAGATAGCCGCGGACGTCCACCCCGTCGGCGATCGCCTTGCCGAGGTGTTCCAGGGCCTCGCCGGTGTAGGCGATACGACGGGTGTCGTCTCCGGTGGCGATGCCGTTCTCGGTGACCAGGATCGGCAGTTGGCCGGTGACCTCGGCGGTGTGCCGTACCGCGATCCCCAGGGAGTCGGGCCGGTAGGCGCTTCCCACCAGCGTGTTGTCCGGGTGCGGAGGGTAGGGCTCGATGCCGTCCGCGCCGACCCACTGGCTGGAGTACGACTGCACGCCCACGAAGTCGTCACCGCGCGCCCCCTCCAGGTAGAGGTCCTCCCAGGTGCGCTCCAGTTCCCGCTTCTTCTCCTCCGCGCCCGGACGCGCCACGAAGGCACGGTTGGCGACCGTCCAGCCGACCTTGGCGCCGGTGTGCTCACGCAGCACCTCCCGCGCGGCGTGGTGCGCCTCGACGAGCCGTGCGCCGATGGACGCGTCGGGCGCCGGCAGCGCCGGACGGGGGCCCTCGTTGTCGAGGGTGGGGCTCTGCCACTCCCCGGCCGCCTGCTGGTTCCGCATGGCCTGCGCCATGCCGACCATGATGGCCAGCATGTTCGGCTCGTTCATGGTGACGACCCACTCGACGCCGTCGAGGATCGAGGCGACCGTTGCGGCGTAGGTCCGGAACCTGTCGACGGCCCGGTCGCCGAGCCAGCCGCCCTCCTGGGCGAACCAGAGCGGGCTGGTGAAGTGGTGCAGGGTCACGACCGGGGTCAGGCCGAGCTCGAAGGCCGTCTCGATCATGCGCCGGTAGTGGGCGAGTTCGGCGCGCGAGACGAGGCCGGGGACGGGTTCGATGCGGGCCCATTCGACGCCGAAGCGGTAGGCGTTCAGGCCGGCGTCCGCGAGGAGCCGCATGTCCTCGCGGTAGCGGTGGTAGCTGTCGCAGGCGTCGCCGCTGCGCTCCATGCCCGGGATGAGTCCCTCGTTGGCCCAGAAGTCGCTGTTGAGGTTGTTGCCTTCGATCTGGTGCGGTGCCGTGGAGGCGCCCCAGAGGAATCCGGGAGCGAGTTCGGTCATCGTCGACTGCCTTCCTGAGTACCACGAGTGACGAACCGTCGGCGGTCGGGCAGCCGGGGCGTCTGTGCATGCCCGGGCAGCGGCTGTGTCCGGGCATCAACACTTACCATGTGGTTGGTTTTCGCTGGAACGTAAACCGGGATCGCGGAGGAAGGAAGGCCGTAAGGCGGTTTCGTAACCTGAGCGTTACATTTGCGGGGCGGCTCTTGTCCCGTGGGTGGCCGGCGTGGTCGGGCGTCGAGGAACTGGGGCACGAAGGAATCGCCACCGACTCGACGACCGGTGTCATCCGCAGGGTGGTCGCCACCAGCCAGGCCTTCCAACACCGGCAGATCAACGTCGTAGTCCAGCCACCATGTCACGCCGCCGGATACAGGACCGGGCGCCCGCCGGCACCTGCCCGAGTGCCTCCGGCCGGGGCCGGTTGCTTCACCGGCTCTAACGGTGGTCTCAGGTTCGCTCGTTAGGAAGTAGGCATCAGATGAGCGATGCAACCTGTGTGTAGGAGGCTAGTGATGGCAGGCAACATAGCGCCGTCCGGGGAAGCGCCGGTCGGTCGGTTGGCAGGCCGGTGGGTGCCGTGGTTGGTGATTGGCTTGTGGTTGGCACTGGCGGTGTTCATGGTGCCGCTGAGCGGAAAGTTGAGTTCGGTCACCACCGACAGCGCCGTGGACACCCTGCCGGCCAGCGCCGAGTCCACCAAGGTCGCGGTACTGGAGGACAGTCTCCCCGACGGTGACGACAACACGTTCGTCTTCGTGTACCACCGCGCCGGCAACATGACCAACGCCGACCGCGCGACGGTCGAGCGCCACTACAACACCCTTTCCAAGCGGTACCCGCCGAAGGTGGCGGCCCCGGCCGACGGCGACGACGAGGGCCCACCGACGAGTCCCTCCACCGACGGCAAGGCGATGATGTTCACCCTCGATGTGAGCACGACCTACGGCGCACCGGAGGACATCGTCGGCCCGTTACGTGACGCCGCGAAGGACCGCCCGGACGGCCTGGAACTCGACGTGACCGGCCCGGCCGCGATCGACGGCGACATGGACGCCGTCTTCGACGGCATCGACGTGCAGGTCTTGCTCACCACCATCGTCGTCGTCACGCTCCTGCTCATCCTCACCTACCGCAGCCCGGTGTTGTGGCTCATCCCGCTGGTGGCCGTGGGCGCGGCCGCACTGACCGCGATGGCGACCGTCTACCTGCTCGTCAAGGGCTTCGGCATCGTGGTCAACGACCAGAACTCGGCGCTGCTGACGATCCTGGTGTTCGGCGTCGGCACGGACTACGCGCTGTTGCTCATCGCTCGATATCGGGAGGCACTGCACCACCATGAGAACGTCCGAGTCGCGATGGTCCACGCGCTGCGCGGCGCGGCGCCGGCCATCGTCGCGTCCGCGGCCACCGTGGTCGCCGGCCTGCTCTGCCTGCTCGTCGCCGACCTGAACAGCACCAGCGGGTTGGGCCCGATCGGCGCGGCCGGCATCCTGTGCGCGCTGGTGGCCATGCTGACGCTGTTCCCGGCGGTGCTCGTGGTGCTCGGCAGGCGGATCTTCTGGCCGGCCGTCCCGCGGGTCAGCACGGCCGTGGAGGAGAAGCCGGGGTTGTGGGGACGGCTCGGCACCGCCATCAGCCGCCGCCGGTGGGTGGCGACGCTCGGCTCGCTCGGAGTCCTCGGCGTGCTCGCCCTCGGGCTGGCGGGCAACACCGGCAACCTGCGGGAGCAGGACCAGTTCCTGTCCGCGCCGGAGTCGGTCACCGGCTTCAGCGTTCTCCGCCAGCACTTTCCGGAGCTCGGCGGCCAGCCGCTAACGATCTTCACGCGGCCGGCGCACCAGGAGCGGGTGCTCGACATCGTCAAGGACACTCGCGGTGTGGCCCAGGCCGTCCCGGAGCAGACCAGCGGTGGCTGGGCCAACATCTCCGTGTTCCCGAAGGACGCGCCGGACACCGTCGCGGAGTACGACACGATCAAGCGGGTGCGCACCGCCGTGCACGCGGTGAGCGGGGCGGAGGCGATCGTCGGCGGGCCGAGTGCGGAGAACCTCGACACCGAGGTGACCACCAAGAGGGACGAGAAGCTGGTGATCCCGCTGGTGCTCGTCGTCGTCCTGATCGTCCTCGGGCTGCTACTGCGCGCGATCCTGGCCCCGCTGGCCCTGATGGCCACCGTGATCGTCTCATTCGCCGCGGCCTTCGGCGGCAGCGTGTTCGTCTTCGACACGATTCTCGGGTTCAAGGGCATCGACAATTCGGTGCCGCTGCTGGCATTCCTGTTCCTGGTGGCGCTCGGCGTCGACTACAACATCTTCCTGGCCAGCCGGGCCAGGGAGGAGACCGTGCGCCTCGGCACCAGAGAGGGCATGCTCAAAGCACTCTCCGCCACCGGTGGCGTCATCACCTCGGCAGGCCTGGTCCTGGCGGCCACGTTCGCGGTCCTCGTCACGCTTCCGCTGGTGATGCTGGTCGAGGTCGGGTTCCTGGTCGCCTTCGGCGTGCTGCTCGACGCCCTGCTGGTGCGGTCGGTCCTGGTGCCCGCCCTCACCCTGCTGATCGGCCGGCAGATCTGGTGGCCGAGCCGGCTGTCCCGTCCAGCGGCGGAGCTGCCGGACCGTCAACAGTCGCGCGCCGACGACGAGGAGCCCGCGCTGCAACGGTGAGCGCGGCGGCACGGACGAGATCCGGGACGGGCCCCAGGCCCGTCCCGGATCTTTTCATGGGCCCGACGGCCGCCGCCTTTTGGCCCTGCGCCACGCGCCGGGGCTGGGGCCGGCGTGTCGCGGTGTCCTGCTGGTGGTGGGCCGCTTGTCCTGCGCCGTGCGGCGGGGGCTGGGGTCGGCGCATCGAGGTGTCCTGCCCCGACGGTGAGCCGCGCGGGGCCATGCCCGAGGGCCGCCGTCCCTCCGGGGTGTTTCGAAAGCCCCGCACAGCACCCGCGGCGCCCGGCACGCACCCTCGCCGCACCGGCCAAGGACCCGATTAGCTTCTCCCCCACTCTCGGCTTCGCTCGAGCGGGGGGACCCCCATGAGCGGGGGGACCCATGAGCGGGGGGACCCCCATGAGCGGGGGCCCCATGAGCGGGGGCCCCATCGAGGGCCTTCATCCGGCACTCCCCCAGCCTCCGGCCGGGGGACCCCCAGGGCACGCACCGGACACCGCGGGCACCGCCCTGGACTTTCGAAACACGCCCTTGTCCTGCGCCGCGCCGCCGGGGCGGTCAGCCCACCGCGGTGTCCTCCCCGGCGGTGAGCCGCGCGATCGGGGCGGGCGGGGCCACGGCCGGAAGGCCGACCCGAAGCAGCGCGCCACCGCGTGCGGAGCGGGCGACGGTGGCCCGGCCGCCGTGGGCGTCGACGACCCGCTGCACGATCGACAGCCCCAGACCGGATCCCGGCAACGCCCGGGCGCTGTCGGCACGGTAGAACCGGTCGAACACCCGCGGTACGTCGGCGGCGTCGATGCCCGGCCCGGCGTCGTCGACCTCGAGTACCGCCGACGCGCCCTCGGCACGGAGCCGGACCTCGACCGGCTGGTCCGCGGGGGACCACTTGCCGGCGTTGTCGATGAGGTTGAGCACCGCCCGCTGGAGCGCGGCGGGACGCCCGCTCACCCACACGGAGGTCACGTCGAGCGCGACCTCGACGTCGGGCACGCGGGAACGCGCCCGGGTCGCGGCGGCCCCCACCACGTCGGCGAGGTCGAGCAGCTCGGTGTTCTCGTCGCTGACGTCACCGCGCGCCAGGTCGGTCAGCTCGGCGGCAAGAGTGCTCAACTCGGCCACCTGGGCGCCGAGATCGTTGAGCAGCCGGGTCCGGCTCTCCGCCGGCAGTGCGCTGTCCAGGGTGCCGCGCCGATCGAGCCGGATCAGCAGCTCGACGTTGAGGCGCAGACTCGTGAGCGGGGTCTTGAGCTCGTGGGCGGCGTCCTCGGCGAGCAGCCGCTGGGCCCGCCGGGAGTCCCGGAGCGCGGCGAGCATGTCGTTGATCGACCGGATCAGGCGCCGGATCTCCCCACCGCCCTCATCCGGGATGTCGGCGTCGAGATCCCGGGTGTGCGCGACACGCACCGCGGCGGCGGTCAGCCGGTCGATCGGTGCCAGCCCGGTCCGTGCCACGGTCCGCCCGACAAGGGCGCCGCCGACCATGCAGAACAGGCCGATCAGCAACATGCCGAACCCGAACTGGTTGATCGGGGTGTCATCGGCGACCTGCGCCACCTGGACCGCGCCGTCGCCCGCCCGCAGCGTGTAGACGAGGTAGCCCTCCTCGGTGTCGTTCGACTCCATCAGGTCGGCCGACGCGCCCTGCGCCACGCGCCCGGCGCTCTCGCTGACGGGCGGCAGCGCGGGTTGGCCGGCCGGCGTCCGGGTCGAGCCGTCGGACAGGATGACCCGCACCAGCCGACCGGATCCGGGATACGGCGGTAGCTGGACCTGTGCCAGACCGGCGCGCTGCGCGTCCGTCGCCAGGACGTGGGAGTCGGCGCGTAGCTGATTCTCGGCGGTGTCCCGCAGCTCCCAGTCCATCAACTCGCTGGCCACCTGGAAGGCCACGAACACGCTGACCGCGATGGCCGTCGCCGCGATCACCGTCAGCCTGGTCCGCAGGGACCGCCGGCGCCACCATCGGGTCAGCCGGCGCGGTTCCCGGCCGGCGAGCCTGCTCACGGAGGAGTCTCCCGCAACGTGTATCCCAAGCCGCGCAGCGTGTAGATCAATCGCGGTTCACCTTCGGCCTCCAACTTGCGGCGCAGGTAACTGACGTACACCTGGAGGTTGTTGGCGGTGGCGCTCATGTCGAAGCCCCAGATCGCCTCGAACAGCGCGTCGCGGGTCAGGACCCGGGTCGCGTTGCGCATGAGGACCTGCAGGAGGGAGAACTCGGTCCGGGTCAGGCGCAGCGGTCGCCCGCCCCGCCACGCCTCGAACCTGTCGGGATCGAGCCGGACGTCGGCGAACGACAGGATCTGCGACTCCTCGTCGGTCGGCGTGCGCCGGCGCAGCAGGGCCCGCACCCGGGCCAGCAACTCCTCGGTGGCGAACGGCTTGGGCAGGTAGTCGTCGGCGCCCGCGTCCAGCCCCGTGACCCGGTCGGAGACCTGGTCACGGGCGGTCAGCATCAGCACCGGCAGATCCCGACCCGCGGCCCGCAACCGCCGGCAGGTCTCCAACCCGCCGAGGCGGGGCATCATCACGTCGAGGATCAGCAGATCCAGCGTGTCACCGCCGGCCCCATCGACCCCGTCGAGCACGGCGAGACCGTTGGCGACGGTGCTGGTGTCGTAACCCTCGACCTGAAGCACCCGCTCCAGCGACTCACGGATGGCTGCTTCATCATCCGCGATCATGATCCGCACGCCGGCCCGCCCCCGTCCAGTCGATGCTTTTGCCGCCCATTGTCCCCGCTCAACCTGAGACCAGGCTTAGAGCGTCGCTGGGGACCGCTCTTGGCTTAAAGATCAGAAGCTGTCCCGCCTCCCTGTTCCGGCCAGGTCCATGGGCATCGGACTCACCATGGAGCAGTCTCCCAGCCGGGGCCCTCCTGCGCAGTCGCGAGTGTAAGTCTCCGCAGCGCGTCGGACGCGTCGAGCCCGAACGGGGCGGGCGTGGTCTTCTGATCATCCGTCGATTCTGCTCCACATCAGGCACTGCTCACGTGTGAATGGACAGAACCGGCCTGGACTACGTCAGCGGCGTTTGGACAGCCGTCCGAAACAGGGAAGCCGGGACAGCTTCTCACCACCGGAAAGCCGTCAGCGGAATCGCTGATGTCGTAACTGGAGCCACCCATGCCCGCACGGGCCGGTGAGCGGGTGCGTTCGGTGCTCCCCGTCCCGGCCGCGAGTCCCCTCCGTGAACGCCCCGGCGTTCAGAGACCACAGCCCTCAATACCCACTTTTTTGTGGGTACTTGTCGGTGCTGCGGGGCAGAGCGGAACCTGGTCACACGGCGTCGTGAGGGGCGCCGTTTCCGAGTGAGGCGGGTGTGACCATGCGTCAGGAGGCCGACTGTGCCTGGGCGAGCTTCTCCAGGCGGCGGTGTCCCCAATCCGAGACGGGCCCCAGGGCCTCCGAGAGTTCGCGGCCGAACGGGGTGAGCGAGTACACCGTCTTCAGCGGTAGCTCGTCATGCACCGCCCGGTGCACCAGTCCGTCAGCCTCCATCTCGCGGAGCGACTGAGTCAGTACCTTCTCGCTGAGGCCCGGCAGTCGACGCCGCAGCTCCCCGGGGCGCCACGGACCGGATTCCAACAGCCACAGCAGAACGGTCTTCCACTTGCCGTCGATCACGGCAATCGCGGCGGTCACCCCGCAGACGTTCGTGTCCCTGGCGCGGCTTCGCGTCACGTGAGCCCCTTTCATCACTTAATTCCGATACTTCTGCAAAGGCTGAACAAACATGTCTTCACACTCTCAACAGTCTGCCGTCACCGTGCTGGGTCTCGGGCCGATGGGCCGAGCTTTGGCCGGAGCGTTCCTGGATGCCGGCCTGCGGACGACGGTGTGGAACCGGACACCGGGCAGGAACCGCGACCTGGTCGAGCGAGGCGCAGTCGGCGCCCGATCCGCCGAAGAGGCGGTCGCCGCGAGCGGGTTGACCGTGGCCTGCGTGGTGAACTACGACGCTGTGGACGCCATTCTGCGGCGCGATGCGGTGACCGACGCGCTCAAGGGCCGCACGGTGGTGAACCTGACCGCCGACACCCCGGCCAGGGCCCGCGACGCGGCGGCCTGGGCGGCCGGTCACGGCATTCACTACCTGGACGGCGCCATCATGACACCGACCACGACCATCGGAACGCCTGCTGCGGTCTTCATCCACAGCGGTCCCGAGGAGCTCTACCGCAAGCATCTCCCTGTCCTTGAGGTGCTGGGCGGCACCCACACCCATCTTGGCGAGGAGATCGGCCGGGCAGCCGCCTACGACATCGCGCTGCTGGATATCTTCTGGACCGCCATGGCGGGTTACGCCCATGCCCTGGCGGTGGCCAAGGCTGAAGGAGTCACCGCACAGGAGCTGGCTCCATTCGCCAAGGGCATAGGCGCGATCATCCCGCCACTCTTCGAGCAGGCCGCGGAGGGTGTGGAGAGCGGCGACTTCTCTGGCGAGGACAACCCGATCACCTCGGCGGCCTCGTCCATGGCCCACATCGTGCAGACCTCTGAAGGGCATGGCATCGACGCGGGCCTGATGCGCGCGGCAGAGGGCATGGCCCGCCGCGTCATCGGCCTGGGTCACGGCACGGACGGGTTCATCCGCATGGCCGAGGTGCTGGGGCGCCGCTGAGGAAGCGGGCAGGCGGCCGGGCCCCGGCCGCGGCAGCAGCGTACTGACCTGACCCGGCACATCCGCAGGGACCTGGACGCGGTCGCCGCCGAACTCACTGGCCCCCCACGCGAGACGCTCGGCTGGGAAACCCCAGCCGAGTGTCTGGCCAAAGTCGTTCGTGCTCGGGTGTAGGCAGCGGGTCGTAGGTCCAATGCCCGATGTCTTTCCTCGAGGGCGGGTGCGAGCATCACGCCCATGTCTCACTCTTGGCCTGCTCATCTCGATGTTGGTGCCGTTCGCTTCGCTCGGCCGACCGCGAAGTACGACGAAGTACTAGTCTTCTACCGCGACGTCGTCGGCCTGCCGATACTCGCCGAGTGGCGCGGCCACCACGGCTACGACGGGGTCGTTCTCGGCCTGCCCGGCGCCCCGGTACATATGGAACTGCTGCAACACGGCATCCCGCCCCGCATCCCCGAGCCGCATCCGGAAAACCAGCTGGTGCTCTACCTCCGCGGCCCCGAGGCCGTCGCCGCCGCGTCCCGCCGGCTCACCGAACGCGGGCACAGCCCGGTTCCCGCCGCGAACCCGTACTGGCCGGAGCGCGGTGCGGTCACGTTCGAGGACCCGGATGGCTGGCTGCTGGTGTTGGCGCCGTGGGTCTTCGGCGAGGAGCCGCCGCCAGCCGTTCAGTGAGACGTGACTGAGACGGCATTCGCCGGTGTGTCTCACTCAAGTCCGGGCAGTGAACCGTGTTTTCGCGGTCCAAGGAGTTGGGTGCCGGGGCCGTGATGGGTTCAGGTGTCGCGTACGCAAAACGTACGCGATTTGTACGGTGTATGGGATAGGGTGCCGGTCAGGAGGTGTTGGATGTCCGAGTTGTTCGACGCGGTCGACGCGCTGGTCGCGTCCCGCGCTCCGCTGCCGCCCGCCGAGGAGCGCAAGCGGCTGCGCACCGCGCACGGCCTGACGCTGGACAACGTGGCCGCCGCACTGAAGGTGCGCCGGGCGACGGTGTCCGGCTGGGAGTCGGTCAAGAAGACGACCGAGCCGCGCGGCCCCGAACGTGAGGCGTACGCGAGGTTGCTGAACAGGCTCGCGGAGCTCTACCCCGCGCCCGCGTCCGCCGCAGCCCCGGCCGAAGTGTCGGCTGCCACGTTCACCGGCCGGCCCTCCCCGGAGGAGCGGGCTCTGTCCACAGCCCCAGCCCCCGAGGTTGCGGCCACGACCGAAAACGAGAACATCCAGGCCACCCCCGCCTCCGTTCCCACCACTACCGAGCAGGCCGCGGCGCGCTCGGCGCACACCACCAGGAGCACATCGACGTCGCGCCGCCCGGCCGCGCGGAAGGGGGCCCCGGCCAACACCCCGGCGGGCGGCACCGACCCGCGGTTCGAGAACGGACCGCTCGCCGTTATCGACGTCGAGGACGGCCAGGTCCTCGCGTACTGCACCGGCGGTCTGGTCCTGGACGTGCCCGCCAAGTCGATCCCGTCCTTGGTGGACTGGACGCTGCGCGAGGCGAAGCTCGGTCAGCCGAAGCTGTCCGGCCCGGGCAAGGACGCCGACCCGCTGCTTGTGCTCACCAAGGCCGCGCTGGAGCGCTACGGCCTCCCCGTCGCCCTCACCGAGGAGGAGCGGCTCGCCGGGCGGATCCCGGAGGGCCACAAGGTCATCAAGCAACTGGCCCGAGCAGAATGGAAGCTGACCAAGCGCGGGTTCGGGCCGTGGGCCCGGATCTACCGCCCCGCCGCCGGTTCGGAGCGGGCCTGCGTGCAGCTGTGCATTCCGTCATGGAACGCGCTGGACACCCGCCACTGGGGCGACACGGGGCAGCTGCCGCCGGCGGAACTCGCCCGCGTGCTGGGCGTGTACGCGTCCCGGGTGATGACCCCACGCGGCTCCACCGCCGTGACCGGCCTGGAGCTGATGACCGCCCTGCACCCGCCGACCCGGGCCTCGGAGCCCGACGCCGACGGCAAGCGGCACTCCGAGCACAACCCCGGTTCGCTCGGGAAGGATCCGGTGGACTGCGCGCCGTGCGAGGCCCCCGACGGACATCCGCTCCTCAAGGACCTGCCGCGCTTCCACGTCCGCGGACCCAGCGAGAAGCTGTTCGAGGAGGCGTACGACTGGGCGCGGCCGATGACCGATGCCGAGTGCACCCGGCGGCACCTGGTCGGCATCGACGTGAACATGGCCTTCGCAGCCGGCGCCAACGGCCTGGTCGTCGGTCTCGGTGCGCCCACGCACGTCAGGGCGCCGGTGTTCGACCCGAAGCTGCCCGGCTCGTGGCTGGTCGACCTGTCCCACGTCGACCTGTCCCGCGTGAAGGTCGGCAAGGACAAGTGGGCGGACCTGGACGCGAGTCTGCTGCCCAGCCCGTTCACGCCGAAGGGCGAGCGGCCGGAGGGGCCGGCCTGGTACGCCACGCCCACCGTCGCCTACGCGGTGGAGCTCGGCTACGAGGTGCGCCCGATCGAGGCGTACGTCCGCTACGAGAACGGCCGCTACCTGGACGGCTGGTACAACAGGCTGCGCGACGCCTACCTCGCCACCATGGCCGACCTCGGCGTCGACGCCGACCTGTCGCCGGCCGACTTCCTCGCCGCGATGGACGGCTACCAGAGCCGTGACCCGGAACTGGCGATCGTCGTCTCCGCGGTCAAGGCGACGGTGAAGGGCGGCCTGGGCAAGCTGCGCGAGCGACCCCGCGGCGAGGGCTGGCGGCCCGGCGAGCCGTGGCGGGCCCTCTCCCGCCCCACCTGGCGGCCCGACATCCGCGCGGCCGTCATCTCCCGCACCCGCGTCAACCTGCACCGCAAGATCGTCAAGCACGCGGCATTCACCGGGCAGTACCCGGTCGCGGTCCTGTCCGACTGCGTCGTCTACGCGGCGGGCGGCACCAGCCCGCTGGACTTCCTGCCCTACCGGGACGGCAAGCCGCTGCCGGGTGGCTTCAAGCTCGGTGTGAACCCCGGGCTGGTGAAGTGGGAGGGCACCCAGAGCGTGCTGTGGGGCGAGGAGGTCCGCGAGCGGTTCAACGCCCCGGAGCTCAACCTCGCCCGGTACATCAAGGACGGCACCGTCACCGACGTCGACAACGGAGAGTAGGAGAAGGCGACGATGAGCCTGTTCGGGGACGGTCTGGAAGCCGCGGTGCAGAAGGCGTTCACCCGCCCGGCGCCCAAGAGCGCGCCCGCGCAGATGCGGTACCTGGTCAAGCAGCTCAAGGGCACCAAGGCGGTCGCCCAGATGCTGCGGATCTCCCAGCGCACCGTCGAGCGGTACGTCAAGGACCAGATCAAAAAGCCCCGCCCGGACCTCGCCGCGCGCCTGGAGCGCGAGGTGAAGGCCCGCTGGCAGCCGCAGATCCGGGCCAGGGCCCGGCTGAAGGCGGCGACCACAGGCGGCCTCGTCATCGACACCCGCGCCCGGCTCGGCTACACCGCGCCGATCGGGTCGACGGACCAGGACCGCATCCGGCACCTGACCGTCGCGCTGCCGCCCGTCCACGCCGCCCGCCTCTTCGATGCCCAGGAGGCCGGCGCCAGCGACCAGCAGCTCAAGGAGATCGCCGCCGAAGCACTCAAGGAGGTCTACTTCCAGGACGGCGGCCGCCGCGCCGGCAGCCTGGAAGAGGTCCGGTTCACGGACATCGAGCACCTCGAGTTCGACCTGTAGATGTCGAAAGTCCGCGAACCGTACGGAGCGATGGGTGAAGTGTTGGCGATCGTCGCCGGGGGCTGCTGCCGGGGAGCGTACTGCTCCGCGGCGTTCCGTCCCGGCGGCGATGGCCGTGTCAGAGGAGGCCGAGTCCGCGCAGGTCGCTCGCGTACTTGGTGATGAGGTCGGCGGACAGGTGGGGGACGGTCCAGTCCTTGCCGATCCCGGCCTCGCGGACGGCGTCCGTGAAGCGGTCGGCCGGAATGGCCGAGCCGAGCGTCGGTTTCCCCGGCTTCTCGAAGGCGTGCAGCAGCGGCAGCAGGGAGTGCCGGCGTCGCGTCTCCGGCAGCGCTCGCAGGGCGGTTTCGAACCGGGTGAACCACTCGTCGTAGTCCGCCACGCGCCGGATCGTGTGGCCGTCCTCCACCAGCCAGTCGACGAAGGTGTCCAATGAGATCCCGTCGTCGTGGGGGTTGACGACGTTGTACGTACGGTGGCGGGCCCTGTTGCGTGCGCCGAGGGTGTCGACGGCCTGGGCGACGAAGTCGACGGGCAGCCCGTCGTAGTGCGCCCGCCGCCGGCCGCCCTGGTCGTCGGTGCGGTAGAAGGACTGCGGGGCGATGCCGGTGGTCAGGATGCTGAAGAGCAGGCGGGTGAACATGTCGGGCACGTTCAGCTGACCCGTGTGGCGGGTGTGGGCGAGGATCATGTCCGACCGGAACACCGTCACCGGCAGACCGTAGGCGTCATGCGCCTCGCGCAGCAGGACCTCGCCCGCCCATTTGCTGGTCGAGTAGCCGGTGGCGTAGCCGTCGCCGAGCATGCGCACGGGGCTCAGCGTGCGGATGTCGGTGATCTCGGCGAACCGCGCCACGTCGGACCCGGCGGTCACGCCGACGGTGGACAGGTAGACGAACGGCTTCATCCTCCCGGTGAGGGCGAGGCGGATCAGCTCGGCGGTGCCGACGACGTTGGGGCCGAACAGCTGGTCGTAGGGCAGGACGTGGTTGACCAGGGCCGCGGGATGGAGGATGAGGTCGACGTCCTCCGCCAGCCGCTTCCAGGTGGCCGGGTCCAGGCCGAGCCGTTCCTCGCCGATGTCCCCGGCAAGCACCTCCGCATGACCGGCCGCCAGCGCGCGGTAGCGGCTCAGCAGGTCGGCGTCGCCACCGGAGAAGGCGTCCTCCAGGCGGCGCCCGGCGTCCTCGGCGTCACGGCCCCGTACGACGCAGACCAGCCTTCCGCCGGTCTTGGCCAGCCGCTCCAGCCAGTCCAGGCACATGAACCGGCCCAGATACCCGGTGGCCCCCGTCAGCAGCACGGTCCGCGGGGCCACCTGGCCCGTCGGACGCCGCAGCCGATCGGCCCCCCTCAGCGTCTCGGCGTCGACGAACCGTTCCAGCGTGAGGTCGGCGGCACGCGCCTCGATGCTGTCGGCGCCGTGGACCGAAGCGAAGGTCGGCCGCCGCGTGCCCGAGGCCCGCGCGGCCTCGACGTGGTCCGCGACGGCCCGCAGGTCGTTCGCCGGGCTGAGCAGCAGCCCGACCGGCACCTCCACCTCGAAGACGTCCCGCAGCAGCCGGGAGAAGGACATCGCCGACAGCGAGTCGATCCCCAGGTCGGCGAAGCGCGCGTTCTCGTGCAGTTCCGCCTCGGAGCAGCCCAGCAGCGCGACGAGTCCGCGGCGGAGGGCCTCGAACACCGGCTGGCCGGGCCCCGCCTCGCGCAGCGAACGCAGGGTGTCCTCACGACCGCTCGCCAGCTCCTCGTAGAGGTCTTCGAGGCGGTCCGCGTAGCGCGCCTTGAGCTGCGGACGCAGGTTCTTGTGGATCTGCGACAGCAGACCGTTCTCCGCGGTGAACGCCTCGGGCTCGACGAGGAAGTCGCGGGGGATCTCGTACGGTTGTAGTCCGGCCTGGCGTGCGGCGTGCTGGAGCGACTCGCTCAGCGACCGCTTCAGCTCGTCGTGGCTCGCGGACCGGGCGAGGACCTCCTCGGTGGGGACGACGACGGCCAGCAGGTGGGCGCGCTCGCTGTTGCCGTAGACGTAGATCTGCCGCACCAGCGGGCCGGTGACGAAGACGCTCTCCAGGCGGGAGACCGCGACGAACTCGCCCTGGGAGAGCTTCAGTACGTGGTTGCGTCGGTCGACGTAGACGAGTTGGTCGGGGCCGGTCTCGGCCATGACGTCGCCCGTCCGGTAGAAGCCGTCCGCGTCGAACACCTCGGCCGTCGTCTCGGGCCGCTTGTAGTACCCGGGCGTGACGGACTCCGTCTTGATCAGCAACTCGCCCCGGGGATAGGGGGAGTCCGTGGTGAAGTAGCCGAGTTCGGGGACGTCGACGAGCTTGTAGTCGATCACGGGAGGCCGCTGCACGCGTGAGTCGAACACCACGACGCCGCTCTCGGTGGACCCGTAGCCGTCGTGCAGGGGCAGCTTCAGGCACGACTCGACGAAACGCTTCAGCTCCTGGGAGACGGGCGCGCTGGCGCACACGAGGGTGCGCACACGGCCGCCCACGAACCGTTCCCGCAGGTCCGTCTTCACCGCCGCGTCGAGAGCTTCGCGGTCGCTGAACTCCGGTGCGCGGCGGCCCAGTTCGTTCTGGTACTCCTGGTGCAGCATGTCGCAGATCCGCGGCACCAGCAGAAGCTGGGTCGGCCGGGCGAGCCCCATGTCCTCGAAGAGGGTGGACATGTCGCTTCGGGCGGTGAAGTACGAGATTCCGCCCCTGCCGAGGGTGGAGTACAGGTTCGCCCGGCCGAACACATGGTTCATGGGCATGAAGTTGATGCCGACGGAGGGAAGGTCGGTGGGCAACGGCAGACTCACCCAGAGCCGGTGGAGCATGCTCTCGGTGTAGATGGCGCCCTTCGGCGTGCCCGTGCTGCCGGAGGTGTAGATCAGCAGCCGCATCGGGTCCTCACCGGGATCCGGCTGGAACAAGGGCACCGGCGGCAGGCCGCGGCCACGGTCGGTCACCGCGGCGAGGGAGTCGACGGCGGTGAGGCCCGCCTCGGCCAGTCGCCGCCGCGCGGCCTCGAACCTCTCCCGCTCCTCGTCGACCTCGGGGTGGTGGTCGAACACCACGAGCCGCGGCTTCGAGGCGCTGGACAGCACCAACTCGACCGCTGTGTCCAGGGTTTCCATACTGGTCGCCAGGACGCGCGGCCCGGTCTCCCCGACGATCGGCTCCAGCCGGGCGAGGGGTGCGTTCGCCGGCAACGGCACGGTCACCGCGCCCAGCCGCAGGCAGGCCAGGTCCAGCGTCGTGTAGTCGACGCCGGTGAAGCCGCAGACCGCGACGAAGTCCCCCGGCCGGACGGGGTGCCGGGTGTCCTGGCACCACTCGGCCGCGATCGCGCCGGCCCGTTCCCACAGTTCGGCGTACGTGATCTGCGTGAACCGCGGCAGCAGCCGCAGGGAGGTCCGGCCGGTCACCGGGTCGGTCACCGTTTCCCGGGCCCTTTCACCGAGGGCCGGGCGTTCGGCGTACCCCTCCATGATCAGGGCCACGGCTCGTGCCAGACCCTCCGTGCACTCGCGTACGGCCGCGCTGAGCGACTCCAGCGGGAGCGTCTCGTGCAACTGCTTGTCGTTCGCGAGCGAACCAACCTCGGATGGTGAAGACACCGGTTCTCACCGACTTTCCGTCAGGGGGGGATGGGGGAGCGGGGCGGTGCCGGACGGCATCCCGGGTGCCGGGAGGACTCTGCCGGGGCGGTCCGCCGCGCGGGTGCGGCCCGTCGGAGTGCGCGCATGCCGACGGGCAGGGAATGTCTCGAGTCAGGGGGCGGCGCAAGGGCCAGGTGTCCCAGCGACAAGGCCCGCACCCTTGCGGGGCGTACCGGATCGACGGCCAACGTCCGCGGGTCCGCCCGCGTGGCGGTGGGATGCGGGGCGTTTCCCTCTATGTGCGGATGAACGGCCCCCTTGGGAGTACTGGTCTCCCGCAGTGCTCGTCGGTGGCCGTGCCCGACGCCACGTGGGACGGCGACGGCCGACGCGTCGCGCGGACCGCGTCGGCGCCACACGGAGCGGTATGTTCAACGACCGTGTCCGTGGGGGGACCTGGCACCGTTCCTCCTTGGGCTCGGATCTCCGTGTACGCAGCAACGATCTTAATATCGTTACATGGCTGTCAAGTAAAGTAATGGCAAGGTAGGTGTAGAGCATGGCCGAGAACGACGAGAAGAGAGCCCCGGGGGGCAAGGGCCCCGGCAGGCCGCGTGACCCGTCCGTGGAGAAGGCGATCCTGCGGGCGACCGTCAAGCGGTTCGTATCGGACGGCTACGCTCGCATGACGATCGGTGACATCGCCGCCGACGCGGGCGTCACCAGGCCCACCGTGTACCGGCGTTGGGCGAACAAGCACGACCTCGTCGTGGATGCCCTGGACTTCAACTTCCAGGAGGAGCGGGAGCGCGACCCGATCGGCCCGCTGGAGGACCTTCCGCCCGCCGACGCGCTGGGGAGGGCGCTGCGGTACGCGGTTCCGTACGCCCCTCCGGGCCGGGGTATGACGGTGATCGGGCATGTTCTGACCGAGACCGAGCACAATTCCGGTCTCCTGGAGCTGGTACGGCGCCACGCGATCGGTCCCCGGATGCAGCCCCTGATCGACACATTGCGGCGGCTGCATGAGGAAGGCGTCCTGCGCCCGGACATGGACGTGCTGGTCATCGCCGACATGATGACCGGCAGCATCTACTCGTCCTACCTGCGCACCGGCGACCGGGACCCTGGTCTCGCGGACCGGATCGTCGCGGCCCTGTGGCCCGTTCTCGCCGACCACTAGCCGAGGAGGGGCCAACTCGACTTGGCATTTGGAAACCGATCGGTTTACGATGACGGGAAACCGGACGGTTTCCGTTGTCTGGGGCGTCGGCGGGGGCTCGTCCCCACCCGGTCGCCGCGAGCCGAGCTGAACGGTTTTGAGGCAGAAAGCCCCCGGCCTGCGATGGTGCCGTCCGGTCTCCTCCCGATGTAGCTGTGTTGTCCAGGCCGGAGTAAGTCATGAATGGAATTCACCCCTTCCGCGTGCTGCGCGCGAAACCCCTGTGGATCGCCAGCGGCGTCATCACCGGCGTTCTCGCGCTGCTGTTCGCCGTGCTGTACGTCGGCGCCAACATCGACCCGGCCGGCCACATGAAGAAGCTGCCCGTCGGCCTGGTCAACGCCGACAAGGGAGCCGCGGTCGGCGGCAGGCAGGTCAACCTGGGGGCCCAGATCACCGACTCGATCAGGAAGTCCACCGCGGGAGGGGACAAGATCGACTGGAAGGTGATGGACGAGCGGGAGATGAAGGAGGAACTCGGCAAGGGCAAGCTGTACGGCGCGCTCGTCGTGCCCGGCGACTTCACGTCCTCCGTCACCGCACTGACCGGCACCGCGCCCACCGGGACCCCGGTCCGCCCGGCGCTGACGGTGCTGACCAACCAGGCGGCCGGCAGCCTGGGCTCCAGTCTGGCGCGGGTCGCGACGACGCAGGCGGCCGACAACGCCTCGCTGCACGTGGGCAAGGAGCTGACCGCACAGACCGGCGCCCAGCAGGCGAAACTGCCCGCCGCGGCCCGCGTCCTGCTCGCCGACCCGGCTGCCGTCACGGTGAAGGACGGCCACCCCCTCGACTCACACAGCGGCCTGGGCCTGACGGCGTTCTACTACGCGCTCACCCTCGTGGTGTGCGGCATGCTCTCCGCCAACGTCATCAGCGGCCAGGTCGACCACGCCCTCGGCTACACCCACAACGACATGGGCCCACTGCGCCTGCACCGCCCGCTGATCCGGGCGACCCGGGTGCAGACCCTCGCCATCAGCAGCACCCTCATGGCCGGACTGTCCCTGCTGATGGGCACCCTGGTCATGGTCGGCGCGGTCGGCATCATGGGCATGGACGCCTCCCACCTGCCGCTGCTGTGGCTGTACTCGGTGTGCGCCGTCGCGGTCTCCGGGATCGGCGCGCTCACCCTCCTCGCTGTCTTCGGCACGCCAGGCATGCTGGTGGCCACGCTGGTCTTCATCGGAATGGCGGTGCCGACGGCCAACGCCACCACGCCGATCCAGGCGCTGCCCGGCTTCTACCGATTCCTCGCGGAGTTCGAGCCGCTGCGGCAGATCACCGGCGGCATCCGCTCGATCCTCTACTTCGACGCGCAGGGCGACGCGGGACTGACCCGGGGCTGGGTGATGATGGCGGCCGGCCTGGTGGCGGCAGCACTGTTCGGTTTCGGCGTGCTGGGCTGGTACGACCGCAAGGGGTTGCACCGCATCCCGGTCGAGACGGAGCCCGAGAAGAACGCCACCACGGTGTAGTCAAAGCCCTTCAGCATCTCCCAGGACGGGGCCGTTGTGCGGAGTGGCCCCGTGTGTGTCGCCCCCGTGCGGACGAGGGGAGGGCGACACCATCAGGGCTCGGCGACGGTCTTTCCCTCAAGGCCGTCGCCGAGCTTCTGAGCGGACTCCAGGTGCCCGGACGGCTCCCGAACCCCCTGGAAACCGATCGGTTTTCATTTCGTCCGATTCGAGTTAACCTCGCGATATGACCACCGAAGTCAAATCAAGCTCCAGAGAGCGCCTGCTGGAGGCAGCGGCCACGCTCACCTACCGAGACGGTGTCAACGTCGGCGTCGAGGCCCTGTGCAAGGCGGCGGGGGTGTCGAAGCGCTCCATGTACCAGCTCTTCGAGAGCAAGGACGATCTGCTGGCGGCAAGCCTGAAGGAGCGCACTGCCCCCTTCGTGGCCGCTCTCCTGCCCCCGGCGGCCGACGGCCGCTCTGCCCGCGAACGGATCCTGCACGTCTTCGAGCAGTTGGAGTCGCAGGCGGGCGCACCCGACTTCCGAGGCTGCCCGTACCTGGCTGTGCAGATCGAGCTGAAGGACCAGAGTCACTCTGCGAGCCAGGTGGCGCACCGGATCAAGGCGAAACTGGCGGCCTTCTTCCGCGCCGAGGCAGATCAGGGCGGCGCGAGCGGCCCCGACCTGCTGGCCCGGCAGCTGATCCTGGTCTTCGACGGCGCCAGCGCCCGCGCGGGGATCGGGGCCGACACGATGACGGGACTCATCGCCCCCACCGTGATCACCCTGCTCGACGCGGCTGGCGTGCGCTGACACCTCGCCTTCCCGCAAGGCTTCCTTGCCTCCTGGCTACTTCCCCGCTCCCGGCAGGAGCCCGATGGCGGTGCGAGTGTTCCCGAGCATGCCGCAGGCGAAGAAACGTGCGCTCCGGTCGGCATCGGCGCCCAGCGCCAGGTGCACGGCTTCCGTGCCATGTGCTGCCTCATCGAGAACGCGTGAGGTCCCGCGAAGTACGGCGAGACCTCGGTCAATCGGCGAGCCGATTCCCGCAGGCAGGGCCGCCCGGCCCCACCCCACGGTCAGTCGAGGGTGGTGGTGGAACCGGACGGCGACCAGTGGGGCGTGTCGATCGGTGAGTAGTACGTGTCCTTCTGGTCCAGGCGTTCCATCCGGCGCCCGGAGTGCTCCTTGATCACCTCGGGGTCGAGCGGTGGCACGAACGTGTTGTTCACCAGGGTGTATTCAGCGGCGAGGCGTCCCACCGGAGCGATGGCACCGAAGTCGATCCGGCCGCCCACATAGAGGTCGTCCCGGATGTAGAAGCGCTCCACATTGCCCCAGACGACGTTGTTGAGTCCGTCGGGCGACGAGAAGATGTGCTCGACGGTGCACTCGAACGCGATGGGCGCGCCCTTGATACGCGGCGGACGAACGGCCTCGGACGGCACCTTCTCCAGCCCGACCGTGTCGAACTCGTCGACGTCGGGCTCGAATTCGAAGGCGCTGCGGTGCAGCCCCTCGATCTGCGGCAGGGTGGCGATGTTGGAGACGAACTCGCCGGTGTCACGGATGTTGACGAAGCTGTCCTTGAGCGTGGCGCCGTCCGAGCGCGGCTGCATCGACAGCGAGATCCGGGGCGGCTTGCGCCCGACGACTGTGAAGAAGGAGATGGGGGCCAGGTTGCCCACGCCCTCGGTGGAGAGGGTGCTCACCCAGGCGATGGGGCGGGGGATGACGCTGCCGATGAGCAGCTTGTAGGCGGACTTCTCGTCCAGGTCCGCGGAGTCGATGATCATGTGGCGTCCTCTGGTTGGCAGCGAGTGGGGGAGTGGGGGAGTTGGGGGGATCAGCGGCCCTTGAAGGGGAGAACGGGCCGGGGTCGGCCCTCTGTGAGGGCCTTGGCGGCGGAGGCCAGGCCGTCCTTGACGTCCTCGGTCTCGAAGAGAGGGACGGCGAGGTCGAACAGCTGCTGGTCGGCGGACGGGATGCCGCCTGTGGCCCAGGCGCGCAGCAACGCCTTGTGTACGACGTGCGCCCGGGTGGGCCCCTGGGCGATCTTCTGGGCGAAGGCCTCGGCTTCGGTGCGCAGTTCGTCGTCGGGGACGACGCGGTTGATGACCCCGGCCTCGGCCATGACCGAGGCGGGTACCTGCTCGGAGGTCAGTGCCCATTCGAAGGCGCGGGCCCGGCCGGCCCGTTCGGCCACGCGGTGGATCCCACCCAGGAGGGTGACGATGCCGAGCGACTGCTCGGGATGGCCGAAGCGGGCGCTCTCGGCGGCGAGGATGATGTCGGCGCGCAGCGCGAGTTCGAACCCGCCGCCGAAGCACAGCCCCTGCACCGCTGCCACGACCGGGACGGGGAGCTGTTCGAACCGGTTGATCACGGCCATGATCTGGTCGAAGTCGGCTCGCAGGCTGGTGCGGTCGGCGTCGAGCCAGGGCCGGAAGTCGCCACCGTAGCTGAAGTCGGGTCCCTCGGCCCGCAGCACGACGGCGCGGGCCTGGCTGCGCGTGATGGCGTCGACGGCTTCGCTGAGCTCTTGGGCGAACTCGGGTGCCAAGCGGTTCTGCGGGGGGTTGTCGAGGACGATCGTGGCGACATCGCCAGCGATGGAGTGAGTGAGAACGGGCATGGTATTTCCTTGGCTCGGGACAGTGCGGGCGGGCTCGCGGCTCATCGGAAGAGGCGCTCGTGGAATCAGCCCCCGGGCAGATTGCGCCGCGGTGGGGAACTACGTGCTGTACGAGGCGAAGTGGCCCCTACGGATGAGCGTCAGCCGCTCGGGTTCCATAGCTGTTCGTAGGGCGCCGACGCGAGGCCGGCAGGGTGAGGTGGTCGTCGTTGGCGACGTCATCAGCACGGGTCGGTGTGCGGAGAGCGGGTCAGGCCCGGGCCGTCAGCGAGGGGAGGTCAAACAGGCATCGAGGTGTGCCGCGACACCGGTGCCGCCACCGCTCTCCCGCTCCGGAGTGCAAGGGGCGTCTTGGGGGCTGCGGGGGCTGACGAGCTCATGATCGACACCTTTCGTGCGGCTGCGTTGCCGATCCAACTGAAAGGACTGTAAGCCTATAGCTCATTTCAGTTCAAGCGGGCGGGTGTGCCGTACCCTGAGGCAGTGGCCACATGGCTACGGTCATGTCGGCACAACGGCGACGAGTGAAGGGGGCAGGGCCATGGCGTGGTCCGCATCCACGCGGTACGAGGTCGATCCCGCACCGCTCGGGCTGGCGCTGGTGCACGACCTGCTCAACACCATCTCCGCCGGCCGCCCCCGGGCAGCCGATCTTCTGGGCGACCTCGCCGAAGCGCAGGCATGGGTGGACCAGGCTCTGGAGTGCTGGGCCCAGGAGACGGCGCAGACCGCCGCGCAAGTGCGCCTCACCGAGAACGATCTCGAGGAACTGCGCGGTCTGCGTGCCGAGTTGAGGCGGTTTCTGACCTCACCGGACGGCGACGGCCCACGCGGCGACGACGCTGACCTGGCGCCTGCCGTTCATGTCGCGGCGGCGGCCTTGCGGATGGACCGCGGCGGACGCGTCGTCCTGGAGCCGCGCGGACAGGGGTGGCGGTACGTGGCCGCCCTGGTGCTCCTTGAGATGTTCCAGGCCCAGCAGGCGGACACCTGGCGCCGGCTCAAGATCTGCCGCAACGCCCGTTGCGCGACGGCGTTCTTCGACCGCTCACGCAACAGCAGCGGCGTGTGGCACTCCACCAGGACCTGCGGCAATCCGGAGAATCTACGAGCTCACCGGGCACGTCAGCGCGTGCGGACGGCCGGGTCGTAGAAGAAGTCCGGGCCGAGGACGTCGAGGAGCTGCTTCCCGGCGTGTTCGGAGAGCAGGAGGCTCTCGTTGAGGAAGCGGTGGTGGATGGCCACCGTCGTGATACGGCCCTGTTCGTCGCGGACGAGAACGGTCACGCCCTTCAGCCGCAGTCCGCCGAGGGCCTGCGCGGTCCACTCCAGGTAGGTGCGCCGGCCGCTGGTCGCCTGGTGGGTGAACTCCAGGGACTCGTAGATGTTGCTCATCACCGTCATCGCCCGTGCGACCCGTTCGTGGCCCTCGATCGGGCGGGTGAGCAGTGTCGCCTCCAGGACGACGTCCGGGGCGAAGGCCTGATTGAAGGCCGCCTGAGACCGCGCGTCGAATGCCTCCGTCCAGTCCACCTGGGGGACGCCGGCTGCGGTGTTGCCTGCTGACTGTGACATGTGAGGCCTCATCTCTGAAACAACTGTAAGCCATTTGCTCACTTCACGATTCCCTCAGAGGTTGCCTCAATGCGCCAGAGGGTGAGGGTATGGCGAAGGCCACATGGGTTTGAGTGACCTAACTAAAAGAATTAACCTCATTGCGTCATTCGGGCTTTCGCTGATTCCTGGCGGCTTGGCTGCTCGGAAGGCGGCCCGATGAACTCGCCCTTCCCGGACACGTTCGGGGGCCGCCTTCGCTCAGACGCGTTCCTCGTACCCGATGGCGCGCAGGAGGAAGGGCAGCAGGCGGTCGGCGGTCTCCGCCGCGGTTGCCGCGTCCACCTCGTCCGGCGGCAGCGGGGTGAGGAAGAACCTGCTGACCATGGGACCGAGGACCAGGTCGCCGAGCAGGTCGGCGTGCTCCACCGGTGGGATCTCGCCTCGCTCCACCGCACGTTGCGTGATCTCTTCCATGCGCCGGCGGATGGGCAGCACGAAAGCGTTCGTGAGGGCCTCGGCGAGCGGGGTGTTGTGCGGGGCCTCGCCGATCAAGGTCTGCAACACCCCTCCTTCTCTCCCGGTCAAGGACGCCGCTTTGTCCCGGAGCAGGGCGCGGAGGTCGCCTTCGAGCGTGCCGGTGTCGGTGTGTGTCGTGAGTTCCTGGGCGTAGGCGGCGGCTGCATCGACGACCATGACCTCCTTGGACGGCCAGCGGCGGTAGAGGGTGGCGGTGGACACTCCCGCACGGGACGCGACGGCGGCGGTGGTGAGCGCGCGGTAACCGCTCTCGGTCAGAACGGCCATCGTCGCATCCAGCAGCGCCCGGTCGCGGGAGGCGTCGCGGGGGCGTCCCCGGCGTGCCTGTGCCCCGGTCATCGGGCGGTTCCCGAGCGGATCGGGCGGGACGTAGATGCGGCGGAGCCCAGTGGGTGGTCGGGCTGCCGTACGAAACGCTGAGTAATGGTGGGGTAGGTCACACGCCTAGTATACAAACAAACGAAACGAAAATCTTTCGTTTCGTATATGGTGTGGGTATGAACACCAACGCACCCGCCGGCGGTCAGCCGGACATCGCACCTGAGGTGGCCCGTGCGGCCGAGACCGTCGCGCGACTGCGGGCCACGTTCAATACCGGCCATACCAAGCCCGTGACCTGGCGCAAGGAGCAACTGCAGGCGCTGAGACGTCTGCTGACGGAGCATGAGGACCTGTTCGCGCAGGCGCTGCAGACCGACCTCGGCAAGAGCGCGACCGAGTCGCACATGATGGAGATCGGCTTCCTCGTCAGGAAGATCGACCACACCCTGCGTCATCTAGACCGGTGGCTGCGTCCGGCCAGGGTCTCCGTGCCGCTGTCGCTCGCGCCGTCCCGGGCCTGGACCGTGCGTGAGCCGCTGGGCGTCGTGCTGGTCATCAGCCCCTGGAACTACCCGGTCAATCTGGCGCTCGCGCCGGTCATTGGCGCCCTGGCCGCCGGCAACAGCGTGGTCCTCAAGCCCAGCGAGGTCGCCCCCGCGACCTCGGCCCTGCTCGCCCATTGGCTGCCCCGGGTCCTGGACCCGCAGGCCGTCGCCGTCGTCGAGGGGGGCGTGGCGGAGACGACCGCGCTGCTGGAACAGCGCTTCGACCACATCTTCTACACCGGCAACGGCTCGGTGGGGCGTATCGTCATGGCCGCCGCGGCCCGCCATCTCACTCCCGTCACCCTGGAGCTGGGCGGCAAGAGCCCCGCCGTGGTCGAACCGGGCGCCGACCTCGCGACGGCCGCCCGCCGCATCGCCTGGGGCAAGTTCATGAACGCGGGCCAGACCTGCGTCGCACCCGACTACGTCCTCGCGATAGGTGAGGCGGGCACCGAGATAGAGGCGCACCTGCGCGATGCGATCCGCGAGATGTACGGCACCGATCCGGCCCACAGCAACGACTACGGCCACATCATCAACGAGCGCCACTTCGACCGGCTGGCCGGCCTGCTGAACGACGGCCGGACCGTCGTCGGCGGCGACCACGACCGGGAAGCCCGCTACATCGCGCCCACCGTGCTGGCCGACATCGACCCCGACTCCCCGGTGATGCGCGACGAGATCTTCGGCCCCATCCTGCCCATCGTCCGGGTCCCCGACCTGGACGCGGCCATCGCCTTCATCACCGGACGGGACAAGCCGCTGGCCCTGTACGCCTTCACCGCGTCGAAGCGTTCCAAGCGGCGCCTGACCGCGGAGACCTCCTCCGGCGGCCTGGCCTTCGGTGTCCCGACCGCCCAGCTCGGCGTGCCAGACCTGCCCTTCGGCGGTGTCGGTGAGAGCGGCATGGGCCGCTACCACGGCTCGTACTCCCTGGACACCTTCAGTCACATCAAGTCCGTCCTCGACAAGCCGCTCCAGGCTGACACGCTGCGCGTGGCCTATCCGCCCTACACCCGCCGCAAGGACCGCATCCTGCGACGCATCACGTGAGCCGGATCGGCGACGAGCACGAGGGCGCGGTCGACGTGATCCGCCCAGCAGCCAGGGATGACGACCCTCGTCGTCACGACCATCGCCGAGACGGGCCTTTGGGTCTGCCTCGGCACCAGATGACGGTCGCCGACCGCCACAAGGATTGAAAGGAGAAGGGGAGAGGTACCCGCGAGGACGCCGATTCCCGACCGCCATGAACGCAATTGACTACCGCACCCAGACCACATTGATCACCGGGGCGAGTGCCGGCCTCGGCGCGGAGTTCGCCCGCCGGCTCGCCGAGCGGGGCTCGAACCTCGTGCTGGTCGCCCGCCGCGCGGACCGGCTGGAGGCCCTGGCCGACGAACTGTCGGCGAAGTACCAGGTCACCGCCACCGCGGTGCCTTTCGACCTCACCGTGCCGGCTGCGGGCGAAGCACTGGCCAGGGAGGTGGCCCGGCGCGGGATCACCGTCACCAGCCTCGTCAACAACGCCGGCTTCGGCACCCATAGCCCGTTCCGCCAGGAGGACCCGGAGCGCGTCCAGCAGGAGATCGGCCTGAACGTGGCCACCCTGGTCGATGTCACCAGGGCCTTCATCGACCAGCTGACCGGTGTCCTGGTCAACGTCGCCAGCACCCTCGGGTACCAGCCGTGGCCGAACGCCGCCGTCTACGGGGCGAGCAAGGCCTTCGTGCTGAGTTTCACCGAGGCGCTGTGGCAGGAATCGCGAGGGACGGGGCTGCGCGTGCTCGCTCTCTCCCCGGGCCCGACCCGCACCGAGTTCTTCGACGCGCTCGGCTCCGACGACATGGCCCGCGGTGTCCGGATGCAGACCCCGCGCCAGGTGGTCACCACCGCACTGCGCGCACTGGACCGGCGCAACCCGCCGCCCAGCGTCGTCTCCGGCACATTCAACTGGCTGGGCACCCTCGTCTCGCGCTTCGCCACGCGCCGAGGCACCGTTCTGGCGTTCGGCGCGATGACCCGGTGGCAGATGCGCTCGAGCGGGCCTGGCCACTGACACTCTCCAGACCACCGTCACATCGCATTGACGATGCCATCAACGACGCCCTCCGGGCGGCGCTGGACATCATCCATCGCCCTTCCCGGCACGCCGTGCTGGCGACGTTCAAGGGCCCCAGCTTCTGCTTCGGCGGCGGGACCTCGACCTGACCGCAGGCGACGCCGACCGATCGTCACACAGCACCAGCCCGCGCGAACACGGTGCGCACCCACCCCCTACCCATGGCTCGCTGTGCCCGTCACCGAGCCGATCGGGCAGGGGAATCGTGTACAGAAAGGCACCACCGTGAAGGTGAAGGCAGCCGTTGCGACCGCCAAGGAACAGCCGCGCGTCATCGAGAGCGTCGAGATCCACGAGTCCCGCCCCCGATGAGGTGCAGGTGCGTCTGGTCGCCACCGGCGTCTGTCCCACCGACGCGATCGTGCGCGACGAGCGGTACCCCACGCCCCTTCCGTCGGTACTCGGCCACGAGGGGGTGACGGATGCTCAGCGATGGCCGAGCCCGTGGGTCAGTCGATGCCTTCGATTATGCGGAAGTCGCGCTCGACGCTGTCGGAGAGGACCACCAGCGCCTTCTGGTAAGCCTCGCTCTCGTATGCTGCGACGGCTTGTTCGAAGCTGTCGAACTCGATCAAAATGACGCGTTGCGTGTTTCCGGCGTCGTGGGCGACGACTCGGGCGCCACGGGACAGAACCCGCCCGCCCCCGGCTTGGACGGCCGGACCGGCCAACTTGTCGTAGGCAGCCAGCCTCTCAGGGTCGGAAATGGCGCGGTAGACACTGACCCAGTAGCCCTTGGCCATGGAAACCTCCTGTGTTCGGCCGGACATGTCCGACTTCGAATTGGCGCTCAGATTGCTCGATCCCGGCGACGGAGCACCGGGCATTTGTGAGGACGTACTGATGCGGCCTGGTTCGGGTCCGCCACCTGCGGCTGCCGGTTCGCGTCCCGGCGAAGACTTCCTCAGCGCCCCGGACGCCTTCGGCGACGGGGGAACGTGCCGGAGACGGCAACGAACGCCTCCCGGTCGACGGGCTCGGCCATGGCGGGCATTCCAGCCCGTCCGCGCAGGAGGAGACACGGCCTCATCCGAACCTCGCCGGGTGTCCGTCATCCGCTGGTGCCGTCGGCGTCAGCAGCAGACTCAGGTCGAACGCCGGCGCGCTGTGGGTGATGGCACCGACGGATATCGCGTCGACTCCGGTCTCCGCGACGTCCCTGACCGTGTCCAGCGTGATGGATCCAGACGCCTCGAGTCGGGGTCCTTCCGACCCTCGCAGTGTCACGATGTGCCGCATGTCTTCGATGGGCATATTGTCCAACATGATCCACTCGACTCCCGAGTGGAGCGCCTCGATGGCCTGGGCTGTCGACTCGACCTCCACCTCGACGGCGACGCCCCGCGTGTTACACGCGTGCACTGCGGCGATCGCGGCGCTCACTCCGCCCGCCGCGGCGATGTGGTTCTCCTTGAGCAGGACCATCGCCGCGAGGTCGAGCCGGTGGTTGCGCACTCCGCCTGCGGCGACCGCGCCCTTGTCGAGCGCTCGAAGCCCGGGCGCTGTTTTGCGGGTGTCCAGGATCCGTACCGGAAGCCCGGTCACCGCCTCCGCGAACGCCGCGGCGGCGGTGGCGATGCCGGACATGCGTTGCAGGAAGTTCAAAGCTGTCCGCTCACCGGTGATGATCTCTTGTGCGGGTCCTGCCAGCGTGAGCAGGTCCTGCCCGGTGTGGACGCGGTCGCCGTCCTGAACGTGCTCGGTGACGACGACGTCGCTGCCGAGCTGCCGATAGACCTCGGCTGGGATCGCCGTGCCGGCGATCACGCCGTCTTGGCGGGCGACGACGCGCGCATGGGCGCGGGTGCCGTCCGGCACCGCCCAGCGGGTGGTGATGTCGTCCTCGGCGCGGTCTTCGGTGAGGGCCCGGCGCACGGCGTCCGCCATGGCGCCGACGGCGACCGCCGCCTGGTACGCCGGGTGCGGGGATGGGGTACGGCGTTCGGGACACGAGATGCATAAAGCATTCATATAAACATTGTATGCTTCACGCATGAGCCGTCAAGACGCCACTCGTGACGCTTCCACTGCGATCGGGTCGGCCCTCTACGGGCTGGCCACCAGGGCTGTGCGACGCCTTCCGCGCGATATGAGCATCACGTCCGCCGCCACCCTGGCCACCCTGCACAGGATCGGCCCGCGACGGATCACCGATCTGGCCGTGATCGAGGGTGTCACCCAGCCCGCGATGACTGTTCTGGTCCGGGTGTTGGAGGAATCCGGACTGGTCGAGCGGAGGGGCGACGCGTCCGACAAGCGGGTCACGCTGGTGTGTCTGACCGAGGCCGGCGCGTCGTACGTTCAGACGCGGCGCCAGGCGGGCGTCGATGCGTTCGCGCGGCTGGTCGACGAACTCGCCGACGACGAGGTCGAGGCCCTGGTTGCGGCGCTTCCGGCGCTGGCGCACCTGGCAGAGCTCGAGAGCCAGGACCGCGAAGGGCAGAAGCGGTGACGGGGCGCACCCCGAAGCGCTCCGAGGCGCGGCTGCTGGTCCCCGCCCTGATGTTCATCGCCCTGGTCGTGGCGGCGGTCGCCAGCCTCGGGACGCCGCTGATCACCAGTGTGGCGACCACGTTCAACGTCTCGCTCGACAGCGCGCAGTGGACGCTGACCGTCGCACTGCTGAGCGGCGCCGTCGCCACGCCCGTCCTCGGCCGGCTCGGTGCCGGCCCGCACCGACGGGCCACGATCCTCGCCACGCTGGCGATCGTCGTCGTCGGCAGTGCGCTGACCGTGCTGCCGCTGCCGTTCGCGGGGCTGCTCATCGGCAGGGCGGCCCAAGGCATCGGGCTCGGTCTGACGGCGCTGATGATGGGCGTGGCCCGGGACCACCTTCCCGAGGAGCGCAGCACGGCGGCGATCGCCCTGATCTCGGTGGTCTCGATCATCGGTGCCGGCGTCGGCTACCCGCTCACCGCGCTTCTCGCCGAGATCGGCGGCGTACGGGCTGCCTACGGCTTCGGTCTGTTCGTCACCGCTGTCGCCTTCCTGACCGCGTGGCGTTCCCTACCCGTGGCTCCCGAAGGCCGCTCCGCCCACGTGAACGTGGCGGGCGCGCTCGTCCTGTCGGGCGGGCTGTTCCTCGTCCTGTTCCTGGCCGGCCAGCGGAGCCTGTGGAGCCGTCACCTCGCCGTGGCGGTGATCCTCGCCGTCGTCGCCGTGCTCCTGCTGTGCGTCTGGACCGCCTCCGAGCTGCGCAGCAAGGCGCCCCTGGTCGATGTCCGGGCGGTACGGCACCCTGCGGTCGCCGGAGCGAACATCGCCATGTTCGTCGGCGGGAGCGGCATGTACCTCCTGCTCACGCTCATCACGCGGTACGCGCAGACGCCGCACAGCGCCGGCTACGGCTTCGGGCTGACCACCTTCGTCGCCGGGCTGGTCCTCGTCCCGTTCTCGGTGCTGGGGTTCGTCGCCGGCAAGCTCACGCCCCGGGTTCGGACGCTGATCGACGCACCGGTGATCCTGGCCGGCAGCGCCGTCATCGGGTTCGTCCTCTTCGCCGTGGTTCGGTCGAACCTGGCCGAGCTGCTCGTCGCGATGGGTGTGCTGGGCTTCGGCGTCGGCAGCTTCTCGGCCGCGATGCCCGGCGTCATCCTGGCCGTCACGCCCAAGAGCGAGACGTCGAGCGCGATGAGCTTCAACTATGTCGTCCGCAGCGTCGGGTACTCCCTGGGCAGCGCGATAGGCGGCCTGGTCCTGGCCACCGGCACCGACACCGGTCATCTCTTCCCGAACGACCACGCCTACACCACCGCAGCGTTGGTCGGCATCGCCGCGATGGCGGTCACCGCCCTGACCGCCACCGCTCTCGCCCGCCTACGCCCGCCCGAGATCAACCCCATTGCGGCCACGGCCAGCGTGCCGAGTCAGGGCCGGTCGAGCCGATGACCGGCTCGCCGGAAGGGCGGCGGCCCCGTCGCCCTGGTCGGCGCCGAGGAGACATATCGACGATCGCCAGCGCCCATGGCCTGCTGAGACGAGAGAAACAGGTGGACCTGACTCGGCCGGCAGCATGCGCGGCCTGCCTCAACCATGCCGGAACGAACCACAGAGGCATGGCTGTGCGAACCAACATCGGCGCGATTGACGGATCTGGACATGAGGGGCCCGCGTCGATCGCGGCCTCCCGTGTGGATGTCAGTCCCACGCGTTGAAGAGCACTCCACCCAACGTGGTGACGCCGTAGAAGCGCACGTCACGCCACTCGCCCTGTGTGAGCACTGAGGTGTCCACGTTGGAGAGCGGTGTGGCGAGTTGTTCACAACCAAGGACCACGAAGCCCGCGTCGGTGAAAGCGTGAGCCCACGGCGGCGGTGCGAGGAACTCCTCTCCATACCAGTCCCGACGCGTCTGGGCGAAGGCGATCCAGGGGTGATGAGCGTGACACAGGACTATGTTCTCGCCTGCGCGTGTGACGATCGTTGCGGTATGGAAAGTCCGGGGGTGTGCCTGTTCCTCCACCTCGCCCACTTCGCCTCCGGCGACGCGGGCAGCGGCATACAGAGCGGCGCGGAACGCCCGCAGGTCAGTCTCTGGGAGCGGGCCGTCCTTCGGCCGGAAGAAGCCTGTCGCCCCCCGCGGCAGCGTGCAGCTGATGTTCCCCTCGTTGACCATGCCGCTCATTTTGCCTGGCACGAGGCGCATCGGTGGTCGTAGGTGTCGTGAACTGTCGGTTCCTACTGCGCGTCGGGTCAGACGCGGGCGCAGCTGGCCCCACGCCTGCGCGGTGGCCTTTCCGTAGAGGCGGGTGTCGGTGACGGTCGTAGCCTGCTCTTCGCCCCAGGCGCCGGGGTCGCCGAAGACGAACTCGCCGCCGTGCTTGGGCGGTCGGCCGCCCTTGGAGTCGTAGACACGCGGCGGTGTCGGCCGGCGCGTCACCCGGTCCGAGCGCAGACGAACGTGACTGCCACGGTCCCGAGCGCTCCGCCAGGGAGCGAGGTGGCAGTCACCCGCCTGGAAAGGCGGTTCCAGCATCAGTTGGAACCGCCTCCATTTCACGAGCCGGTCGAGGCCGCGACCGGGTCGAGGTGAGTGCGGAACCACGACAGCGCGGCGCCGCTGGACTCCTCGAAGTGCACCTTGTAGGCGTCGAAGTGCCCGCCGGGCAGCAGCACCAGCTCCTTCGGGGGCAACGCCCGCTCGAAAGCGGTCAGTTGGAGGTCGGTCGGGATCACCGTCTCGCCGGTCTCGACGATCATCATGAGCGGCTTCGGTGAGATTCGGGTGATCCAGCCGCCCGGCTCGTACAGCCGCGCGGCCCGGCTGGAGCGCATCGTCACCGTGTTGTTCGAGCGACCCGGCGGAACCAGGTCACGGTAGAAGCGCACTGCATCCGGGCTGCTGTACAGGGCCGGGTCGGCAGGATCGTCGCCGATGGAGGTCTGGTACCGCAGTTCACCGCCGGCGGCCTGGGCACGTTCTTCGTCGGCCTGGGCGAGTTCGAAGGCGGCGATGCGCTCTGGCGGGACCTTGCGCTGCCACTGCTCGAATCCGCTGATGGTGGGCACCTGCGACACCACGCACTTGATCCGCACTTCGGTAGCACCGAGCACGATCGCATGACCGCCCGCGAAGCTCGTACCCCACACCCCGATGCGGTCCGCGTCGACCTCGGGCCGGGCTTCCAGGAAGCTGATCGCGCGGCGCCAGTCCGCGATCTGCCGCCACGGGTCGACGTCGTTGCGGGGCTCGCCGTCGCTCGCACCGAACGTGCGGTGATCGTGGACGAGTACCACGAACCCGGCGTCCGCGAATGTGCGCGCGTACCGGTCGAGGCCCATCTCCCGGTTGGCGCCGAATCCGTGCGCCATCGTGATCGCGGGGCGCGGGCCCTCGGCTTCCGGCAGGTAGAGCCAGCCCCGCAGAGTCACGCCCCCGTCCGCCGTGAACTCCACGTCGATGCGCTCTGTCATGGTCATTCGCCTTCCGTGAAGTTGAAGTACTCAGCGGGGATGAGGCCGGCCTCGATGAGGGGTCCCCCGGCCTTCTGGTTGATCTGCACCACGGCGCCGAGAGGGCGGTGGTGGATGGCGATCTCCGTGATGAGCCCCTCGTCATCACGCGTGAGGATCGTGATCCCCTTCATCTCGAAGCCACCGAACGCGCTGGCCTCCCACTCCAGATACGTCCGCGGACCGTCCTGCACCTTCCGGACGAACTCGAGCCGTTCGTACAGTGAGCTCACCGCGGCCATGAGGGCCTCGACCTGCTCCTTGCGCTCCAGCGGCTTGGCGAGCGCGCTCGCCTCCATCCGCACGTTCGGCGAGAGGGCCGCCGCGAAGGACTCCTCGGTGCGCTGCTCGAACGCACTCGTCCAGGCCTTGGCCGGGCGCCCGTCGGCGGGGTTCGACGCGGTCTCCTCGACGACCGTAAGGAGGACGGCGGCGACCGCCGCCGGGTTCTCGGCGTGCGCCCAGTGACCTGCGCCGGCGATCGCCTGCGAGGTGGCGCCGGAGAAGCGAGGCGCCACATACGCGGAGACGATCTCCTCCGTGACGAAGGGGTCGTTCACGCCGCGCAGGACGGTGACGCTCCCGTGGTACTTGCTGGGCTGCTGTCCGTCGGGGTGGCCGTTGTTCCATGCCGTCGCCGTGTCGGCGATCGTCGACGGGGCGACGTGCAGCGCCACTTGGGCGAGCCGGTCACTCTCCTCGGCCGGGAACGCGGTGGCGAGCGCGCCGCGGAAGGCGCGCTGTGCGTCGAGCCCGAGATCCGGTGCCTGGAAGGGGGTGATCTGCTCGGGGGGCAGGTGAGTGCCCGCCAGCGGGATCGGATTGATCAGGACGAGCGAGCGCACCTGCTCGGCCAAGCGGGCGGCGACGAGTTCGGCGATCTGGCCTCCCATGCTGTGCCCGACGAGTACGACGGGGCCTTCCGTCGTGCGCACGACGCTCTCGAGGTCGTCGGCCCAACGGGCGAGCGTGAACGGCCCCTGATCCGAGGCGCGCGCACCCATGCCGGCGAGCTCGAACGCGATCGAGGGGACCGACCGCTCGTCGAGGACGGTGCGAACGCTGTTCCAGATGGCGCCGTCGTCCAGGTATCCGTGGACCAGCACCGCGGTCGGCGCCTTCGTCGCTGGGCTGTTCATCTCGTGTCTCCTTTGACGATCGCTCTCTTGCGGCGACGAATCGGAGGCAGTTGCTCTCGAGATCCTCGGCCGACGCGAGCTCTATGACGTAAGCATAGGGTCTATGCTTACGTCAATGTCATCGCTCTGTGATCGACGGGATGAGGACCGGTCCTTCCGACTCCCTCCGCGTTCCAGGCCCAGAGCGGAAGCGACCACCCGAGAATCAGAGGAGTCCACCCATGACGTCGAACGCCTTGACCTACGCCGTGCACATCGCGGACGGCATGCCGACCACCAACTCCGACGTGCCGCCCGATCAGGGCGAGCGTTCCTGGTCACCGACGTCGAGCACGCTCATCTCAAACGGGGGAGAGGCGCTGCTGGTGGATCCGCTCTTCACGATCGCGCAGTCGGAGGGCCTGCTGCGGTGGCTCAGTGAGCGTGACGCCCCGGTGACGAGTGTGTACGTGACGCACGGCCACGGGGACCACTGGTTCGGTCTCGGAGCCGTTCTGCAGCAGTACCCCGGTGCGCGCGCCTTCGCGCTGCCCGAGGTCGTCGAGGACATGGCCTACCAGTCCTCGCCCGAGGTCCTCAAGGCGGTCTGGCGCGCCTGGTTCCCCGAGCAGATCCCTGAGCGACTCGTCCTCGCCGAACCCCTCGAGGGCGAGGTCCTGAGCGTCGCAGGGGCGGAGGTCCGCCCGGTCCGCCTGGGGCACACCGACAGCGACAACACCACCTGCCTGCACGTGCCCGACCTGGGGCTGGTCGTCGCGGGCGACGTGATCTACAACAACGTGCACCTCATGCTGGCGGCCTCGGACGCGGACGGGCGAGCCGAGTGGCTGAGGGCTCTCGACACGGTCGAGGCGCTAGCGCCGACCGCGATCGTCGCGGGCCACAAGGATCCGGCCGCTGACGACGATCCCCGTCACATAGAGGAGACCCGCCGCTACATCCTTGATTTCGACAGCGGGGTGCGTCGCACCGGCAGCACTCTCGAGCTCTACGAGTACATGCTGGAGCGTCACCCGTCGCGCATCAATCCCGGTGCACTGTGGGGCTCCTGCCGGGCAGCGAAAGGCTGAGCAGGCAGCGCGTCGGCAGCGTCGGTCGGGCGGCGCGCTACGCGCGCGCGGCCGCCCGACGCTGCCGCGAGGCCCGCAGGTTCACGGCGTTACCGCAGATGCGCACGTCATGCCAGACGCCGTTGTTGGGGTTCGTGCCGTCGTAGAACGCAACCGAGCAGACCCGGTTGCGGCACATCTTCAAACGACGCCACGCACCCGTCAGTTGGGCGTTCGTGATCTCGTTGAGCACGGCCGCGACGACCCACCCGACGTCCTTGCCGCGCGGCGCCAGCGAGAAGACGCCCTCGGCGTCGATCCGCACCTCGAGCGCACCGCTCACCCCCTTCGGCGCGGATCGGACCGGAGCGTCGCGCACCGCACCCGACACCGTCAGCTGCAGCGACGCGCGTAGCTGCTGAAGCCGCACCAGCCCCGGTTCATCGACCTCGATCGCCGGCGCCTCCGCCCCGGTACGTCGACTCCATTCCGCCAGTGCGCTGGAGAGCCACGAGATCGCAGAACCCGGCGTCGAGAGCAGGTCCTCGAGCGCGGGCTTGCCGGCGGCACGGGTGTTCAAAACCTCCTGGACGAGGATGAGCGGCCCGGTGGCGATGCGGTCGGTGTAGCGTTCGCTCGCGAGTTCAGACATAGGCATAGTTTATTAGCTCCAGTCTTCATTGACGAGGAGAACGGAATTACCGCCGAAAAGACCCTAACGGCGACGCCATGCGTTCGACGCACCGCGAGTGCCCGGCATCGCGCGGTGACCGTATGACCCGGCCAGCCAGGCGATGGATACCCCTGCCCCGGCCGCACTCGGCGCTCGACCCTCACCTGTGGGCGGCTGGTCGAGGGGCGCCGCACTTCACGCTCGTCCACCCCTGCGCGAGACGCCCATGGTGCCGCAAAGGGACGCCAAGCAAGGGGGTCTCAGCGAGACCGCGTCCGGCCTCAGGACCCGCCGCGCTCGCGGGGGATCTTCTGGCCCGCCTCGATCGCCACCGGGAGGCGGTTCTCGGCCGGGGGCAGCGGGCAGGTGGCCAGGTCCGTGTAGGCGCACGGCAGGTTGGTGGCACGGTTGAAGTCCAGGACGACCGTACCGTCGGCGGCGGGCGGATCGAGGGCGAGGGAGCGGTTGGCGGCGTAGGTGGTGACCCCGGAGGTCGCGTCGGTGAACAGCACCATCAGCCGGCCCGGACCATGGCCGGGAAACGCGGTCAGCGACAACTCCTGCCCGTCCAGCTCGAACTCGACCCGGCCCGGAGCGTCGTAGACGTGCTCAAGGCCCTCGACCGCGGCACCCACGGTGGTCGGCCGCGGAGTGTCGAAGGGGATGTAGCGGCCTGTTGCGGCCCAGCGCGGGTCGGGGGCGTAGGAGGGCGTCCCGGTGAAAGCCGTGCGCAGCGGCGCGTCCGGATGCCGGGGGCGCACGATGTCCTGGCCGCCGCGCTTGGCGACCTCGATGACGGCGTCTCCCCAGACGGCGTCGACGCCGCCGCGCTCTGGAAGCACGCCGAAGCGGTGCTCGCCGCGCACCGGCGTCCCGTCGACGACCAGTTCCTCGCCCTCGTCGAGGTCTACAACGACGCCTTCGGGGCCGGTGCGCCACGCGCCGGGCGCGTCCGGGAAGCGCTGGGGTCGGTCGTCGAGCCAGTGCAGGCCGGTGATCGCCAGGAACCCGTGCGGGGCGGCGAGCCGGGCCTCCTGGGCGCGGTACCACTCCAGCCAGGTCTCGGTGAAGGCATGGAGGTCCGTGGTGGTGGCCTCGGTGGTCATGGGGAATCTCCTTTGTGTCGGAAGTGCCTTCGGGTAGGGGATGTGGGGGATGCAGGGGGTTGGTGAGTCGACGGTGTACTCAGCCGGCCAGTTCGCCGAGGAGTCGCCAGGTGCGTCGGCGATCGGATTCTCCCGCGATCTCGGTGACCGAGAACACGACCTCGGTGGCGCCGGCGTCGCGGTAACGGCGTACCTCGGCCTCGACTGTCTTCTCGTCGCCGATCACGGCCAGGTCGGCGGCCCGTCGGAGAGTTCGATGACCCGTGCGTAGGACGGGATCTGTTCGTAGCAGGCAAGGTTCTCGATGGCCTTGGCCCGCGCCGCGTCGACGTCGTCCGTGACCACGCCGGGCACCAGGGCCACGATCCGGGGCGCGGGGCGGCCCGCGGCGTCGGCCGCGGCGGTCAGGGCGGGCACGATGTGGTCCGCCAGGGCGCGGTCCCGCCAGATAGGGCAGGATCCCGTCGGCCAACTCGCCGCTCGCCCGCAGAGGCGCTCGACTCCGGCCAGTTCCAACAGGGTTGGCGCCAGATCGGTCACGTACTGGTACTGGTGGCGGATGCCGTCGTCGCCAGGGGGGCGGCGCAGGCCCCGTGGCCAGGAGATCAGGAACGGGACCCGGGCCCCACCCGCGTACGTGTGCCGCTTGTACAGCCGGAACGGGGTGTTCGACGCCGTCGCCCAGCCGCGCGAGTGGTGCACCAGGCTGCGCGGGTCGCCGATCGAAGCAGTCGGCACGCCACTCCCATACGTTCCCGCAGGTGTTGTACAGGCCGAAGCCGTTCGGCTCGTACGCCGCTACGGGGACGGTGCCGGTGCGACCGCCGGGCCGGTCGGAGCGGTGTGGGAACTCGCCGTGCCAGGAGTTGCAGCGCTCCCGGCCGCCAGGTATGAGGTCGTCGCTCCAGGGGTAACGCCTGCCCTCCAGGCCGCCACGGGCCGCGTACTCCCACTCGGCCTCGCTCGGCAGCCGAGCACCGGCCCAGGCGCAGTACGCCAGGGCGTCCGCGTGGGAGACGTGCACGACGGGGTGGTCGGCGCGGTCGTCGATGCCCGAACCGGGGCCTTCCGGGGTGCGCCAGGTGGCTCCTCGCACACTCGACCACCAAGGCGCCTGGGCGACCTGGCCGAGGACGCGGGCCTCCGGACGCACCAACAGGTGGAACACGAAGGAGTCGCCGAACCGCTCGGCGTCGGTGACGTGACCGGTGGCGTCGACGAAGGCGGCGAACTCGGCGTTGGTGACGGCGGTCGAGGAGATGGCGAAGGGGGCGAGCGTCACTTCGCCCGCCGGGCCCTCGTGGTCGCCCCGATAGCCCTCGTCGAAGGCGTCGCCCATGAGGAAGGCTCCACCGGGCAGTTCGACGAGCGGCGTGGCGTGAGCTCCTCTGTGGCCGGCCGGCAGGGGAGGAGCGGGGGCCGTCTCGTGGCGTCCGGGTGCGGCGATGGGGAGTTCGCTCATGCGGTGTTCAGGGAAGGACTCGGGACGGGGTCGGGCGCGGCGGCCAACAGGGCGCTGGTGTAAGGGTGTTGCGGGTTCTCGCACAGCTCGTCGACGGGGCCCGTCTCGACGATCCGGCCCCGGTGCATCACCGCGATGCGGTGACTGACCTGCCGTACGACCGCCAGGTCATGGGCGATGAACAGCAGCGCGAGACCGAGGTCGTGCTGCAGGTCGGCCAGCAGGTTGACGATCTGCGCCTGCACCGAGACGTCCAGCGCCGAGACCGGCTCGTCGCACAGCAGGACGGACGGCTCCGGGGCCAGCGCGCGGGCGATGCCGATGCGCTGGCGCTGGCCTCCGGAGAAGGCGCGTGGGTGACGGTCGGCGGCGGCCGCATCCAGCCCGACGAGCTCCAGGAGTTCGGCGACCCGTGCCTCGCGCGCCGCCCGGTCCGGACGCAGCCCGTGCACGAGGAGCGGCTCGCCGACGATGTCGCCCACCGTCATGCGGGGGTTGAGGGAGGCATAGGGGTCCTGGAAGACCATCTGCACCTGCCGGCGCAGCGTGCGCAGGGCCGCACGGGAGGGGCGGGTCACAACCTCCCCGCGGAGACTGATCGTGCCGCCGTCGGCGGGGTGGGCGTGGGCCAGCAGGCGGGCCAGAGTGGATTTGCCGGAGCCGGACTCGCCGACGATTCCGAGGGTTTCGCCCGCGTGGAGCTTCAGCGACACCCCGTCGACAGCGACCAGGCGGCTGCGGCGCCGCCCGCGGAACTCCTTGCGCAGGTCGGCGACCTCCAGCACCGGCGCGTCCGTGACGGCCGGGGCTCGCTCGGCGGCGGGCTCGGCCGCCGCGACCGGCAACTGGTCGCCGGCATGCCAGCACGCCACTCCCGCTTCCAGGGGCGGCGTTTCGCGGCCGCACCGCTCGTCCGCCAGCGCGCACCGCGCCGCGAACGCGCACCCGGCGAGCGGCAGCGACAGGTCGGGCGGTGTGCCCGGGATGCCGGTCAGCCGGGTGCCGGAGGGAGACGACAGCCGGGGTACGGCGGCCAGCAGCCCGGCGGTGTAGGGGTGGCGGGGCCGGGTGAGGATGTCCTCCGTGGGGCCGTCCTCGACGACCGTCCCGCCGTACATCACCAGCACGCGTGCGCAGGAACGGGCGACCACGCCCATGTTGTGGGTGATGAGGAGCAGGGCCGTCCCGGTCTCCTCGTTGAGCTTGGCCAGGAGCTGGAGGATCTGCTCCTGGACCGTGGCGTCCAGGGCCGTGGTCGGTTCGTCGGCGAGCAGGACGTCGGGTTCGTTCGCGAGGGCCATCGCGATGAGGATGCGCTGACGCTGGCCGCCGGAGAACCGGTGCGGGTGGTCGTCCAGCCGGCGCCGCGGGTCCGGGATGCCGACCAGCCCGAGGAGCTCCGCGGCGCGCTCCCGGCGGGCCGCGCGGTCGCCGTGGCCGTGGGCGCGCAGCACCTCGTCCAGCTGGGTGCGGACGGACAGGACGGGGTTGAGGGAGGTCATCGGGTCCTGGAAGATCATCCCGATCCGGGCGCCGCGCACCGCGCGCAGCTCCTCCTCGTCGGCCGTCGTCAGCTCGGTGCCGTCCAGCCGCACCGACCCCGCGGTGATCCGTCCCGTCCCCGGCAGCATCCGCGTCAGGGCCAGCGCCGTGGTGGACTTGCCGGAGCCGGACTCGCCGACCACGGCGAGGGTTTCGCCGCGCCGGAGGGTGAAGTCGACGTCTCGTACGGCGTGTACGGTCCGTCCGTCCGGTGTGCGGAAGCCGACGCTGAGTCCGCGCACATCCAACAAGGTCATCGGCGTATCTCCCGGTTCAGGGCCTCGGACAGCAGCGAGAAACCGAGGACTAGCAGGGTGACGGTGAGCAGCGGCCCGGCGGCGAAGTACGGGGCCTGGGCGAGGTAGGGCAGGGCCTGACTGAGCATGCTTCCGAGCGTCGGTTCCGGCGGCCGGATCCCGACGCCGAGGAAGCTCATCGCGCCCTCGAGGAAGACGGCGATGGTGAGGGAGACGGCGATCTGCACCACCAGAGGATCGGCCGTGTTCGGCAGGATGTGCCGCAGCAGCAGCCTGGCCCGGCCGGTGCCGCCGACGCGCGCGGCGACGGCGTACTCGCGCTCGCGCTGGACGAGGATGCCTGCGCGCAACTGGCGTCCGAACACCGGGACTTCGGCCAGCGCGATCACTACGATCACAGGCAGCCGGCCCGGTCCCAGCACGGCTGTGATGGCGAGCGCCAGGATCAGCCCGGGGAAGGCCAGCACCAGGTCGAAGAGTCGCTGCACCACCGTGTCCAGTACCGGATGCACCGCGGCGAGCAGTGCGAGCGCGCAGCCCAGCAGGGCGCCCAGCGGCACTCCGAGCGCGATCACCTCCAGGTCGGCACGGGTGCCGTACAGAAGCCGGCTCAGAGAATCGCGGCCCAGGTCGTCGGTCCCCAGGAGGTGCCCGGGGCTGCCGGGCGCGAGGAGCGCTCCGCCGCTCTGGTCGGTCGGGTCCTGGGAGACCAGCAGGGGCGCCAGCAGTCCGGCGAGGACCACCAGCCCGACCAGCACGAGACCGATGCGGCCGCGGGTGGTGGCGAGGGCGGTTACGTAGGGGTGGCGGGCGGCCCGCCTGCGGACGTGTGCGAAGGAGAGCGTGGTCATGGCGGCGGTCACTCCCACCGGATGCGCGGGTCGAGCAGGGCGTACAGGACGTCCGTCAGCAGTTGCACCAGGACGAAGACCGACACGAGGAGCAGCAGCAGATCCTGTACGACGGGGTAGTCGCGACGGTTGAGTGCCTGTTCGGCGAGCTGGCCGAGGCCCGGCCAGGCGAAGATCGCCTCCACCAGGACGGCGCCGCCGAGGAGTTGGCCGGTCTGCATGCCGAGCAGCGTGACGACGGGCGGCAGGGCGCCCGGGAGCGCGTGCCGCCACAACAGCCTGCGCGCGGGGACGCCGGACGCGGTGGCGGTGCGGATGTAGTCCTCGGCGAGGGCGCGTTCCAGGCCGTCCTTGAGGTAGCGGCCGAGCACGGCCGCGCTGGGCAGGGCCAGGCACAGCGAGGGCAGCAGCAGGTACTGCAGTTCCAGGTCGGGTGCTTCGAGGAGCCCGATCCGGCCTCCGGACGGCAGCACGCCCAGTCCCACCGCGAAGACCAGCACGAGGATCACGCCGGTCACGAACGGCGGCACTGCAAGGGCGGCGGTGGTGAGCGCTCGTACGACCGTCTGGACGGCGCGGCGCCGTGAGGTGGCCCCGAGCACGCCCAGGGCGAGGCCGATGACGACGGTGAAGAACAGGGCGCCGACGGTGAGTTCGGCGGTCGCGCCGAGGCCGCTGCCGATGAGGTCGGCGACCTGGCCGCCGATGGCGTACGACGGCCCGAGGTCACCGCGAACCAGGTCGCCGATCCAACTGGCGTACTGGGTGAACAGGGGTTGGTCCAAGCCGAGTTGGTGACGGATCGCCTCGACCGTCGCCGTCGTGGCGTCGGGCCCGGCGAGGGTCTCGGCCGCGTCGCCGGGGACCAGGCGCAGGATGCCGAAGATCAGGAAGGAGGCGAGCAGCAGGACCAGGAGTGCGGACGGGATCTTCTTGACGAGGTAGCCGCGCATGATCAGTCCAGGTAGGCGTGGTCGAGGTTGAGATAGCTGAACGGGGTGAGGTCGGGTCCGTGCAGCTTGCTGGCCGCGACCTGCACCGAGTCCAGGACGGCGAGGTCGATGATGAACGCCTCGTCGAGCAGCAGGTCGGAGACCTTCTGGTAGAGGGCGTTCGCCCCGGCCCCGTCGGCGTCCTTGCGACGCCAGGCCGCCTGGACGGCCTCCGTGTACTCCGGGGAGCTGAAGTGCGAGGTGTTCCTGGCCTGGTTGAAGGGGTACGCGCTGACGGCCAGCGTCGCGGGGTGCACCTGCGAGAAGCTGTGGCTGTTGATCCACAGCGTCGGCATCGTGCCGGAAATCAGCTTCTTCTGGAACGCGGCCGGGTCGGAGGGCTCAAGTTCCGTCCTGATGCCGATCTGCTTGAGGTCGTACTGCACGATCTCGGCTATGGCGACGTGCAGCGGCGTGGTCGGATGCCCCAGCGGCACGGTCTGCCTCGTCGAGAAGCCGGAGGACTTCAGCAGTTCGCGCGCCGTGGCCGGGTCGTGCGTGTAGTGGGTGCGGTTGGCCTCGCTGTAGGCGGGTGAGGACTTGGGCCAGGGCGCGGCGGAGGGGAGGCCATAGCCGCCGAGGGCCTGGGAGACGATCCGGTCGCGGTCCACCGCCCACGCGACGGCCTGCCGGAAGTCCTTGTTGTTTGCCGGCGCCGTGGTGACGGAGGCGCCGACGTACACGGCGCCGCTGCCGGTGTCGTACTCCTTGATGTCGAAGGCCGAGTTGCCCTTGAGTGTGGCCAGTTGCTTACCCGGCACCTGGTACGACAGCTGCGCCTGGCCGGAGCGGAGGGCGGAGAGCAGGGCGTCGGGCTGGGTGTAGACGCGCAGTTCGACCTTGTCGAGGTAAGGGCGGTCGGGGAGCCAGTACTTGTCGTTGCGGGTCAAACTCAGGCCCGCCCCCGGGCTCCACTTGACGAACTTGAACGGGCCCGTGCCGTTGAGCTTCGTGCCCTTCACAGCCTGGTCGACGGTGTGCCGGTCGGTGATGATCATGAATTCGAAGAGATCGAAGAGATTGCTCACCGGGTGCGCGAGTTTGAGCACGAGCTCGTGGTCGCCGCGCTTCTCGAAGCCGGTCACCGTCTTGGCGGTGGAGGCGAGTTGGGCCGAGCGCTCCGGCTTCAGGAGGTTCCGCACGGCGAAGATGACGTCGTCCGCGGTGAAGGCGCGACCGTCGTGGTAGGTCACGTCGTCACGAAGCTTGAGCGTGATGCTCTTGCCGTCGGCGGCGTACTGCCAGGAAGTGGCCAGCTCCGGCCGGGGTTTGAGCTGGTCGTCGTAGCGGGTGAGCGTGTTGTAGATCAGCCGGTTGTGCAGCGACTCGCCGCTCTGCGTGAAGAGCAGGGCGGGCGTGACGTCCTGATTGATCGCGATGGTGAGGCTGCCGCCGCGCCGGGGCCCGGCCGATGCCTTCTCGTCCGCGGAGACGGCCGAGCGGCAACCCGCCAGCACACCGCTCGCTCCGAGCAGCAGGGCGCCGGTACCGGCGGCGCGCAGCGCTGCGCGCCGGGAGGGGAGGTCCGGAGGCAGGGGTGGGGGGATGGGCATGGTGGAAGACCTGTTCTTTTCGCTGCGGAAGGAAGTAATGGTCCGCGTGAGAACGCGCAGACAGCCGCTGCTCGAGCGGCACTGCGGATGAAAAACGGCCGACGAGGGGAACTCGGGCAGAAGAAGGGGGCCGGGAATTCAGCGGTGAATCAACAACAGACAGCACAGATCGCGCTGGCCTGTCGACGGAGGTCGACGTGCCGGCGGGATGCGAGGCGCAGGTCCGGGGTCATGCGGAGCAGAATGACAGCGGTTGTCCACGAGGGTCAACAGCGGCCTGGCGCAGGGAAATTGTCAGTCTGTCGGGAGCATTGCGGCCGTATTGCCGAAAGCTTGCAGCGGGCTGCTGAACAGGGGGTTCAGGACGATCGTGGCGGCCGCCACGAGAAGGACAGCCGGTCCAGCATGTGGGACCTGGATGCGCTCGGGGTCGTCGCAGACGTGTGAACGGTCGATCGCCGCCGCCCGGATCTCGTCCAGGTACGCGGAGTGCAGCAGGCTCGACTGTTCGGTGATCACCACCAGGTCGGGGTTGAGGACGTCGAGGAGCAGCGCCGTCGCCCGGCCGACCGCGTTCGCCCGCTCCCGCAGCAGCGCGTCGGCACGCCGGTCACCGGCCGCCGCGGCATCGACGACCAGGCCGATGAGCGGCTCGGGGACGATGCCGAGCTCCACGGCGCGCCGGGTGAGCACCGTGTCGGACACCGTCGCCTCCAGGCAGCCGGTACGGCCGCACGGGCACGGCGTGGAGCTGTCCGGAACCGGCAGATGCGCCACGTCTCCGGCGCCCGAGCCCGGTCCGCTGTGCACCACGCCTGCGACCGAGAGAGCGGCGTCCACCACGTTGCCGACGAACAGGTGGAGCAGGGAGCGCCGGGCCGCGGGCCGTCCGAACAGCAGCTCGGACCGGGCGACGGCGCGGGCGTGGTTGTCGACACGGACGGGCAGTCCGGTGTGCCGCCGCAGCTCCGCTCCGAGGGGCCGCTGGTGCCAGCCGAGCGCGTCATGCCGCACGACGGTCGCCGTCGTCGGGTCCACCCAGCCGCCGATGGCGGCGCCCACCCCGACGACCCTGCGGCCGGCCGGCGTGTGCTCCGCGATGAACGCGGTCAGCCCCCGGCCGATGTGGTCCGCAAGCTCGGCGGCCGGTACACCGTCGTACCGGAAGTCGCGCCGGACCAGGAGGGTGCCGCGCAGGTCCGTCAGCCCGAAGGCCGTCCGCGGGACCCCGATGTGCACCCCCGCGACGAGAGGCCCGGTCTCCTCGGTGTCGAGGTCGATCGGGATCTGCGGCCTGCCCACCCCGCTCGCCGCGACCAGGTGCGGCACCTCCCGCACCAGGCCGAGGCGGGTCAGGTCGGTGCACTGCCGGGAGACGGCCGCCGGGCTCAGCCCGGACAGCCGGGCGATACCGCTGCGGGCGACCGGACCGTGGTCGAGCACGGCTCGCAGCACCGACGCGGCGTTGGCGTCACGGCGACCGTCACCGGACGTGCGTGTACCCGGGGGAGTGGTGGTCGACATCGCGGTCCTTCCTGCTGTGCGCTGATGGGCGGATCCAACATGCCGTGCGGCAAGGTGCTTTGGCGACCGGTAGTGGCCAGGGCCACGGCGGCTGTGACCGGTGTGTTGCAGCCTCGTGAAGCGGTCCCGGGGAGCCTTGACCGGCCCGACGGTGTGTGCCCAAGCTCGTGGACATGACCGCGCGGCATCCTCTCGTTCCCCGGCTCCCGGCCGGCCTGGGGTGGTACCCCGCCCCGGCCGCGTGTCCCTGCCGCTGACGGCGGCATCCCCCCACTCTCCTGCCGCCGGGGTTCGGCCGGGTTTTCCTCAGCGAGAAATTCCTTCCTCTCCGACAGCAATTAACAAGCAACCAACAGCCACCGCCGAAGGGGCCCCCTCATGACGTCCACCGCAACCGCCGCGCCCGCCCCGGAGAACACCACCCTCACCGTCGAGAAGATCGGCGGCCGGATCGGCGCCCTGATCACCGGTGTCCGCCTCGGCGGCGACCTCGACGAGCCCACCGTCGCCGCGATCCGCGCCGCGGCCCTGGAACACAAGGTCGTCTTCTTCCGCGACCAGCACCACCTCGACGCCGACAGCCACGAGGCGTTCGGCCGTCTGCTCGGCGAGCCCGTCGCCCACCCCACCGTGCCCGCCGCCGACGGCAAGTACGCCTTCGCCGTCGACAACGACCACGGCGGCCGCGCCAACCAGTGGCACACCGACGTCACCTTCGTGCCCGCCTACCCAGCCTTCTCCATCCTGCGCGCCGAGGTCGTCCCGTCCTACGGCGGCAACACCCTGTGGGCCAACACCGCCGCCGCCTACGCCGAACTCCCCGACGCCCTCAAGCTGTTGGCCGAGAACCTGCAAGCCGTCCACACCAACGACTACGACTATGCCGCCGTACGCCCCGACGCACCGTCGACCGAACAGAGCCGGTTCCGGAAGGTGTTCACCTCGACCAAGTTCGAGACCGAGCACCCCGTGGTGCGCGTCCACCCGGAGACCGGCGAACGGGTCCTGCTGCTCGGCAACTTCGTGCAGCGGCTCGCCGGTCTGCGCGGCAATGACTCACGTGCCCTCATCAACGTCTTCCAGTCGCACATCGAACGTCCGGAGAACACCGTCCGCTGGCAGTGGCGCGTGGGAGACGTCGCCCTCTGGGACAACCGCGCCACCCAGCACTACGGCGTGGACGACTCCGACGACCACGAGCGAACCCTGCGCCGCGTCACCATCGACGGGACCGTACCGGTGGGCGTCGACGGCGGCCGCTCGGTGCTGCTCACCCCCGAGTCCGTACCGGAGCCGGTGTACGGGGTCGCCTCCGGAGCATCCACCGACGGGGCGGTCGCCCAGGCCTGAAACGCGCTTCGAACGGATCCCCCGCGAGGGGCACGCACCTGGAACGGGCGATCAGCCCTGCCCAGCGTGCGTGCCCCTCGCGGCGTGTCTGCAATGCAAGACCTGTCCGGCGGTTTATTGACCGACGTGGCGGGCCTCTGCTGAACTCCCGTCTTGTGAACCCGCGCGTGGACCTCACTCGGCGGCGCCACATCGATCTGTCGTCCCGCACAGCGGCTCCACCGAGGAGGAAGCCCGGGCGCTTGCCCGGCAGTTCGACGAAGCTGCGCGTCCCGGAGTACGGGCTGCGTCAGCTGGCCGCGGTGTTCAAGACCGAGCCGTCGGACTTCGAACTCGACCAGCCGCTGCCAAAGTTCATCCTGGCGAGGCCGAAGCTGGAGGGCTCGCGGAGCCGTTCCGACCTGATCATCGATCTCGCGGTGCGTGAGCGGCTGACGGTCCGGCAGGTCATCTCCCGGCTCGGGGGCGGCCGCGGTCACTTCGAGTTCGTCGGCACACCCGAACAGGTGGCGGACACGATCATCGCCTGGTTCCCGCTCCCTTCCGCCGCTTCCACTTCCCGAAGCGGCGGGAGTCCGCCCGCGCTGCGGGTCGAGGGCCTGCGCAAGACGTACGAGGACGGCTTCACGGCGGTGGCCGGGCTCGACCTGGAGATACCGGATGGCGCGTCCTTCGGGCCGGGTGCCGGGCCGGCCCGGAACGGACGATCGCCTGCTCGATGGTGTCGACCCGCAGACGGACCGCACCGATCCGGGCCGCCAGGAGACGGGCGAGCGTGGTCTTGCCGGCGCCGGGCAGGCCGCCCATGACGATGAGCACAGGATCATCCCTCCGTCGGCCGTCGCCAAGAGGCGCCGTACGCCTGGGCGTTGCGCACGAAGAGCTCGTGCAGGTCGCGGACCGCCCGCGGAACGGAGCCGGAATGGCGGCGCTGCAGGACCAGCAGCACGTCGGTCGCATCGCCCGCGAGCGGCCGCATGGTGATCGCGCCCCGTCGTTCCAGAGGGTCGCCGACGACGCTGAAGTCCGGCAGCACCGTGGCCCCCAGGCCCTCGGCGACCATCAGCTTGCCCATCTCCGCGCCGTCCGTGGAATACGAGAAGGACGGTGCCCGGCCCCGGAGCAGCCGGTGCACGAAACGGTGCATGACATAGCCGGACCGCATCACGACCAGCGGCTCGGTCAGGAGGCTGTCCGCGTCCACCGCGTCCAGGGCCGCCAACGGACTGTCCGGACGCACGCACACCACCGGCCGGCCGCAGAGCAGCTCCGTCGTCTCGAAGCCGGGCGGCAGGTCGTCACCCCGGAGGTAGTTCACCAATCCCAGATCGAACGCACCCTCCAGCAGCCCGCGGTGGATGTCGGCCTGCTGCGCGCCGACCAACTCCACCTGCGTGACCGGATGCGAGGCCTGGAACTCGCGCACGGTCGGGATGACCAGCGGCACAGTGGCCGTGTTCACCGTGCCGAGCCGGACCATGCGGCTGATGCGGTGCTGGTCGCCGGCAGCGCCGCGCAGCCGGTCCACCGCGTCCAGCACGCTCATGATGTGCGGCAGCAACTCCCGTCCCTCGTCGCTCATCTTCGCCCCGGACCGCTTGCGCTCCAACAGGTCGACGCCGAGCTCGCGCTCCAGATTGCGTACGGTCTCGCTGAGCGCCGGCTGGGACAGATGCAACTCCTCGGCGGCGCGCCGCAGCGAGCCGAGCCGTGTGACGGCAGTGATGTATTCGAGCTGTTCGATGCGCACGAACAGGAGACTGCGCCCTCCCGGGGACCGGCTCAAGGGAATCCCTGTCACAACCTCGTGAATACCGACTCTCAGCATGTGGAATCACCTCCGGGCATTCTTGACCGGCCGGACTCCTCCCTGGTTCGATCGGTGGCATGAAGCGACAGGACCTCACGCGGCGACGCCACGTCGACCTTGCGCGTGTCTCCAGCGCCTTCTGTCGCTGTCGGGTCTGAGCGCACCCGAGGGAAACCCTCCCACTCGCTCCCTCTGTGACTTCTTTCCGTGAATCCGTTCCCGGCCCCTGTCCGTCGTGACGAGGGATTTCCCGGAAACGCCGCTCCAGCGCGCCTGAATTCAGCGGAACTCATTCGTCCTGCCCGCGCAGCATTCTTCTGCCCAGGAGTCTCCATGTCCGAGTCCCCCGTGTCCCGTGGATCCGATCCCGTCCGCTTCGCCTACTGGGTCCCCAACGTCAGTGGCGGCCTGGTCACCAGCACCATCGAGCAGCGCACCGACTGGGGCTACGACTACAACCGCGAACTCGCCGTCCTCGCCGAGAACAACGGCTTCGACTACGCCCTCAGCCAGGTCCGCTACATGGCCAGCTACGGCGCCGAGTACCAGCACGAGTCGACCAGTTTCAGCCTCGCCCTGCTGCTCGCCACGCAGCGGCTCAAGGTCATCGCCGCCGTGCACCCCGGCCTGTGGCACCCGGGTGTGCTCGCCAAACTCGGCGCCACCGCTGATCACCTGTCGCACGGCCGCTTCGCCGTCAACGTCGTCAGTGGCTGGTTCAAGGGCGAGTTCACCGCGCTGGGCGAGCCCTGGCTGGAGCACGACGAACGCTACCGGCGCTCGGAGGAGTTCATCCGCGCCCTCCGAAAGATCTGGACCGAGGACCACGCCGAACTCGCCGGTGACTTCTACCGGTTGCGTGACTTCTCCCTCAAGCCCAAGCCGCTCAACACCCCAGAGCGTCCACACCCGGAGATCTTCCAGGGCGGCAACTCCACCGCCGCCCGAGCCATGGCGGGCCGCGTCTCCGACTGGTACTTCAGCAACGGCAAGGACTTCGACGGCGTCACCGAGCAGATCAACGACGTCCGGGCCTCCGCAGCCCAAGCAGGCCGCACGCCGCCGAAGTTCGGCCTCAACGGCTTCCTCATCGCCCGCGACACCGAGGCGGAGGCCCACGAGACGCTCCGCGAGATCGTCGCCCACGCCGACACCCAGGCCGTCCACGGTTTCCGCGACGCCGTCCAGCAGGCCGGCCCGTCCACCGGCGACGGCAAGGGCATGTGGCAGGACTCCAGTTTCGAGGACCTCGTCCAGTACAACGACGGCTTCCGTACGGGGCTGATCGGCACTCCCGAGCAGATCGCCGAGCGGATCGTCGCCTACAAGCGGCTCGGCGTCGACCTCTTCCTCCTCGGCTTCCTGCACTACCTGGAGGAGGTCGAGTACTTCGGCAAGCGGGTGCTGCCCCTGGTGCGCGAACTGGAGGCACAGGAAGCCCGGGCCGAGCCCGTCACCTCCCACGCCTGACCGCCGCCCGCACACGAAACGACGAACCGAAAGGCCCTCCCATGGCCACCGTCCTGTCCGTCTCCGGGAGCCCCTCCGCCGCCTCACGTACCGCTCGGCTGCTGCGCCACCTGGACGAGCGGCTCCTCGCGCAGGGTCACCAGGTGATCCCGCTGGACGTGCGTACGCTCCCCGCCGAGGCGCTGCTCGGGGCCGACTTCGCCCACCCGGCGATCGTCCGCGCCACCGCCCTGTTCGAGCAGGCGGACGGGGTGGTGATCGGTACCCCCGTCTACAAGGCCGCCTACTCCGGTCTGATGAAGTCCCTGCTCGACCTGCTGCCGCAGTACGCCCTCGCGGGCAAGACCGTCCTCCCTCTGGCCACCGGGGGCAGCGTCGCCCACGTGCTGGCCATCGACTACGCACTGCGTCCGGTCCTTGCCTCCATGGGCGCTGCGCACATCACGCAGGGTTGGTTCACGCTGGACAAGGACATCACGGTGGGCGAGGACGGCACGCTGACTGTCGCGCCGGGCTCTGCCGACGCTCTGGCACAGGTCACGGATCAGTTCTCGGCAGCGCTGGGCGGCCGTACGACGCTGCTGGCGGCCGCCGGATGAGCGTCGCGCACGTCGTCGCGGATGACGCCGAGGCTCTTGCCGTCGCCGCCGAGCTGGCCGCCGGCTTCCGCAAGGGCGCCGCCGAGCGGGACGCTCGGCGCAGGCTCCCCCGCGCGGAGCTGGAGCGGCTGTCCGCCTCCGGGCTGCTCGCGGTGACCGTGCCCGCCGAGTTCGGCGGCGCGGACGTCGGTGCGGACACGCTCGCCGAGATCTTCCGGCTGCTCGCCGCCGCCGACGCCAGCCTCGCCCAGATCCCGCAGAGCCACTTCGTGTACGTCAACGTGCTGCGCAAACAGGGTACGCGCGAACAACAGGAGTTCTTCCTGGGAGAGGTGCTGCGGGGCAAGCGGTTCGGCAACGCCCAGTCCGAGGCGGGCACCCAGCACGTCCAGGACATCCGCACGCGGCTCACACTGCGCCCGGACGGGTCGTACGTCCTCGACGGCGTCAAGAACTACTCCACCGGCGCGCTGTTCGCCCACTGGATCCCTGTTCTTGCCCGCACCGAGGACGACACCCTGCACGTGGCGTACGTCCCGCGGGACGCACCCGGCCTCACCGTCGTCGACGACTGGGACGGCATGGGACAGCGCACCACCGCCAGCGGAACCGTCCGCCTGGAGTCGGTGCCCGTCCCGGCCGACCGGGTCGTGCCGCACCACCTCACCTTCCACGGCCCGCAACTCCATGGAGCCGTCGCCCAGTTGCTGCACGCGGCCATCGACGCCGGACTCGCCTCCGGAGCGCTGACCGAGGCGGTGGAGTTCGTTCGCACGAAGAGCCGCCCCTGGTTCGAGAGTGTCGACGAGGGACACGAGACCGCAGCCGAGGACCCGCTGCTGATCCAGCGGTTCGGCGAACTGGCGATCCGGGTACGAGCCGCCGACGCGCTGCTCACCGCCGCGGCGAGGTCCGTGGACGCCGCCCGCGCCGACCTGACCGACCACTCGGTCGCCGAGGCCTCGATCGCGGTGGCCGCGGCCAAGGTGACGGCGGCAGAGGCCGCCGTGGAGGTAGGCAGCGCCCTCTTCGAGGTGGCCGGCACCCGCTCCGCGCTCGACTCCCTGGGCCTGCACCGTCACTGGCGCGACGCGCGCACCCACACGCTGCACGACCCGGCCCGCTGGAAGGTCCAGCACATCGGCCGCTACGTCCTGAACGGCACCAGGCCGCCCCGGCACGGCCTCCTCTGACGAGCGCCGAGGAACACCCTCTGACCGGAGCCCCGCCTGTCCCTCAGCTTCCACGGGTTCCCGCCGACCAACGGAGACAACCGACATGCCGTCGTCGGCGGCCACGGCACCCCCGCCACCGAGTCCGGGCGCGACCGGCCGCCGACGGTCGCCCACCTGAGCCAGACCGCCCGCGCCGCCGAAGACCTGGGCTTCGCGTCGGCGCGCTCACGCCGACCTGCGGCGTTCAGGACCCGCACCCGGGCCGCCGCTGGTGCTCGACGTCCCGCTGAGGCGACCGCGCAAAGACCGTCTCCACCGGGCCCGGGCCAGACGGGGCCGGCGCACCTCGGCAGACTGAGCCCATCACGAGCTCCTGGCGCCACCGCGCTCAGTTCACTCGGCGGGCCTGAGACGAAAGGCCGGGCCGGGGACGCTCTCGATGTCTTCCGGCTGTACGGCGTGGCCCCGGTCGCAGCGGATCCGGGCGTCGACGTGCGCGCCGCATCCACGGTGCCGGGACAGCATGGCCGGGCCCTCCGGGTCGGCGCGGTAGCGGTCACCCCACTGCAGGAGCCCCATCACGGCCGGGACCAGATCCACGCCCTTGGGCGTGATCACGTACTTCGGCCGACTCCGCGATCCCGGCTCCTTGTAGGTCTCGGTGGCCAGGATCCCTTCCTCCACGAGCATCCGCAGCCGCGCCGCGAGGAGGTTGCGAGGGCAACCCAGGACGCGTTCGAACTCACCGAAACGGGACGAGCCGTACCAGACCTCGCGCAGGATCAGGATCGTCCACTTCTCGCCCACGACCTCAAGGGTCCGGGCGATCGAGCAGTTCGACGTGTCCCGGTCGAGACGGGGGTCCACGCCGGCGTCCTGCAGAGCTTCGGTCGTTGCATCCATGGGGGGATCCTAACCTCAGCTAAGTTTACTTTCCTATACTCAGCAAGTAGCGTCATGGTCGGCACATCAACCCGGGCGCAGCGAGAAACAGGCGCGCAGGGGACCCGCCCGAAGAATCACTCCGACACCGAGACACCCACGCGCAAAGGCGGCCGACATGAAGGCATTCGTCGTCGAGAAGTACGGCAAGGACGGCGCCCGCGCCGCAGACGTACCCGAGCCCACCGTCGGAGACCGTGACGTCCTGGTCAGAGTGAGCGCCGCCAGCATCAACCCGCTGGACAAGATGGTCCGCAACGGGGAGTTCAAGCAGCTCCTGAAGTACAAGCGCCCGTTTGTGCTCGGCCACGACGTGGCGGGTGTCGTGACACAGGTCGGCTCCGCCGTACGCGGCTTCGAGGTCGGTGACGAGGTCTACGCCCGTCCGCGCGACCTGCGAGTGGGGGGCTTCGCGGAGTTCATCGCGATCGACGCGGAGGATGTCGCGCCCAAGCCGGCCTCACTGTCCCTGGAGGAGGCAGCCGCAGTGCCGCTGGTGGCCCTGGCCGCCTGGCAGATCCTCGTCGAGCGGGCGCACGTGAAGCCGGGGCAGAAGGTGCTCGTCCACGCCGGAGCCGGCGGCCTCGGGTCGACGGTCATCCAGCTCGCCAAGCACCTCGGTGCCACGGTGGCGACGACCGCGAACACCAGGGCCGAGGACCTGGTCAGGAGCCTCGGCGCCGACCTCGTCGTCGACTACACCAAGGAAGACTTCTCACAGGTCCTGTCCGGCTACGACCTGGTGCTGGACTCCGTGGGCGGGGCGAACCTCGAGAAGTCGCTGACCGTGCTGAAGCCCGGCGGCCTGGCCATCAGTGTCGTCGGCCCGCCCGACGCCGCTTTCGCCAAGCAGCTCGGCGCCCCCTCCGTCCTGGGCCTGGTCATGAACACCCTCAGCCGCAAGATCCGCAAGCGGGCCAAGGCGCTGGGCGTGCGCTACGAGTTCTTCTTCATGCAGGCCAACGGCTCCCAGCTGCGCAAACTCGGCGCCCTCTACGACAGCGGGAAACTCCGCCCTGTCATCGACAGCACCTTCCCCTTCGACCAGACGCTCGAGGCGATGGCGTTCGTCGAGCAGGGCCGCACCAAGGCCGGCAAGGTCGTGGTCTCGATGGTGCCCGAGAACGGCTGAGACCAAGCCCGCCTGTCCAGGCAGCGGCATCAACACGCCCTCGCGGCATAACAGGCGAGTCCAAGATCACGGGGAAACTTCAGTCCGTTCACTGCCCCCGTGCTCATGTCGACGCCCAACAGTCCGAATGCGTTGTGGATGCCCTGCTCGAGGAGCTCATCGGCGAGCTGCCTGTCCGCGAGGGCTCGGGAGAGCTGCAGCGTCCCGGCCATCATGGCGTATGCACTGAGCGTCTTGGTGCGGACCGACAGCGGATCGTCCGGTGCGAGGCGGGCGGCGATGCCGTCGGTGACCATGAGCGCGCCGTCGGTGTACGCCTGCTTGATCGGGTCCGTGCAGCGCCCTATCTCGTCGAGCAGGGCGGCGGAGGGGCAACCGTCATCCGGGCTGTCTCGATGCTGTGGGGACAGATACCAACGCACGATCTGCTCGACCCCGGCACGACCGGGGGCGGCGTGCGCGACGATGTCCGCGTTCTGTGCCTGCAGTTGGTCGGCGACGGCGGTGGCGACGAGGTCGTCCTTGGAAGTGAAGTGCGTGTAGAAGGCGCCGTTGGTCAGGCCTGCGTCCTTCATCAGCGCCGAGATGCCCGAACCGTCGATGCCGTGTTGCTTGAACCGGCGACCGGCTGTCTCGATGATCCGCCGCCTGGTCGCCTGCTTGTGCTCGCTCCCATATCGCATCACACGCTCCTTCACTCGCCGGAAGGACCGCTCGCCCTTGATCCGGCTCCCTCACTGTATTGTATTGTGAATGTAATTCAATGATGCGGGGTGAGTGTCTGCCGTTCATGGGTGGCACATGATCCCGCCTGCGGCGTGCTGCAGGCCGCCCCTGTCCGTTGGCCTCAAGGATCGGGCCGTCTGATTGCTGTGACCCTTTCGAGACTGCTGAAGGTGTCCGTGGGCGTGTGTGCAGTCGGACGTGCCCCATCGGATCTTGGCTCGTCTCCCAGGTGCGGGCGCCCGCTGGTGTGGAGGCGGATGCGCTGGAGTCGTCGAACCGAGACGGCGTCCACGTCCGGGCTCACAGCCGCCGAGGCGGTGACTTCCTGTCTCGGGAGGCGGAGAGTCGACCGCTGCTGGCCAGTCCTCGGCCCACATCGGTGTCGATGTGTTCAGCGCACCCTTGCACCTCTATAGAATTACAGTCATACTTCAATTGTCGACGCGTTACCGAGGGACTCGGCCACGCAAGGTTCTCGTCTTCTCGGTCCTCGACCGTCGACCCCGCAGACTGCAGCCGCAGTCGTCGCAGCAGCCGCGTATTGAGAGGCGACCATGAACGACGCACAGGGTGTACGAGGCGACGTGGTGACGTCGTACAAGCTCGCACCGAACCGCACCGTGACCGCAGGCGGGCTGACGTTCGCCTACCGCGATCTCGGTCCCAGGACCGGCACGCCGGTGGTCTTCTTCAACCACCTCGCGGGGGTCCTCGACAACTGGGACCCCCGCGTCGTCGACGGTTTCGCGGCGAAGCACCGGGTCATCACCTTCGACAACCGGGGGGTCGGTGCCACCAACGGTTCCACCCCGAAGACCATCCAGGAGATGGCGCAGGACGCCGTCACGTTCATTCGGGCGCTCGGGCTGGAGCTCGTGGACATCCACGGCTTCTCGATGGGCGGCATGATCGCCCAGATGGTCGCGCAGACCGACCCGCAGCTAATCCGCCGGCTGATCCTCACGGGCACCGGTCCTGCGGGTGGCGAGGGCATCAAGAACGTGACCCGGCTGTCCAACATCGACACCGTCAAAGCGCTGTTCACCCTGCAGGACCCGAAGCAGTTCCTCTTCTTCACCCGCACCGCAAACGGGCGTCGGGCCGGCAAGGAGTTCCTGGCCCGCCTGAAGGAGCGCAGCAAGGACCGGGACAAGGCGATCTCCCTCTCCGCGTACAGGTCCCAGCTCAAGGCCATTCACCGCTGGGGGCTGGAGCGGCCCCAGGATCTTTCCGTCATCCGTCAGCCCGTGCTCGTCGCCAACGGCGAGAGCGACCGGATGGTGCCGACGAAGAACTCGTACGACCTGGCGCAGCGAGTGCCGAACGGTGAGTTGGTGATCTATCCGGACGCCGGCCACGGCGGCATATTCCAGTTCCACCAGCAGTTCGTGGACACGGCTCTCGAGTTTCTCGCAAGGCGGTAGGCGCGGAGTGCGGCTGCTGCTTGAACCGAGGACGCTGCCTCTGAGTCGTGACGTCCCCCAGGCTCCCCCGGCACATGCTGTTGGGGCCCTCGAGCCCCGCACGGCCGGGCCGCAGCGTGCCGTACCGCTCCACCTGCGTGCGCAGTTGGTCTGCTAGGACGTTCGCGACGAGGCCGTCCTTGGACTCGAAGGGGGCGTAGAAGGCCCCGTTGGTCAGCCCGGCGTCCGACATGAGCGTGGAGACACCGGATCCGTCGATCCCGTACGTCACACTTGATGGCCTGAGGAGAGGTCTCCAGTCACGAACTCGTCGAGCTCTACCTCGAGCGAATCGCCACCCACAACCCCGCGCTGAACGCGGTGGCGCGGCTCGGCCGAGAAGTGAGGGCTTTGTACCGCCCCCTGCGTTGTCTGACGACGGTGAGCCGACGTGGGCCGCGAACCGAGCCGAGCCAGTCGACGCCTGTCAGCTCACAAGTGCCCGCACACCCCTGTGCCACGTACCCACCCGATCGAAGGAATTCTCCCCCCGTGACCTCTTTCCACGACCACCTGACCCTGCCCAACGGCCAGGTACTGCCGAACCGGATCATGAAGTCCGCGTTGAGCGAAGGGCTCGCCGACAAGCACAACGCCCCGGACCATCGCCTCGAACAGCTCTACCGGACCTGGAGCAGGGGCGGGTACGGGCTGATCATCACCGGCAACGTCATGGTCGACCGCGGCCAACTCGGCGAGCCGGGCAACGTCGTCATCGAGGACGACCGCGACCTCGCCATGCTCACCCGATGGGCGGCGACAACCAAGGACGCCGGCGTTCCGACCTGGGTGCAGCTCAACCACCCGGGGCGCCAGGCCAACCTGCTCGCCCTCGGGCACACCCCGGTCGCGCCCAGCCCGATACCGCTGGCACTTCCCGGCGCCACCAAACCCCGCGAGCTGACGTCCGCGGAGATCGAGAACATCATCGAGCGATTCGCGACCGCGGCCGAAGTGTGCGAAGCGGCGGGCTTCGCCGGAGTCCAGGTCCACGGAGCTCACGGCTACCTGGTCAACCAGTTCCTCTCCCCGCTGTCGAACCAGCGTGACGACCAGTGGGGCGGCGATGCTGAGCGACGGATGCGCTTCGTCCTCGAGATCGTCCGTCGCATACGGGCACGGGTGTCACCGGACTTCGCCGTCTCCGTCAAGCTCAACTCCGCCGACTTCCAGCGCGGAGGCTTCACGGAGGCGGAGTCGCGCGGAGTCGTCGCGGCTCTGGCGGGGGAGGGACTCGACCTGATCGAAGTGAGCGGCGGCAACTACGAGTCGCCGGCGATGTCGGGCGCCTCGGCGGCGTCGACGCGCGCCCGCGAGGCCTACTTCCTGGAGTACGCCCGCACAGTGCGCGATCTGGTGGGCGACATCCCGCTGGCGGTGACAGGCGGCTTCCGCTCGCGTGGCGCGATGGCGGACGCCGTCGCCGAGGGCGAATGCGACGTCGTCGGTATCGGGCGCCCCACCGCCACTACGCCCGACGCCGCCGACGTGATCCTCACGGGGCGGGCCGATGCGGTCGTCGCACACCAGATGCGCTACGGAATGCGCAGCGTATTGGGCAAGGTCGCCGACCTCAAGGCACTCGACGGCGTCCTCGACATCAGCTGGCACGCCGATCAGCTGCACCGACTGGGGGCTGGGCTCGAACCCGACCTGCGGCGCGGACGTCTGGCCACCACGGTCTCCATGGTGCGGCGCAACGGCCGAACATCCTTCCGCCGCAAGCGCGGTGCTTGACGCCCGCTGAGACTCATCTGGGCCACGCGGCGATCTCACGGTCGCCGCAGGCGGCATCAGCTGTCCCGCCGGCGTATGGTCAGGCCGGCCGCTGAGGGGTGAGCCGTCGGGCGGCCTCGGCGAAAGCCGCCAAGAGGCGATCGACAGACTCGACCGGGCGGCCGTCAACCCGATGGTCATGCGGCGCGGCTTTCACGTCGAAGCCACCTCCACCGGCCCTACTCCTCAGATGACGAACGACAGGCCCGGGCAGGTCTGGGTGTGCTGTCCTGGGACGTTGGTGCCACGCGGGCTGGGTGCTTGAACAGGCGAGGGCCAGATGCCCGCACGTCTCGGCGCGGCGGACCTTACGGTTTGTGGGTTACCCAGAGCAGTTCCGCCGGCCAGCGGTGTGCCCAGTCGGGTGGGTCGGTTTCGTTGTAGCCGTTGGGTGTTCCGAGTTCGGGCCGCGGCTCGATGAGGTCGTCGATGATGAGACCCGCGCCGCGCAGGACCCTGACCCAGTCGCCGTAGGTGAGCTGATAGCTGGTCGCGCCGTGGCCCTCGGCGATGGTGTCCAGCCCGAAATAGTCCTGCTGCAGTGTCGTGGTCACGCGGCTGGCGGCTTCGTCGTAGCACGCTTCGAACCATGGGCTGGCGACGTTGAACACCAGGCGCCCGCCTCGGCCCAAGACGCGTGCGGCCTGCGGGACGGCCAGGTGCGGGGGCGCCCAGCTGAGCCCACCGAAGTCGCAGAACACCAGGTCGAAGCTGCCGGAGGCGAAGGGGAGTTGTTCGGCGGCGCCTTGCACCAGCGGGTAGCGGGCCGCTCCCATCGCGCTGGCCGCTGCGGCGAGTTGGGCTTCGGACAGGTCGAGCCCGACCACCGTGGCGCCCTCGGCGGCGAGCGCCCTGGACCACTGGCCGGCGCCGCAGCCAAGTTCGAGGACGCGCTTGCCGGTGACGTCACCCAGGGCGCGCAGGTGCGCGTCGGGGATGGAGTACATGCCCCACAGCCGGGGTGTGGCGCCGATTTGCGGGTCGTGCTTGTGCTGGTAGGCGCTGCTGATCCGGTTCCAGAGCCGCCGGTTGGCGGGGATGCTGTCCACGTGCCGACTTCAGCACTGCCTGCCGGGGGCGGTCAACACGTTTAGGGCAGCGGCCACTGATGGTGGAGGTTCCCGAGGACGGCGGATCACCGTAGTGCGAGTCACCGGCGAGGACGGGCGCGAGCGCCTGTTCCCGCTCGAGGAGTTGCCGCTGCCGGGAATGCATGGGTCAGCCGGCCAGTTGCGCGGCGAACTGCGCCTCGATGGCCGGGTACAGCAGGGCCAGGTCGTCGTGCAGCGTGGACTTCACGTTGCGACTGATCTCATCGATGATGGCCTCGGACCGACCTGCCTCGAGCGCGTCCAGGGCGCTGCGGGCCACGTCGGCCGGAGGGGTCTTGGCGACGTCCATGCCGACCTGCATGTCGGTGTCGACCGGCCCGACGTGGACGGCGACGACTTCGGTCCCCTGCGTCTTGAGCTGCTGCCTGGCGGCGTTGGTGTAGCTCCATGCGGCTGCCTTCGACGCGCCGTACGTTGCGGCAACGGGGTACGTACGCCGCCCACGAGACGACCGAGAGCATGTTGACGAAGGCACCGCCGCCGTTGGCCGCCACGACCGGGGCGAACGCCTGCGTCATGGAGATGAGCCCGAAGTAGTTCACCTCCAGCTCGCTGCGCGCCACGTCGAGCGACGCGGAGAGGGCGAGGTTGCTGCTGGCGATGCCGGCGTTGTTCACGACGATCGCGACATCGGCGAACTCGGCAGCAGCCGCGGCGACAGCTGCCGGGTCCGTGACGTCCAGCGCGACGGGCGTGAGCCGCGGGTCCGTGATGGCGGCGACATCGCGGACAGCCGCGTACACCTCGGTTGCACCGCGGTCGAGGAGCTCGTCTGCGAATGCCCTGCCGATGCCACGGTTGTCACCGGTCACCAGAGCTACCGAACCTTCTGGAGACTCGACCCGCCGAACTCGTGCGCTGGGAGGTCGTCGAAGGTCCCGAGGAGCGGAGCGGCACGCGGTCCTCTTCGAGCTCAAGCAGGAGGACGACTTCACGATTGCCAGTCAGGCGGCATGAGTACCGAGCCCAGCACCAGCCGGATGCCTCCGACACGATTCCCGGTCACCGAGATCGGGCGTCGCCCGCGGAGCGGTCCCACGTGGCGGCGGTGATGCCCCGCGCACGCAGGACCCCCTTGCGGATCTTGCCCGTCTCGGTGAGAGGCAGTTCGGGGACGACGTCGATGTACCGGGGTACGGCGAAAGCGGGCAGCTCGCGGACGCAGTGGCGGATGAGGTCGTCGAGGTCGTCGGGGCCCAGAGCACGGCCCGGTGATGCGACCAGGGTCACCATGACCTCGTCCTCGGCCAGTTCCGAGGCCACCGGGAAGGCCGCGGCCTCGGCGACGGCCGGGTGCGCACACACCGCCGACTCCACCTCGCACGAGGAGATGTTCTCGCCGCGGCGTCGGATGACGTCCTTGATGCGGTCGACGAAGCGGTACCCGCCGTCGCGCTCGCGGATCACGCGGTCGCCGGTCCGGCGCCAGGAGTCGGGGGGCGGCCCCGGTTGTCCCAGATGGCCGGTGGAGAAGGCGTACGGCAGGTCGGTGCGGACGATCAGCTCGCCGGGTGTGCCGTCCGGCACGGGGGTGAGGTGTTCGTCGACCACCCGCGCGGAGAAGCCCGCCCGCACGGTTCCCATGGAGCCGGGCCGCTGTTCGTCCGGCGTGGAGCCGATGACGAGGTTCGTCTCCGTCGAGCCGAATCCGTCGATCAGCGTGACGCCGTAACGCTCGCGGAAGGGCTGCCAGACGGGCCCCGGGGTGGCGGGGGAGAGGCCGCGCCAGGCCTTGTGCGCGCGGTCCTGGGGGCCCGGCGGCTGCGCCAGGAGCATCGGCACCATCGCCCCGAGCAGGTAGACGACGGTGGCGTCGGCCGCCGCCACCCGCGCCCAGTACCTGGACGCGGAGAAACGCTCGTCCAGCACATAGGTGGCGCCCACCACCATGGCGTGCGCCAGCGCGTTGAGGGCGTTGGTGTGGAACAGGGGGAGACAGGTGTAGAGGACGTCGTCGCGGGTGAGGCGGAGGGAGTCCGCGACATTGCGGCCCCACCAGGCGAACTGCGCATGGGGGCAGCGCACGCCCTGGGGCCGTCCGGTGGTGCCCGAGGTGAACAGGATCGAGGAGGTGTCCTCGGGGCGCACCGGAGCGGGCGGCAGCGCCTCGGCCCGGCCCGGCGCCGGAACGCCGTTCGCACCCACGGTCCAGAGCGTCCCCCGGTAACCCGCCTCGGCGACCCGGTCCACCGCCTCGGCCTCGGCCAGCAGGAACGACGGGTCCGCCTCCCGCAGGACCTCCCGCAGCCCCCGGGCGCGCAGACCGGTGTTGAGCGGTACCAGGACAGCGCCGAGCCAGGCGCAGCCGAGCATCAGATCGACGAATTCGATCCGGTTGGAGAGCAGGGCCGCGACGCGGTCCCCCGGGCGGCACCCGTGTGCGGCCAGGGCTCCCGCCATGGTCGCCGCCGCCTGCCGCGCCTGCCGGTAGGTGCGCTCCGTGCCGCCCACCCGCAGGAGTACACGGTCGCCGTGCTCGCATGCGGCGGCGTCGAGCAGCTCCGGGATGGTCGGGGCCGGTACGGCGGGGCCCGGGGTGGGCGCGTCGTTCACTCCAGCACTCCCGCGCCGCGCAGCCGGCCCAGCCGCTCCTCCGGAATGCCGGCCCACTCCCGCAACACCGTGTCCGTGTCCGCACCGAGCAGCGGCGCGGCCTTGCGGATGCCGCCGGGCGTGCGGGTGAGGCGGATCGGTACGCCCTCGTGGAGGAAGGCGCCCGCGGTCGGGTGTTCCCGGCGGACGTAGAACCCGCGTGCCCGCAGCTGAGGGTCCTGTTCCACCAGATCCCGCCCGTCCTGCACCGCCCCGGCCGGTACGCCGCGCTCCTGGAGCAGCTCCGCGGCGGCGTCGGCCGGCATGGTGCGCGCCCATGCGCCGATCGCCTCGTCGACCAGCGCCTGCTCGCGTCTGCGACCCTCGGCCGTGCGGGTGCGCCCGTCGACGGCGAGTTCGGGGCGGCCGATGACCTCGCACACCGCCGTCCACTCGACCCCTGAGCGCACGCTGACGGCCAGCCAGCGGTCCGCGCCCAGGCAGCGGTAAACGCCGTGCGGGCTCCAGCTCGGGTGGGCGTTGCCGACCGGGTCCGACGCCGTGAGCAGGCTGGTGCCCATGTGGGCGGCGAGCGCCTCCAGTTGGGACAGGTCGATGTGCTGGCCGCGCCCGGTCGCGTCGCGGTACTCCAGCGCCGCGACGGTGGCGAGCGCCGCCTGGAGGCCCGCGACGATGTCGCCGTGACCGTAGATCACGCCCACCACGTCGTCCGCTCCCCAGCCCGTAAGACCGGTCAGGCCGCCGCTCGCCGAGACGGTGTCCGCGTACGACACCCAGCCGTTGCGCGGCCCGGTGTGGCCCATGCCCGACATGCTCACGTACACGATGCCCGGGTTGATCTCCCGCAGCGTCTCGTAGCCGAGGCCGAGCTTCTTCATGACAGTGGAGCTGAAGTTCTCCACCAACACGTCGCAGGACGCGATGAGTTCGCGCAGAACCGCGATGCCCTCCGGGGACCTCGTGTCGAGCGTGGCGCTGCGCTTGTTGCGGTTGACCTCGTTGAAGTAGCCGTTGGTGTCCGGGTCCGTGTGCGGACCGCGCGACAGGTGCATGAAGGGCGCGAAACGGGTGGGGTCGGGGCGGCCGGCCGACTCGATCTTGACCACGTCGGCGCCATGGTCCGCGAGGACCTTGGTGCAGTACGGGCCCGCGAGCACCCAGGTCAGATCGAGGACGCGTACGCCGTCCAGCGCGGGGCGGACGGCGGTGGCCGCGTCGGGATCGGGGGCGGACGCGGGGACCGAGCGCCGCTCGTCGAGCAGAGCCTGGGCCTCCCCGGCCACCGGTACCGTCAACTCGGTGATCCGGCGGCCCTCGGGGAACGCGAACGGAAAGCCGAGATCGGTCCGACCCTCGACCTGGGTGAAGAACCCTCGTGCGGCCAGTTGCGGGTTGTCCGGCAGCTCCCGCGGGAGGTCCACCGCGGCCCAGGGCAGTTTCCTGGCCTGGGCCCGTTCGGCGAAGTCGGCCTTCGGCCAGGAGCCCACGAAGTCCTGGACGACCTTGAACACATGCTCCTGGTACTTCTTGCGCTCGACGGGGTCCTGCCAGCGCGGTTCCGCCAGATCGGCCTCGGCACCTTCCTCGCACAGCCAGGCCAGCAGCGCGTCCCACATCCGGGGACTGCCACCGAGCCCACCGCCCAGGTGGCCGTCCGCCGCCCGGAACAGGCCGTGCGGCACCAACGGATGCACCCGGCCCGGACGGGGCGGCACCCGGTCCTCGTGCAGGTAGGCGAGGGTGCCCGCCTCCAGTGCGGCGGCCACGCACGCCTGCGCGGAGACGTCGACGAGCTGCCCCGGACCGTGGCGGCGAGCGCGCAGTCCGAGCAGCACGGCGATCGCCGCGTTGACGCCCGCGAGATGCTCCGCCTGGTTCTCCGGCAGCCGCAGCGGCGGGCCGTCCGGGTCGCCCACCTGCGCCAGCATCCCGCCGAGCGCGGCCACCACCAGATCGGTGCCCTGCCAGCCACTGCGCGGGCCGACGAGTCCGAACGGAGTGACCCGTACGTGCACGAGGTGACCGAGATCCGCGGCGGTCGGCCCGGCACCGTCGGCAGGGTCTGCCGCAGTGCCGTCCAGGAGTGCGTCCGCACCCTCCAGCAGCCGGCGCAGACCGGCCGAGCCCTCGCGCGTGGCCAGGTCGAGCGTCACCGAACGCTTCCCGGCGTGCCAGTGGGCGAAGGCGGCGCCGTCGTGTTCGTGCCGGGCGGGGTCTCCCTCCGGGGGCTCGACCAGCACCACCTCGTGGCCCAGACCCACCAGGAGCCTGCCCGCGAAGCGGGTGAACGGGCTGGACAGTTCGACGACTCGCAGAGCCGGTTCGCTCACGTTTTCCTCCGCCGGGAGTGGTTCAGAGTCGGTTCGTGGTCGGTTGGCTGTCAGCCACGCCGCTGGTCGTCGTGCCGCTGGTTCAGGAAACCGGAGACGACCGTGCAGTAGTCGTGCGGGCGCTCCTCCTGGAGGTGATGGGACGTCCGGCTCATCACGTGAAGGTTCCCGTGGGGAACCATACGGGCCAGCATCAGCGGGTAGTCCGGGGTGAGGAACGCGTCGTACATGCCCCACATGAAGAGCGTCGGTGCCTCGATCCGCCCAAGCTCTTCGGTGAGGTCCTGCCAGTCGCCGCGCGGGTTGTCGGAGGCGGCGGCGAGCGCCATCTCCTCCGGGTCCAGGCTCTGTGCGTGGCGCAGTTGCACCGTGCCGTCGGGGACGGCGTCCGCGTCGTACCACTCCAGGCGGGCCATCAGCTCGCGCATCTTCTCCGGCGTGGGGCCGTCACCGCCGTAGTACACGTCCCGGGCGTTGCGCCCGCGCCGCGCGCCTTCGGGAAGCGGGGCGAGAGGTCCGTAGAAGACCGGCATGCTGCCCGTGATGACCAGGGACCGCACCCGCTGCGGATACTTGGCGGCCAGGTTGAGGGCGATGGTGCCGCCCCACGAGTTGCAGACGAAGTCGGCGCGCTCCACACCCAGGGTGTCGAGCAGCGCCACGGTCTTGGCCGCGTGGTAGTCCCACATCGGGCCCTTGATGACGGGCTTGGCCGACTTGCCGTACTGCAGGATGTCGACGAGGAGACAGCGGCGGTCGGCGGCGAACAGCGGCGCCACCTGCCCGAAGTCCGACCAGCCGGTGCACCCCGGGCCGCCTCCGTGCAGAAAGACGGTGGGGCTTCCCTCGCCCATCTCGACGTAGTGGTACGTGACGCCGTCCGCATCCGCGTAGGCACCCGGCGGAGGCGGCTGAATGTCCATGAGGTCCATCCCCGCATGCTGTCCGGTGGCACGGGCCCGCCCAAGCGGAACGGTCCGCTGAGCGGGCCGGGTTCGCGGGCCGGGGCGGGGGTGGGTGCGGGAAGTCGCGTGGCAGAACCGGGCGCCGGCCCATCCTGGCGACCGGCTGGTGATGACCGGATGGTGGTGACCGGCACGGTCCGAGGCGCCGCACGTCCGGGGTGGCGGATCGTGCCCGCACGGCGGGGCGCGTGATGTCGTGCCCCGCGCTCCTGCCGGGGCGCCCCTTGACGGCGAAGGCCCCGGCGTTGTCCGCTGCCGGGGCCATGCCGTCGTCGTCCTGGGCTGAACCACCGCCAGGACAGCCGTCGTCCTGGGCTGAACCACCGCCAGGACAGCCGTCGTTCTGGCGCAGACCCTGTCAGGTCAGATCCAGCGCCACCTTCCCGATCGCCTCCCCGGTGCGCAACCGGTCCGCGGCCTCGGCCAGTTCATCGAGGCCGTAACGTTCGATCGGCAGCGTCAGCTCGCCCGAGGCGAGTTCGGTCAGCATGCGTTCGGTGTCCGCGGCGACCTCCCGGCCCCTCGACATGAGGTTGACGGGCAGCAGGGACACGTCCGCGAGCAGGAAGTCCGCGAGGTCCACGGTGAATTCGCGCCCCGCGGTGTAGCCGACCAGCGCCACACGTCCGCGCGGCCGGACGAGTCCGAGGGCATCCCGCAGCACCGGTCCGCCGACCGTGTCGACGATCGCGTCGACCGGGCCGCCGACCGCCTCCGGCGACAACTCGGACGCCAGGACGGGCTTCGCGGGCGCCGGGACATGGTCCAGTTTGGCCGGACGGCCGACCACGCCGATGACCTCGGCCCCTGCCCGCGCGGCGACCTGCACGGTCAGCGCGCCGACCGCACCCGCCGCGCCGGTCACCAGGACCCGTTCCCCGGGCCGGATCGCGGCGACGGTGTGCACGGCGGCCCAGGCGGTGCCGGCCGGCGAGAAGAAACTGCACGCCAGCGCCGGGTCCGTACCCTCGGGTACGGCAAGCGCGGCGGCGTCGGGCACCACCGCGTGGTCCGCCCAGCCGCCGTCCCGGCGCAGCCCGAGTCCCTGGCCGTTGATCCTCACGAGGCTGCCCTCGGCGTGCTGGTCAGAGGCCAGGACGACGCCGCACGCGTTGGTGCCGGGCACCGAGGGCAGATCGGGCAGGATGCCGAACTTGCCGTCCACGACGTTGAGATCGAGGTGGCCCACCTGCGCCGCCTGGATCCGTACGAGGGTCTGTCCGGGCTCTCGTACCGGCACCGGTCGCTCCACCAGCCTGGGCAGCGTGCCGAACTCCTCAAGGACCAGGGCACGTGACGTCCCGCCCCGAAAAGCCCCACTCGCAGTGTCCTTCACTGCCTCACTCACAGCCTTGTCACACCCTCACTCCGTAGCGACGCAGCACCCGGGAGGCGACGATCCGCAGCACGCGGTCGAAGACGAACCCGAGGATGCCCAACATGATGATCCCGACGAAGACCCAGTCGATGCGGCCGTAGTTGCGGGATGTCCAGATCAGTGAGCCGAGACCGACCTGCGCGGCGACGATCTCGGCGGAGACGATGGTCAGGAAGCTGTTGCCCATCGCGAGGCGAGCCCCGGTGATGATGTGCGGCACCGTCGACGGCAGCACGATCCCCCGAAGGATCTGCCGGCGGTTCGCCCCCAGGCTGGCTGCGGCGCGTATCTTCGACTCGCTCACCGCCATCACGCCGGCGCTCGTGTTGAGCGTGACGATGAAGACCGCCGTGTAGAAGATCAGCACGACCTTCGACGACTCGCCGATGCCCAGCCACACCACCGCCAGCGTCACGAAGGCGACGGGCGGGATGAAGCGGAAGAACTCGATGTACGGGTCGAGGAGTTGGCGCACGAGGGGGATCTGCCCGAGCAGCAGTCCGACCGGAACGCCCACCACCAGACCGAGCCCCCAGCCGATGAGGATGCGGCGGCTGGAGGCGATGATCGAGTTGGTCAGCGTTCCGTCGCTCGCGAGTTCGCGTGCCGCGTCCAGGGTCGCGCTCGGGGAGGCGACCAGGGAGGCGCCGTACTTCATCGACAGCAGTTGCCAGATCCCGATGCCGATGAGGACGGAGACCACGGGCAGGAGGACCGAGCGCAGTCCGCGTGCGGCGTTCCGCAGCGCGTGTCGTTCGGTGCGTGGGCTCGCGGACGCCTCCGCCGTGACGACTGTCATCGCTCCTCCTGAAGGTCCGGCCGCGAGGCCGACTGCGGGTCCAGGCCCTGGTCCCGCAGGGACTTGCGTACTTCCTCACCGATGTCGTCGCGCAGGGCGCGGCGCAGTTCGAGGGCGGCGGGGTCGGACTCGTCACGCGGCCGCGGCAGGTCGATCGGGTACACCGACTTGATGGCGGCCGCCGGTCCGGCCGTCATGACGGCGACGCGGTCGCCCAGCAGGATCGCCTCGTCGATGTCATGGGTGACGAAGACGACCGTGCAGCCCGAGGTCTGCCAGATGCGGGCCATCTCCTCCTGCATCACCTGCCGGGTCTGGGCGTCGAGCGCGCCGAACGGCTCGTCCATCAGCACCACCCGCGGCTGGTTGGCCAGCACGCGGGCGATCTGCACCCGCTGGCGCATGCCGCCCGACAGTTGACTGGGGAACCGGTCGGCGCAGTGCCGCAGCCCGACCAGGCCGAGATACTCGTCGGCCAGCTTCGTCTGCTCGGCCCGCGAGGCGCCCCGCATCCGCGGACCGAACGTGACGTTCTGGCGAACGGTCATCCAGTCGAACAGCGCCTCGCTGCTCTGGAAGACCATGCCGAGGTCCGGGTCGGGGCCGCCGACCTGGGCGCCGTCGACGGTCAGACTGCCCTGGTGCGGTCGTACGAACCCGGCCAGCGCGGACAGCAGCGTGGACTTGCCGCAGCCGGACGGGCCGAGCAGACAGAGGAACTCACCGGCGGCGATGTCCAGGGAGATGTTCCGTACGGCGTGGAAGGAGCCGAACCGGATGTCCACCCCGTCGACCAAGACGGCCGCGCCGTGGCCGTTCTTCGCTGGAACCGACCCGGGCGGCGGCCGGTCGGTCTTGAGGGCCTTCGTCATCATGATCCCTTCGTCTGCCGGGGTGAACCCGCCGCGCGGCGCGCCTGCGCCACGTCGGGCTGGGACGTGACCTTGCCGATGTCGAGGTAGAACCTGGCGGTCGCCGTGTAGTTCGTGAGGTCCTTCGCCGTGATGTCGCGTGTGCTGAAGTCGATTTCCTTGATCGCGTTCAGGGTCTGGGTGGGGCCCGTGGGGTGGCGCGAACCGTAGAACGCGGCGTCGCGCACTGGCTCGGTTCGCGGTCCGCTCAACGGGACACGCGCGAGACCGGTCCCGCGGCGGCACCTCGTCGCGTACGAACGTCCAGGCGTCCGGATCGTCGTTCACGCTCTCGTCCATCTCGGTGAGCATCCGCCCGGGCGGCGGACAGTCCGCAGTCACCCCGCGGCTGGCCACCGCCGGCGCCGAGGTCATACACGTCACCCATGCCGGGACCTTCGCACGCCTGCTCGTGCCCGGATTCGGCACGGTCTGCTCAGCGGAACGGGTCCGTAGGCGGATCGAGCACACACCCGGATGCTCGACCCATGTTCCGACGGCAGCAGGAGGTCACGCACGATGACGACGGGTGAGGGCTCGCTCGCCTCCAAGGGCACCACGGTCCGAGGAAACCGCAGACCGGGAGGGCAGCCTGGCCGGCAGGACTGGTCGTCGTGGCCCCACTACGACGCGGCGGCGGCCGGCTTCCGTGGCTACTGGTATCCGGTCACCTGGGCCAGCCACATCACGGGAAAACCGCTTCCGTTCACGCTCTGCGGCGAGAAGATCACACTGATCCGGGACGGCGGAAAGGCCTACGCGCTGCACAACCGCTGTCCGCACCGCGGTGTGCCGCTGTCCGAGGGTAATCAGCAGTTCCCGGGCACGGTCAGCTGCCCGTACCACGGCTGGACGTTCGACCTGCCCACCGGCAAGCTGGCCGCCGTGATCACCGACGGCCCCGGCTGTCGGCTGACCGGCAAGGTCGGGGTGACGACGTATCCGGTCGAGGAACGCCTCGGCATGGTGTGGGTGTACATGCCCGTCGCCGACGAGGAACCGCACCCGATCGACGAGCAGCTTCCCGAGGAGCTCGTCTCCAACGGCTTCGTCATGGGCGGCCGCATCGAACCCCGCGGCGGCAACTGGCGGTTCGCCTGCGAGAACGGCTTCGACGAGGGGCACGCCAAGTACCTGCACCGCACCGCGCTATGGCGGCTGTTCAAGCCCATGCCCACCTGGAACATCACCAGGATCGTCCCTCAGGGGCGATGGATCTTCCGGGTGCAGGACGAGGTCCACTGGGAGGCGGACTTCCCTGGAGTCGGCCGCTGGTCCAACAAGCGCTGGTGGAAGAAGCGGCCGCCCAAGGAAACCTTCAACATCGGCAACACCGGAGCGCCGGACACGATCAACCCGACGATCGAGGCCCAGGAGTTCCCAGGGTTCGCGTCCCTGTCGATGCCCGGCGTGCTGCGCATCGCCTACCCGAACTTCATCCACTACGAGTTCTACGTCCCCGTGGACGACGACCACCACACCTACGTCGGCGTGATGGTCAACTTCACCGAGGGCTGGCAGACACTCGGCTTCTACGCCAAGTACCTGGGCGCCATCCGCTGGCTGTTCCACGGCCAGTTCTCCGGCCAGGACGCCTGGATGGTCGACGTCACCGACGCGCCCCCGGAGAAGCTCTACCGCCCCGACATCTCGCTGACCGCCTGGCGCAACCTCAGCGAGGAGGACTACGCGAAGAAGCTGGCCGCGGCGGCCCCGGACGCCCAGCGAACCGCGAACTCCCCTGACACGAAGGGAGCCTGAGCATGGGCCGTACCCTGCTCACCCTGCTGGCCGGAGTCGCCCTCGCCATCGGGCTGCCCCTGGCAAAGAAGCGCTTCGCGCGCACCACGATGACCCAGGTCCACAGGATCAACCAGTGACCGGCGCGCAACCGGCGGGCCTGGCCGGACTGGACGACCAGCGCGGCGCCTGGGTCGCCGAGGCCTGGCGGCACGTCACCGGTGACCGGCTGCGCGAGCTGATCGTCGGCCTGGTCGACATCCCCAGCCCGACCGGCGACGAGGCCCCCCTCGCCGAGCACATCGCCGCCACGTTGAAGGCCGCGGGATGCCGGGCCGCCGTCCAGCCGATCGACGACCGGCAGGCCAACGCCTGGGCCCGGATCGAAGGCGACGGCACCGGCCCCGACCTCATGCTCTACGCCCCCGTCGACACCCTGACGGTGGGCGAGGAGAGCGAGGACCTCCCCTGGATCGGCCCGGAGTTGCGGGACGACATGCGGCCGGAGGCGACCGTCTACGAGGACCTGGTCGTCGGACTCGGGGCGTCGAATCCGAAGGGTCACGTGGCCTGCGTGATGATGGCCGCCGAGGCGATCGCCCTCGCCGGGATCCCGCTCACCGGCGACCTGGTGGCCGCGTTCGGCGCGGGCGGCATGCCCACCAACGCCCGGCCGGGTTCCGGCCGGCGCAACACCGGCCAGGGCGTTGGCTGTTCGTTCCTGCTGGAGCAGGGGGTCTGGACCGACCACGCGGTCATCGCCAAGCCCGGCTGGACGGTCTCGTGGGACGAGGTCGGCCTGGTCTGGTTCGAGGTCACGGTCCGCGGGACACACACATACGTCGGCTCGCGGCACCGGCTCCCGTACGACAACGCCATCACCCGGGCCGGCGAGGTCGTCCGGCATCTGGAGGAGTGGTTCGTCGAGTACGCCCACCGGCACACCGACGGCACCGTCGCCCCGCAGGCCGTCGTCTCCTCCGTACGGGCCGGCTGGCCCCGGATGGCCGCGGTGACACCGGCGGCCTGCACCCTCATGGTCGACCTGCGGATCAGCCCCGACACCACGCCGATGCAGGCCAAACGCGAGTTCGCGGCCGCCCTCGACGCCATCCGCGACAAGATGCCCGGTCTCGACGTCACCGCCGAGACGGTCCTTGCCATCCCGGGGACGCGCACCGATCCGAGCGACTGGATCTTCCGTACGGCGAAAGCGGGCTGGGAGGCGTTCGAAGGCCGTGAGCACGAGGTCGTCCGCGGCAACAGCGGCGCGACCGACGCCAACATCCTGCGCGGCCGCGGCATCCCGACCGTCCGCGTCGGCATGCCGAAGGTCGACCCGGCTCAGGCCCCCTTCGACATCGACTTCGCGCGAGGGATGAACACCGTCTCCGTGCGGGCCATGGAGAAGCTGACACGTCATCTGGTGCGTACGGCCGTCGACACCGTCACCCGTACCCGCGCCGAGGTGGAAGGAGCGCTCGCATGAGCGCCGAGATCGTCCTGGGCGTGGGCGCCTCGCACAGCACCCTCATGAACACCCACTGGGAGGAGACCCTCCACAAGGACCGCGCCGAGCGGTTCCGCGACGCGCTGAGGGCGGCACGCGACGAACTCGCCGCGGCCCGTCCCGACACGGTGATCCTCGTCGGCTCCAACCACTTCCGGGGCTTCTGGCTGGATCTGATCCCCTCCTTCACTCTCGGTGTCGGCGAATGCGTCGCCAGCGGGGAGTCAGGCACCCCCAAGGGCCCGCAGCCGGTGGACGTGCCGCTGGCCCAGCACATCGCGGGCTGCCTTGTGGAGGGCGGCCGGTTCGATCCGGCGTTCTCGGCCCGGCTGCAGATCGACCACGGCCAGTCGCACGCCATCCAGTACCTGCTGGACGGCCTGGACGTGGACATCGTCCCGCTGGTCATCAACGTGTTCGCCCCTCCACTGCCCACGCTCGCCCGCTGCGAGGAACTGGGCCGTGCGATACGCGAAGCCGTCCTGGCGTTCCCCGAGGACCGCCGGGTCGCCGTGATCGGCTCGGGTGGCCTCTCGCACCGGCTGCCCTGGCCGGACTGGCGCGCACCGCACGGCGACGACGAGGAGTTCATGGTCGGCGCCTGGCTGAACGGCCGGGAGAGCTGGCAGGACTACGACGTCAGGCGCCGCGAGATCATCCGGGCCGCCGAGGCGTCCCTCAACCCTGGGTTCGACGACGAGTTCCTCTCCTTGGTGGAGCGCGGCCGGACAGGCCGGATCACCGAGTACTCCACCGAGGAACTGGAGAAGGTGGCCGGCAACGGCGCCCAGGAAGTGCGCACCTGGCTGCTCATGGCGGCCCTGCTCGACCACGTCCCCGGACGGCGCCTGGCCTACGAGCCGATGCCCGAGTGGCTCACCGGCATGGGCGTCGCCGTCCTCGACCCCGCACCCACCCCACCCACCGCAGACAGCGCAGTGAGCGCGGACAGCGTTGAAAGGCAGCCATGAGCATCTGGACCGAACTGATCGGCGTCGACTACCGGCATGCGTACGTGGAGACCGGCGGCTTCAGGACGCGAGCGCTGCAAGCCGGTCCCGAGGACGGCGAGCACGTGGTGTTCCTGCACGGCACGACCGGCCATCTGGAGGCCTTCGTCAAGAACATCCCGGCGCATGTCTCGGCCGGCTACCGCTGCCACGCCATCGACATGCTCGGCCACGGCTACACCGGCAAGCCGGACCGCCCCGGTGAGATCCCCGCGTACGTCGAGCACCTGATGTCCTACCTGGACGCCGTCGGCGCGGAGCGCGCGCATCTGGTCGGTGAGTCGCTGGGCGGCTGGGTCGGCTCCTGGGCGGCGAGCGAGTACCCGGACCGGGTCGCCTCGCTGCAGCTGCTCTGCATGGGCGGGACGAAGGTCAACCCGAAGGTGATGGAGCGGCTGAAGACCTCGACCAGGGCCGCCGCCCTGGAGGACGACATCTCCTTCACCCGGGAGCGTCTGCGCCTGCTGTGGGCCGCGTGGGACGAGGACCTCGGCGAGGAGCTGACCCAGGTCCGCTACGGCATCTACCACCACCCCGACTTCCAGCAGAACCTGCACAACCTGCTCGCCCTCCAGGAACTCGAGGCACGCGAGCGCAATCTGCTCCGGCCGGACCGGATGGCCCGGATCAAGGCACCGACGCTGGTGGTGTGGGGGAACAAGAACCCGCTGGGGGACGTCCCGGAGGCCGAGGCCATCGCGGCCGCCGTCCCCGGGGCCCGCCTTGAGGTCTTTCCCGAGTGCGGGCACTGGCCGCAGCACGAGAAGGCCGACCTCTACAACCCGCTCAGCCTGGCCTTTCTCGCCGAGGCGCGGTAGCGGACTCCCGCTACGCCTCGTCGGCGGACGTTCGTCAGCGGTGACCGAGGTCAGCGCGGTCACCGCGAATTTACACCTTGGCGCATGGCCGTGATCAGGGCAGGCGTGGTTCCGTTGAGGGGCCATATCCAGCCACGGACCGAGTTCCCCGGAAAGCCACGGACTGATCGAAAGGTCCTCCCCATGACCGTCATCTCGCTCAGCGGCACCGCCGTTCACCCCGTCGGCTCCGCCATCCCTCGCGCGGATCCCGGTTCCGACCAGACCCCCGACCCGATGAACTCGGTCCTGGGCAAGGTGAGACCGATCCTGGAGGCGTTCACCGCCGAGGACAACGCCCTCTCCCTCGCCGAGCTGGTCCGCCGGACCGGGGTGGCCAAGGCCACCGTGCACCGGCTCGCCCAGGAACTGGTCGTATGGGGACTCCTCGAGCGGGCGGGCTGCGACTACCGGCTCGGTCTGCGCCTGTTCGAGATGGGCCAGCGGGTGCACCGGCAGCGCATCCTGCGGGAGGTTGCCCAGCCGTACATGGAAGACCTGCTGCTGGCCACCCAGGAGACGATCCACTTCGCCATCCACGACAGCCTCGACGTGGTCTACCTGGAGAAGATCCTCCCGCATCGCGGGCTGAACGAGGAGTCCCGGGTGGCCGGCCGGCTGCCGCTGTACTGCACGGCCACCGGCAAGGCGATCCTGGCCTACTCCCCGGGCACGCTCTTCGCCGAGGTGGTCAGGAACGGACTCAAACCGTTCACCCGGCACACGGTCACCTCGCCGGGCCGGCTGCGCGCTCAGATCGAGCGGATCCGGGCCGAGGGGATCGTGGTCGAGGCCGAGGAGATCCGTCTGGGCTACACGAGCATGGCCGTACCGGTCTTCGGCAGCCAGTCCTCGCTCGTCGGAGCCCTCTCGATCACGGCGCCCACCTACCGCATGGACCCGTCCGGGCACGCCAGCGCACTGCGCGCCGCGGCTCTGGGGATCAGCAGGTCACTGCGGTGAGCGCGGTCCTGGAGGAGGTGCTCACCCGGGCCCGCGAGCTGATCGGCGACTGGGACAGCGAGGACTGCGGCGTGCTCTCGGTGAAGGACTTCTGCCGCTACGCCGCCGCCCTCAACGACGTCGACTACATCCGCACCGCCCGGGCGCGAGAGGCGGCCGGAGAGACGGTCGTCGCCCCGGCCCTGTTCCTCGCCGGGACGCTGAGCTGGGAGGACGGCCCGGCCGAGGACGAACTGCGGCCCGACGGGCTCGCCTCCCGCGAGTCGCCCTGCACTCAGGGCCTGCCGGTACGTCAGGTGCACGGGGGCCAGTCGGTCCGGCTGGTCCGCGCCCCGGTCGCGGGCACCCGCGTCACCGCCGCCCGCTCGGTCACCTCGGCCGACCGACGACGCGGCAGATCGGGCGAGTTCGTGCTGCTCGGCGTCACGACCCGCTTCACCGCTCACAACGGAGAGGAACTCATGGCCGTGGACGAGACGATCGTCGTCCTGGACGGCGTGCCGGACGAGCGGCGCGCGGACGAGCAGGGCACTGGCGAGAAGCGCGGGGCCGCGGCATGACGGAGACCGACGTCGCGGGGCAGGTCGGTGAGCAGGTCTGCCCACCGCGCGCGTACGCCCACAGCCGACTGCAGCTGTTCCGGTTCAGCGCCGTGTCGTGGAACGCCCACCGCATCCACTACGACGCCGCCTTCGCCGCCTCGGAGGGGCACCCGGACGTCGTCGTGCAGTCCACCCTGCACGGCGAGACCCTCAGCCGGTACGCGCTGGAATGGGCCGGTCCAGGCGCGAGCCTCACGTCGGTGAGCTGGCGCAACCGGGCGACCGCCGTGGCCGGTGAGCGCCTCACCTGGACCGCGACGGTCGCTGCGGCCGAGCCGTGCGACGCGGGAGTGCGGGTGAAGCTCGACGTCTCCGTGCTCAAGGAGGACGGCGCTCCCTGCGTCACAGGGCACGTCGAACTCACCGCGCGTGCTGCTCGTACCAGCCCTTCAGCAGGGACGTCCCCAGATCCGGCGACTTCTTGATCAGTTTCTGCTCGCGCAGGAAGTCGACGATCTTCTTCGACTCGGCGACGTCGGCTGCGGTGATGCCACGGGCGGCGAAGGTGATCTCGGGCAGCACCTTCTCCGTGTCCGCCGCGGGAAGCTTGACCTGCTGGTTGGAGGCCTTCGCCGCGGCTGCGGGGTCATCGGTGACGAGCTTGTCCGCGGCGGCCACCACCTTGAAGACCTTGCCGGCGACCTCTTCGTTGTCCGCCAGCCACTTCTGGTCCGTCAGCAGCCACTGCACGTACTTCACCCCGAAGTCGCCGATGCGTCCGGCGACATGACCGCCCGCGGCGGCGCCCCGCGCGGCCCACGGCTCGAACAGGACGTACGCGTCGATCGAGCCGCGCTCCAGCATGCCGGGGATCTCCGGCGGTGAACTCTGCAGGATCTTCACGGACTTCGGATCGACGTCGTTGTGGCGCAGATACTGGTGGGTCGCGTACAGGCCGAGCCCGCCGATCGACGCCATGGTCTTGATCTGCTTCGGGGAGTCGACGCCGTCGCGCAGGACGACCTTGAGGTAGCGGTCGGAGGACTGGAAGACACCCAGGGACCGCAGATCGGGATTGGTGGCCATCAGCGGCAGGGCGGTGGAGTCGGCGTTGGCCGAGATCTGCGCGGTGCCCGCGGACACCGCCTCGGCAGCCGCGGGACCGCCCTCTGTCTTCACCAGCTCGACGTTCACGCCCGCCTTCTCGAACATGCCGCGTTCCACGGCCAGATAGAACGGGGCGTACGAGGCGTCCACGCCGAGGGCGACCCGCACCGTCGGCTGCCCCGCCGAGGTCCCGCCCGCCGAGTCCGTCGTACCGGCCGTACAGCCCGTGGCGAGAACCAGGGCTGCACAGGCGGCGGTCAGGGCGCTTGTCTTTCCGTTCACGTGCATTCGTCCTCCCGAGCACCGGATCGTGGTGACCGAGGCTCCCAGCACCCCCGGCATCGGATAAGCGGATCGTCCTGCTCACCGGACCCCCGGGGACGCACGAGCGGGGGCGTCCTGCTCAGCGGACCGAAACCATTTGGCGAAACCGGCGCCGTCCCTACGCTCCCGGTCCATGAGCCTCCTCTCCGACGTGCCCGTGAGCACGGACGAGTCCCGCCGGATCGAGACCGACGTCCTGATCATCGGCGCCGGACCGGCCGGCCTCTACGGTGCCTACTACGCCGGCTTCCGCGGACTGCGGGTGACGGTCATGGACGTCCTGCCCCAGTGCGGCGGCCAGATCAGCGCCATGTATCCCGAGAAGCCCATCTTCGACATCGCCGGATTCCCGACGGTGCGCGGTCGCGACCTGGTCGACCGACTGGTGGCGCAGGCCGAGCCGTACGGTCCCGTCTACCTCCTCGGCCACCGCGCCGTCGAGCTCTCCCACGACGCGGACGGACGCCCCGTCGTGCGCGATGACCAGGGGACCACGGTCCACGCCGGAGCTGTCGTCATCACCGGGGGAGTGGGAACGTTCACGCCCCGGCCCCTCCCGGCGGGCGAGGAGTTCCTGGGGCGCGGCCAGGTCTACTTCGTACCCAACCCCGACGACCACGCCGACCGGGACGTCGTCGTCGTCGGCGGTGGCGACAGCGCCTTCGACTGGGCCGTGACCCTCGCCCCGCTCGCCCGCTCCGTCAGACTCGTCCACCGCACCGACCGCTTCCGCGCCCACCGCACGACCATCGACAAGGCCCGCACCCTCGGCATCGACATCCTCGTCGACTCCGAGGTCAGCGCGCTGCGCGGCTCCACCCACCTGGAACAGGTGGAGATCCGGCACCGCGTGGAACGAACCACCCAGGTGATCCCGGCACAGACCCTCGTCGCCGCCCTCGGCTTCAAGGCCGACCTCGGCCCGCTCCAGAACTGGGGCCTGACCCTGCAGGCCCGGCGCATCGCCGTGGACACGCGGATGGCCACCAACGTCCCCCGCGTCTTCGCCGCCGGCGACATCACCGACTACCCCGGCAAGGTGCGGCTCATCGCCGTCGGCTTCGGCGAGGTCGCCACCGCGGTGAACAACGTCGCCACCGTCATCGACCCGGAGGCCCAGCTGTTCCCCGGGCACTCCACGGACAAGGAGAACTGAGATGGCCTACGTCATCGGGGCCGCCTGCGTCGACATCATGGACCGCTCCTGCGTCGAGGAGTGTCCCGTCGACTGCATCTACGAAGGCGACCGCAAGCTCTACATCAACCCGACCGAATGCATCGACTGCGGCGCCTGCGAGATCGCCTGCCCCACGGAGGCGATCACCGTCGGCCGGCGCGCCGAGCCCGAACACCGCGACGACAACCGCCAGTTCTTCGAACTCGTGCTGCCCGGCCGCGCGCAGCCGCTGGGCACACCGGGCGGCGCGAGCGGCCTCGGAGCCGTCGGCGTCGACGCACCTCTGGTCACCGGGGTGAGCGCATGACCAGCCCCGACGTACTCAAGGCCGCCGACATGCTCATCGACGCCGTGCGTACGGGAATCGCCTGCCCGCCCGTTCGCGCGCTGCTGCCCGAGGGCGACATCAAAGCCGCCTACGCGGTGCAGCGCGTGAACACCGAGCGCGGCGTGGCGAACGGTCGGCGGATCGCGGGCCGCAAGATCGGTCTGACCTCGCCCGCCGTCCAGGCCCAACTGGGCGTCGACCAACCGGACTTCGGGACCCTCTTCGCCGACATGGCGGTGCCCGAGGGTGGCGTCGTCGCGGCCGGGCGCCTCATCCAGCCCAAGGTCGAGGCCGAGGTCGCCCTGGTCCTCGGCGCCGACCTGGCGCACCGCGACTGCACGGTGGCCGACGTCATCCGCGCGACCGAGTTCGCGCTGCCCGCGCTGGAGATCGTCGACAGCCGCAACGCCGACTGGGACATCACCATCGTCGACACCGTCGCCGACAACGCCTCCAGCGGTCTGTTCGTCCTCGGCGGCACTCCCGTACCGCTGGCCGACCTCGACCTGCGCGGCGTCCGGATGACCATGACCCGGGGCGGCGAGGCGGTCTCCGAGGGCACCGGAGCCGACTGCCTGGGCGGCCCGCTCAACGCGGCGGCCTGGCTCGCCTCGACCCTGGCAGCCGCGGGCGACCCGCTGCGGGCCGCGGACGTCGTGCTGACCGGAGCGCTGGGCCCGATGGCCGTCGCGGCGCCGGGGGACCGATTCGAGGCACGTATCAGCCAACTGGGCCACGTGGCGGTCGAGTTCGCGACAAAGGGAGACGAGTCGTGAGTACCCGTACCAAGGTCGCCGTCATCGGCTCAGGCAACATCGGCACCGACCTCATGATCAAGGTGCTGCGGCTGTCGGAGAGCCTGGAGATGGCCGCGCTGGCCGGCATCGACCCGGCCTCCGACGGCCTGGCACGCGCCCGCCGCCTCAAGGTCGCCACCACGCACGAGGGCGTGGACGGACTGGTCGCGCTGGACGAGTTCGCCGACGTACGTGTCGTCTTCGACGCCACCTCCGCGGGCGCCCACCGCCACCACGACGAGGTGCTGCGCGCCCTAGGACGGACGGTGGTCGACCTGACCCCGGCCGCGGTCGGCCCGTACGTGGTTCCGCCGGTCAACCTCGACGCCCACCTCGACAGCCCGAACCTCAACATGGTCACCTGCGGCGGCCAGGCCACCATCCCGATCGTCTCCGCCGTCTCGGCGGTGACCCCCGTCCACTACGGGGAGATCGTCGCCTCGATCGCCTCGCGCTCGGCGGGGCCGGGCACCCGCGCCAACATCGACGAGTTCACCGAGACCACCTCCCGCGCCATCGAGAAGGTCGGCGGCGCGGCCCGCGGCAAAGCCATCATCGTCCTCAACCCCGCGGAACCCCCGCTGATCATGCGGGACACCGTGCACTGCCTGGTCTCCGAGTGCGACGACGCGGCCGTCACCGCGTCCATCGAGGAGATGGTCGGGCGCGTACAGGCATACGTGCCCGGATACCGCCTCAGGCAGAAGGTGCAGTTCGACCGGATCGCCTCCGACGACCCGCTGCGCCTGCTGGTGCCCGTCGGCACGACGCCGGTGAAGGTCTCGGTGTTCCTGGAGGTCGAGGGTGCCGCCCACTACCTCCCGGCCTACGCCGGCAACCTCGACATCATGACCTCGGCCGCGCTGCGCACCGCGGAACGCCTGGCCGCCCACCAGAGCAAGGAGGCGGCCAAGTGACCACCTTGTACGTCCAGGACGTGACCCTGCGCGACGGCATGCACGCCGTCCGGCACCGCTACACCATCGACCAGGCCCGCAGCATCGCCGCCGCCCTCGACACCGCGGGAGTGCGCGCCATCGAGATCGCGCACGGCGACGGGCTGTCCGGCTCCAGCATCAACTACGGGGTGGGCGCACACACCGACTGGGAGTGGATCGAGGCGGTCACCGGCGCCGTACGCCACGCGATCCCCACCACGCTCCTGCTGCCCGGCATCGGCACCCTCCACGACCTCAGGCAGGCCCACGCCCTGGGTATCCGCTCGGTACGCGTGGCCACCCACTGCACCGAGGCCGACATCTCCGCCCAGCACATCGCCGCCGCGCGGGAGCTGGGCATGGACGTCGCCGGGTTCCTGATGATGTCCCACATGGCCGAGCCCGCCGAACTGGCCCGCCAGGCCAAGCTGATGGAGTCCTACGGCGCCCACTGCGTCTACGTCACCGACTCCGGTGGCCGGCTGACCATGGACGGCGTCCGCGACCGCTTCCGCGCCTACCGTGACGTCCTGGACCCGGCCACGGAACTCGGCATCCACGCCCACCACAACCTCGCCCTGGGCGTCGCCAACAGTGTGGTCGCCGTCGACAACGGCTGCACCCGCGTGGACGCCTCGCTGGCCGGTCAGGGCGCCGGCGCCGGAAACTGCCCGCTCGAGGCGTTCGTCGCCGTCGCCGATCTCATGGGCTGGGAACACGGCTGCGACCTCTTCCCACTGATGGACGCCGCCGACGACCTCGTACGCCCCCTCCAGGACAGGCCGGTGCGCGTCGACCGCGAGACCCTCAGCCTCGGCTACGCCGGGGTGTACTCCAGCTTCCTGCGCCATGCCGAGACCGCGGCGGCCCGCTACGGCCTCGACACCCGCGCGATCCTCGTCGAGGTCGGCCGCCGCGGGATGGTCGGCGGACAGGAGGACATGATCATCGACGTCGCCCTGGACCTCGCGGCGGGAGCCCGGGCGTGAACCCGCTCCCCGCCCTGCGGATCGGTGTCCGCGTTCCGCCCTGCGACCGTGCGGACCGCCTGGTCGAGACCGTACGACGGGCGGAGCACCTCGGCTTCGACGACGTGTGGTTCCCCGACTCCCAACTGCTGTGGCGGGACGTGTTCACCACACTGACCGCCGCCGCGCTGGGCACGGACCGGATCGGACTCGGCACCGCGGTCACCAACCTGGCGACCCGGCACCCGGCCGTCGTCGCCTCGGCGGCCCGCAGCGTCGCCGAACTCGCCCCCGGCCGCTTCACCCTCGGGCTTGGCGTGGGCAACAGCTCCGTCGGGCCCGTCGGCCTGCGCCAGACCACCTCGGCGGCCATGCGCGAGGGACTCGGCATGCTGCGGGCGCTGCTGGACGGCCATGAATGGGAGTTCGACGGCTTCCAGGGCCCGGTCCGCTCCCGACTGCGCGACCCGCAGCCCCACGTGCCCCTGCACCTGGCCGCGAGCGGTCCGAAGAACCTGCGCCTCGCGGGCGAGGTGGCCGACGGCGTGATCCTCCTCAGCGGCGTCTCGCCGAGGACGCTCGAGGGCGCCTCGGCGCGCGTACGGGAGGGCGCGGAGGCGGCCGGCCGCAGCGTCGACGACCTGCCGCTGACCGTTTCCGCCTTCTGCGCGGTGACCGACGACATCGAGGCCGAGGCCCGCCTGATCAAACCCATCTGCGCCTCGATCGCCCAGAACGGCGGCGCGCCCTTCCTCGCCCTCGCGGGCATCCACGTCGACGTCCCCGCGACGGTCGAGGGCGTCTATCCCGACCTCGTGCACGCGGAGGACTGGGACACCGCGGTCGACATCTGCTCGGCGTGGATCAGCGACGAGGCGGCGCTCCTGTTCGCCCGGGAGTTCTGCCTGTTCGGCACCCCCGCGCAGATCACCGAACGCCTCGACGCCCTGCACGCCACCGGCGTCACCGGTGTGTTCCTCCAGCACGTCGGCTCCTACGACCCGCCCACCGACTTGATCGAGGCCGTCGGCACCTCGGTGCTGCCGGCCCTGTCCCACTCCGCCCGAGCGAAGGCAGGCCAGCGATGACGGACTCCATGCGCAAGGATCCGGTGCGAAAGGGCTATGTGCCCAGCCCCTTCGGCCAGTTGCACTTCGCCGAATGCGGTACGGGCGAACCCGTACTGCTGCTGCACCAGACCCCGCGTTCCTGGACCGAGTACCTCGAAGTGCTGCCGCTCGTCGGCACCGTACGCCGGGGGATCGCCATGGACACCCTCGGCTTCGGCGCCTCCGCCAAGCCCGACGGGCCGCACTCCATCGAGCGGTTCGCCGACGCCGCCGGCGCCCTCATCGAAGCCTTGGGACTGGACCGCTTCCACCTCGTCGGGCACCACACGGGCGGGGTGATCGCAGTCGAACTCGCGGCCCGGTACGAGGACCGGGTCGCGAGTCTCCTGCTGTCCGCCACGTCCTTCGTCGACGAGGAGAAGCGCCGTACGGCGGGCGGCCGCAAGCCCGTCGACCACGTCGATCCAAAGCCCGACGGCTCGCACCTGGTCGAGCTGTGGAACCGTCGCCGCGGCTTCTACCAGGAAGGGGAGGAGGCCGCCCTCAACCGTTTCATGGTCGACGCGCTCACGGTGCTCGACCGGGTGGAGGAGGGCCACGAGGCGGTACGGCGCTACGCGATGGAGGAGCGCCTGCCCAGCGTCACCGCACCGACCCTGGCGGTCTGTGCCTCGGGAGACCACTACTCCCTCCCCTCCCTGGAGAAGTTCGCGGCCGCGCTCGGCTGCGAGACCCGCGTCCTGTCCGGCGGCCACGTCCCGGTCCTGGAGCAACTGCCCGAAAAGTTCTCGAAAGTCGTCCTGGAATGGGTGACCGCCGCGTAGGGCCTGTCCGGCGGATCAAGTCGCAGGAAACAGGCGGTGCCTCATTGACGCTGGTGAGCGGGGCTTGGCGCGTCCAGCTGCAAGGCGGAGGAGGGCGTCGACGCGATGGGGGAGTCGGCAACCGACGACAACGCCGGTGGGGGTACCTCCCGCTCGAGCGAAGCCGAGAGCGGGGGAGGTCGTGCCAAGCCCCGCGTCTGCGGCATGATCCGCCGGACAGGCCCTAACGGTCCGCCGCGTGACCGGTCACTTGAGCCCGATGTGAGCACCGGGCCCGAGCGGCAGGTCGAACCCGTAGAAGATCCCCAGGATGGCCAGCCACGCCACCAGGAACGGCCCCGCGAAGATGGCCAGCCGGGAGATGAGCGTGCCGAGCCGGGCCTCGGGCTCGTACTCACGGAGCATCGCGAGGACGAGGAACACGTACGGGTTCATCGGTGTGAGGACGCCGGTCGCGGAGTCGCCGATACGGAACGCGGCCTGGCTCAGCGCCGGACTCATGCCCATCAGCATGAACGCGGGGATGAAGACCGGTCCGACCAGGGACCACAGGGCGGAACCGGACAGGATGAAGAGGTTGAGGCAGGACACCAGCAGGACGAACGCCATGATCGCCCAGAAGCCGTTCACGCCCAGGGAGTTGAACACCGCGGCCGCCTTCACGGCCAGCAGCACCGCGACGTTGGACCAGGTGAACAGGGCGATGACCTGCGCGGCGACGAACATCATGACGATGTAACCGGACATGGTCTTCACCGAGTCGGTCACCGCGGTGACCGCGTCCTCGGTGCTGGTGAGCGTCTTGACGGTGATCCCGTACGTCAGTCCCGCCAGCAGGAACGCACCGAAGAGGACCGGGACGATTCCGCTGAGCAGCGGCGAGGGCACATAGGCGCCGCCCTCGCCGCGCAGGGGCGCCCCCGGCGGCAGCCACAGGGCGAGGACCGCGCCCAGAAACACCACGACGACGACGCCCGCCAGCAGCAGGCCCCGGCGCTGGACGGGAGTGAGGCGCACGTCCTGTCCGGCCGGCTCGTCGCCGGCCGGCTCGTACGGCCCGAGGCGCGGCTCCAGGACGCGGCTGATGAGGAATCCGCCCAGCAGCGCGAGCACGACGCTGCTCGCCGCGGTGAAGAAGTAGTTGATGAGCAGATGGATGTCGAGCCCGTCGGCGGCCGGGAGCACCGCGGCGGCCTGCTGGGTGATGCCCACGTACAGGGCGTCGAGCGAGCCGATGGTGAACCCGGCGGCGTAGCCCGCGGTGACACAGGCGAAGCCGCCGATCAGGCCCGCCGCCGGATGACGCCCGGCGTTCTTGAAGACCAGCGCCGCCAGCGGCGGGAGCACGATGGCCGCGACATCGCTCATCATGTGCGCCTGACTGGCGATCAGGGCCACGGCGTACGGCAGCAGGGCGCGCGGCACCCTGGCCAGGGTCGCCCGCATCGCTGTCTCCAGCAGACCCGTCTTCTCGCACAGTCCGACCACCATGATGAGGACGAGTACGGCGCCGATCGGCGGGAACGTCGCGAAGTTGGGGATCAGGTTCTCCACCAGCCAGCGCAGTCCCTCGCCGGTGAACAGGCCGGTGATCGCCTTGGTGTCGTCGGTGCCGGGGACATCCACGGAGACATCGGCCAGGGCGAGGGCGGTGGAGACGACGCCCAGCAGGAGGAAGAGGGCGGCGAACAGCACGATCGGGTTGGGCAGGGCGTTGCCCGCCCGCTCGATGAGCGCGAGGACGCGGTCGAGGACACCGCGCCGTTGCTTGTCCGGGGTTTTGCCTGCCGGAGCGGGGAGGCCGGTCAATGAGGAGGAGGACATCAAGCCCGCCTTCCGGTTGGTGTGGTCGGCAGCAGGTCCTTGCGGACCGTTCCGTCCTGGACGACACAGACGATGTTCGCGGGATCGCCGAGGACACCGATGTCCGTGAGCGGGTCGCCGTCGCAGAGGATCAGGTCGGCGGTGCGGCCGGTGGTGAGCGTACCGAGCCGGTCGGCCACGCCCAGCAGCTCGGCGGAGGTGCGGGTACCGGCCACGATGGCGGTCATCGGGTCCATACCCAGGTCCACCAGATAAGTGAGTTCCATCAGGTTCACGCCGTGCGGACCGACGGCGGCGTCGGTGCCGAGCGCGATCCGGGCACCGTACTCGATGGCCCGGGCGATGTTCTCCTTGGTGATGCCCGACCAGCGGACCTTCTTCTCGTAGTGGTAGTGCGGCATCGTGTCCTTGTTGATGCCGGCGTACACGGTGGACAGGGTCGGCACGACGAAGGTGCCGCGCTCGCCGGCCAGATCCAGGGCGCGCTCGTCGAGACCGTAACCGTGCTCGATGCTGGTGACGCCGCCGCGCAGTGCGTTGAGGATGCCGGCGTTGCCCTGGGCGTGCGCGGCGACCGGCTTGCCGCCGTGGCGCCGTGCCTCGTCCACGACGGCACGGATCTCCTCCTCCAGCAGGCCCTCGTCGTCGGGTTGGTCGTACGGGCTGCCCATCCCGCCCGTGGCGCAGATCTTCACCAGGTCGGCGCCCTCGCGCAGTACTCGGCGCACGGCGAGCCGGGCCTCGTCGGAGGTGTCGGCGATCTCGGACATCCCGGCGCTCAGGTCGGTGCCGTCGGGCAGGCGCACGTCGGCGTGACCGCCGGTGTGGCTGATGATCCGCACGGCCGTGTGCAGCCGTGGGCCCACGATCCGGCCGCTCTCCACGGCGGTACGGTAGCCCGCGGACAGGCCGCCCAGGTCACGGGCGGTGGTGATACCCGCGTCGAGGGTCTGGCGCAGTCGGGCGGCCGTGTCCAGAGTGACCAGCACGGGATCGAGTTCGGCGCGGCGGCCGGGGGGCGAGCCCTGCGCGTAGGCGAGGTGGACGTGGCAGTCGAAGAAGCCGGGCAGTACGGTACGGCCTCCGGCGTCGATGGTCCGGACGGCCTCGGTGCCGGGCGGGGCCGTCGCGGCGGGTCCGGCGTAGGTGATGGTTCCCTCGGCATCGGTGACGACGACGGCGTCGTGCACGGGGGCGGCCCCCGTGCCGTCGATGAGCCGGGCGTTGTGGACACGCAGAGCGGTCCTGCCGGTCTCTCGCGTGGTGGTGTCCGTCGGGGTACCGGTCGTGGCATCCGTCATGGCGGGCGATTCACTCCTCCGATATGTGAAACAGGCGATTGGAGTGTGGAATGCACGAGAAAACTGTGGGTCACAGCGCAGCTTTCGACCCCGATTCCGCCCAGGTGCGCAGGAACGCGCCGCCCGGAGGAGCGCAGGATTTCGCCGCGCTGGGGCTGGACGAACTCGACCGCGCCGTCGTGCACGCGCTCCAGATCCGCCCTCGGGCCCCGTGGACGCTCGTCGGTGAGGTCCTCGCCATCAATCCGGTGACCGCCGCCCGGCGGTGGCACCGGATGGAGGAGGCGGGGCTGGCCTGGGTGACGGCCTACCCGCGGCTGACCAACTCCAGGATCGTGGTCACCGCGATCGTCGAGGTGGACGCGGAACCCGGCGCCGCCGAGGACGTGGCACGGATCCTCGCCGCGGACCCGGAGGTGGCGAACGTCAAGCTCATGGCGGGCGGCCGGGACCTGGTGGCCTCCGTGCAGGCCCGGGACCTGGCCGAGCTGGCCCGCCTCACCACCCTGCTCTTCCAGGGCACCCCGGGTGTACGGGCGACGCGTACCCATGTGTCGACGGGAGTGCCCACCGAGGGCAGCCGATGGCGGTTGCGCAGCCTGGACGCCGTCCAGTGCGCCCGGATCGAGGCGGCCCTCCCGGTTCCGCCGGCGAGCACGGACACGACCGGCTGGGACGACCTCGACGAGCGGCTCGTGGAACTGCTGAGCACCGACGGCCGCATGTCTCTGCGCCGGCTGGCCGCGGAGACCGACACGGGCCTGACGACGGTGCGCCGCCGACTGCGGTCACTGCTCGCCACCGGAGTGAGCCTGCGCTGCGACCTCGCCCGCCCGCTGTCCGGATGGCCACTGTCCGCCGTGTACTTCGCCTCCGTACCGGCTCAGTACCTGGAGGAGACGAGCCGCGCCCTGTCCGGCGTACGGGAGGTCCGGTCCTGCGCGATAACGGCGGGTCCGCACAACCTCGTGATCGACGTCTGGCTGCGCGCCCTGGCCGACGTGCACACCTTCGAGGCCCACCTGTCGGGCCGACTGCCACGCCTGACCATCGGCGACCGGTCGGTGGTACTGCGCACGGCCAAGCACATGGGCCGGCTGCTGGACGGAGATGGCCGCTGCGTGGGCGTCGTCCCACTCGGCCATCCGCACGACGGGCGTGACACGCTGTTGGGCGGGTAGGTGCCTGACGGTGTGTCGCGGAGTGGTGGAGTCCGGTTCCGGCCCGTGCTCAGGTCGTGGCGGTGCGGCTGGCGACTTCGGTGACTCGCAGGTCGTGCGCGATGCCCGAGCCTGGCGCCGGCCCCGCGCTGTCCGTCAGCGGAGCCCGCGCCAGGCAGGCGTGCTCCCCTCTGTGTGAGAGGGAAGGCGGGTTCGGGGACCTCGATGGGTCAGGGACGCTTGCCGACCTCGTGCGTGGCCTGCGTCCAGACGCGGGCCTGCTCGCTGAGGGTGATGCCCAGGCCGGGACGGCCGGAGAGATGCATGCGGCCGTCGCTGATCTCCAGGCGCTCGTTGAACAGCGGCTCCAGCCAGTCGAAGTGCTCCACCCACGGCTCGATGGAGTAGGCGGCGGCGAGGTGGACGTGGATCTCCATGGCGAAGTGCGGGGCCAGCTGGAGGTTGTTGTGCTCGGCGAGGGCGGCGAGCTTGAGGAACTGGGTGATGCCGCCGATCCGCGGAGCGTCGGGCTGGATGACGTCGGCGGCGCCGTGGCGGATGAGCTCATAGTGCTCGGCGACGCTGGCCAGCATCTCGCCGGTGGCGATCGGGGTGTCCAGGGAGGCGGCGAGCGCAGCGTGGCCCTGCGTGTCGTAGGCGTCGAGCGGCTCCTCGATCCAGATGAGACCGAAGTCCTCCATGGCGCGGCCCATGCGCTGCGCAGTGGGCCGGTCCCACTGCTGGTTGGCGTCCACCATCAGCGGCACGTCGTCGCCGATGCGGTCGCGGACGGCGCTCAGCCGGCGCAGGTCCTGCTTGGTCTCAGGGTGACCGACCTTGATCTTGATGCCGCCGATGCCGCTGGCGAGCGAGACGGTGGCGTTGTCGAGAAGCTGCCCGGTGGGGGTGTGCAGGAAGCCGCCGGAGGTGTTGTAGCAGCGCACCGAGTCGCGGTGCGCGCCCAGCAGCTTGGCCAGCGGCAGCCCGGCGCGCTTCGCCTTCAGGTCCCACAGCGCCACGTCGATGGCGGCGATCGCCTGGGTGGCGACACCGCTGCGCCCGACCGACGCGCCGGCCCACGCCAGCTTGGTCCACAGCTTGCCGATGTCGCTGGGGTCCTCGCCGATCACGTTGTCGACGATCTCCTTGGCGTGCGCGAACTGGGCGGGACCGCCGGCGCGCTTGGAGTAGCCGAAACCGACGCCCTGGTGGCCCTCCTCGGTCTCGATCTCCACGAACAGGAACGCGACCTCGGTCATCGGCTTCTGCCGCCCGGTGAGGACCTTGGCGTCGCTGATCGGCGTGGCCAGCGGCAGGGTGACCGAGGAGAGCTTGACCCAGGCGATGGTGTCGAGGGTGGCTTCGCCGTGAGTGCTGACGGCGGAGCTGGCTGTGTGTGTCATGGTCGCCACTGCATGTCCCTGGTGTGTGAGGCGGATGTGATCGATCTGCCGGTCGTGGCCGGTCAGCCGTGAAGGAGGGCAGCCGGTCCCGTTGTGCAGGACGAGAAGGCCGGCGCAGGTGGGGGGCGCGGGCGTACCGGCGCTCCTGCGCGGCGTCGTCCCGGCTCAGGTGGTTCTGGGAACGTGTCCCAGGATGCCGCGAAGGCCATGGCCGGGGTTGTGAGGCTGCTCTTGCATGACTGAGGTGCTCCCAGAAGAAGGCGGACAGCCGCGTCGCATCCGTACCGGTGCAGCAGGCTGCTCGCCGTTGTTCTCCCTCACGCTAGGGTCGGTGATCAATCCACGTCCAACACAGTTTTTGGATGATCCAATACCTGGAGTGAATCATTGTTCACGCTGACACAGCTGGTGAGCTTCGTCGCCGTCGCAGAGGAGCTGCACTTCACACGGGCTGCGGAGCGGCTACAGATGACCCAGCCACCGCTGAGCAGACAGATCCAGCTCCTGGAGCGCGAGTTGGCGGTGCAGTTGCTGGACCGCACCAACCGCACCGTCCGCCTCACGCCCGCCGGACGGTCGTTCCTCAACGAGGCGCGCACCATCCTGCGCCAGGTGGAAGCGGCCACGCTGTCGGCCCAGCAGGTCTCCGCAGGTGAGGCCGGCGCGATCGCCATCGGATTCACCGCGGCCAGTGCCCACTCCGTACTGAGCACTCTCCTGGAGGTCGCCCGCTCCGTCATGCCCAACACCGAGATCATCCCGCGCGAGGAAGTCACACGGGTCCAACTCGATGCAATCACTGATGGATCGCTAGATCTCGGGATAATCCGCCCTTCCAGGACCGGGCCCGACCTCGCCATACGCCCTGCCATCAGGGAGGGCCTGCTGGTGGCCCTGCCGCGGAACCATCCCCTGGCGGCGGGGGAAGGTCCTTTGCCGGTCCACACGTTCGACGAGCAGGAAGTGCTCATGTACTCGCCGGTCGGAGCACAGTACTTCCACGAGTTGCTGGTCAGCATCTTCCGCGCCTCCCATGTGGCACCTCGGCACGCCCAGTACCTCAGTCAGGTCCCCAGCATGCTGGCCATGGTCAACGCAGGCTGGGGCATCGCCTTCGTCCCGGACTCGGCAACGCAGATGGGCCACCCCGGCGTCAGGTTCAGGCCGCTCGAGCTGCCCGATCCGACGCCGGTCGAGTTGCATTTCGTGTGGCGGAAAGCCAACGACAACCCGGCGTTGCACACCTTGATCCGGCACATGTGACATGTGAGCGATACATGCGCGTCACCCTCTGATCAGGCGCAGAAGGTATCGCAGCGGGCGCCGACCCGCTGATGCGTCGCACCGCACCAACTCCGCCACGCTCGTCGGCAGCCTCGGCGGGCTCGTGCAGGATGTCGAAGGCCTGGCTGGCGGCGGCTACGGCGAATTGCCCGCCGGGCACTTCCGCGGTACGGGTCCGTCTACAACTTGCCCGTCCTGAAATCCGCGCTGCTCTTGAGGACCGCGGAGTCCACGGTCCAGCTCTCCGGCTGGACCCTTTCCCAGAGACTTCCCTTGCCGGCTTCCCTGCCCAACTGGTCTTCCCGACGGAACCACTCCTCAGCGGTCCTGATCCTGTTGGGGTGGATTTCGTCGAGCAGGGCGTAGTCCCTGGTGATGATCCCGTGCTTCCACACATTCCAGAAGCCGGTGAAGTTGTCACGGAAACTCATGGTGCTCTTGTCGTCGGGGTCGGCGTTGTATCCGGCAGGGTGGTCGGCGATCCCCTTCAGGTCCGGGCTGTTCCAGTACGCGTCCAGATCGGTGTCGACGTACTGCGCCGGGTGCCCGGTGACCTTCTCGAACGCCGCGGCCATGTCGGCATAGGTCATGTGCTCGATGGCGACTTCGAGGTCCATGCCGTTGGCCCGTTCCGGGTGGTCGAAGAGCCAGCGGACATAGAATCCGCAGTCCTCCAGAGCCACGTGCGGAACGGCCCCCTCTCCGAGCGGGGCTCGCCACGTGACGACACCGTCCTCGACGGCGGGCGTCATGGGCGTGAGCGGTGAGATCACCATCTCGATATAGGGACCCGAAGTGAAGACCGCCGCTCCCATCCGGTCGCTGTTCTTTTCGTTCTGGAACAGTACCCATTCGGCCATGCGGCCCTTGCCGTCATAGTGGCCGGTGCGGAACCTCGAGTCGTAGCCCGACTTCTTCAGGGCGTAGTCGAGGTTTCCGTAGACGAAGAACTTGATACCTTCTTCGATCGCGATCTCATACGTGCGGATGGCCCAGTAGGTCTCCGTTTTCTCCCCGGTGTTGAAACCGTCAATGTTGATGAACGCCCCGTCGCATCCGCGAAATCCTTCGCGTAGTACGTCCTCGTCAGCGAACGTCCCTTCGAGGATGGAGACGTTGCCGAGCGCGACGAGCTCCTGGGCTCGGGGGGAACTGGCGTCCCGGGTGAGGACCTTGACGGAGTACTTCTTGTCCGCGACAAGAGCGCGGACAACAGGCATCCCCTGGGCCCCCGTGCCGCCGATGACGAAGATGGAGGAGGTGGCATGAGTAGACATGGGTGCGACTCCAAAATGGAAACCGATCGGTTTCCAATACGGTACACCGATCGGTTTCCAGGCGGCAGGCGCACAGGTACCGTCAGGGCCCCCACGGCACTCTTCTGACGCGCGAGACGCCGACGTGGACGGGAACATAGGGGCAGCAGGACCGGTCGACCTGCGGCGACCACTGCCTCGAAGCGGGTGCTCGCTCCCAGCTTGCGCATCGCGTTGCAGCGACAGTCGTCGCCCGCCTTTCGGCGTTGCTGCAGTCCAGCGCCACCTGCCCAAGGACGTCGAGTTCTTGGGGTGACAGGGGCGGGCCCGGTACCGAGGATGCGGCGGAGGGTGAGGCCAGACGGTCGGCCGCGTCGAGCAGCCGACCGCTAATCCGGGCTGATCACCGTAAGCATGGGCCCGCGTATGGCGACATCCGTCCCTACTTTGACGCTTCCCCTTAATGGGGTGATCATGACGAGCTGATCCGACACACTGGTTCGATGCGACACGATGATGAACAGCCTTTGTCCGGCGGCAACGTCAGTGATGGTGTCGTTCGCGTCGGGGACACCGTTCGCCGTCCGGCCGGACCATGGACTCCCGCTGTGCATGCCCTGCTTGCCCACCTGCACGAGGTGGGATTCGGCGCGGCGCCTCGTCCGCTCGGCATTGACGATCAGGGGCGTGAGGCCCTGACCTTCATGCCGGGAGATGTGGTCTGGCCCGACCGGTTCTCGCTGATGGAACCCGCTCGTCAACTGGCTCGCGTTGCACGGCTGATCCGGGACTTCCACGACGCCGTGCAGGACTTCACGCCGCCCTCCGATGCGCGGTGGCAGACGCTGATCCCCGCTGAGGGCAGTGACATCATCGCCCATAACGACCTGGCCCCCTGGAACCTCGTGGTCGCAGACGAGGCGCGGTGGGCATTCATCGACTGGGACACTGCAGGTCCCGGCTCGCGCCTGTGGGATGTCGCATACGCCATTCACGGGTTCATCCCGCTGTCCGCGCATCCGGACTGGCAGAGCCCGGACGCGGCGGACCGGCTGCGAGTCTTCGCCGACGCTTACGGTCTCGCTGAGTCCGAGCGTCGTCGGTTGGTTCCTTTACTGGGGCGCCGTACGCGTTCCATGCACGACTTCCTGCGCGACCAGGCAGCCCAAGGAGCCCAGCCCTGGGCAAGGCTGTGGGCTGAAGGCCATGGCGACGCCTGGCGAAACGACGCCGAATACATCGAGCAACGCGAAGACCAGTGGATGCGGGCCCTGCTTGCTGCCTGACGCCGGTCCGGGGAGGCGTTCGTGCAAGCGTCACGCTTCCGGGAGGACCTATTCGATTGTCTGACCGCGCGCGGGATCGAACAGTTCGACCTCATCGACGCATTTTGTGCGCGGACGGGCCGGTGACCTCGCCGGTGGATCAGACGCTGGTGGCCGAGCATCGGCGCGGGCACGGCGCTATGTACGAGGCACTGAACCACGGGAGTGTGAATGTGCCCCGGCTGCGGCAGATGCTTGCCGGTCTGCCGATGCCGCGGGCCCCCGACGGGCGCCTTGTCCTGGCGGTCGACGTCAGCAGCTGGCTGCGCCCCGACGCGCCGACCCGCGCGGATCGCGGTTCTGCCACGTCTACGGTCGCAGCGGGCGCTCCTCGGATCAGTTCATCCCCGGCTGGCCGTTCTCCTTCGTCGCCGCCCTGAAATCGGGCCGGACATCCTGGTGCCAGCTCCTGGACGCCGTCCGTCTCGGGCCCGATGACGACGTCGCCGAGGTCACCACCACCCAACTCCGCCGCATGGTCGAGGACCTGATCGAGATGGGCCGCCGGCACTTGGACGGCCTCAATCAGAGTGGCCGTCCGGTGCGGTGGGCGAGGTTTTCCGTACCCGTCAACCCCGACGATCGGCAGGGGTCGCTGGTGCCGTTCGGCTCGGGTTCCTGGCTGTCCCCGCTTCTACGTTCAGTCCCCATGGAACAAGAACCACGAGAGAAGATCAGAGCTGGCCGGCTGCTTGGTGCTTTGGGCGTCCTGGGTGTGGGGTCGGGAACGGTCGTCTGGCTTTCCCCGGATGGGCTGGGTGAAGCCGGTGCCGTTCAGGCCACTGGAGGAGCATCGGCGTCCGCGTACCGGTCGGTTACTCGGACGGTGGCAGACGCGCCGTCGTGGGTGGGCCCACTCCTGGAATTGGCCACCGAGGGCACTCTGGTGCTTCTCGGAATGTTGCTGGCCTGGACCTGGTGGACAGCAGTCCGCCGCAAGGATCTACGAGAGGCCGCCGGATCGGTGTTGACCGGTTGCGGCACCGTCGCGGCCTACGCGGTGAGTGAAGCAGTGAAGCTGGTGGTGGACGAGGAGCGACCTTGCCGCGCGCTGCGCACGGGGGCCGACCTCATCGCGGAATGCCCTGGCGCGGAGGACTGGTCCTTCCCGAGCAACCACGCCACCCTGGCCACCGGGATGGCCGCCGGGATGGCCGCCGGAATGGTCGTGCTTCGGCCGCGCCTTGCCGCAGTCGCGCTGCCGTTGGCCGGGGCCGCCGCGCTGCTGCGTGTCTTGGTGGGGGTCCACTATCCGCACGATGTACTCGCCGGCGCGATCCTCGGCGCCATTGTGGTGGTGGCCGTACTGCTCACGGTCCTGCCACTGGCTCAGCGGGCGGCATCACGTCTGGGATGGCCCAGGAACCATCCCGGCCTCGTGGGCAACGACAGCGGCAGCAGCGCGGTTGTCCACGCCCAGCCTCGCCAGGATGGAACTCACATGGGCTTTCACGGTCCCCTCCACCACATGCAAACGCTGGGCGATCTGCCCGTTGGACAGCCCACTGCCGAGGAAGGCCAGGACCTCCCGTTCCCGGGCGGTCAGGGAGTCGACTCGGGCGCGGGCGGCGGAGCGCCGGCCAGCCAGGGTGCCCGCGCCCGTCGCGGCGAGGTGCGCGACGACCCGGGACGCGACCTTCGGTGACAGATAGGCGGCGCCGTCGGCCACCGCCCGGACCCCGGTGATCAGTTCCTCGGGCTCACCCGATTTGATCAGGAAGCCGGTGGCGCCACCACCGAGTGCTCGCAGGATGTAGTCGTCCTCACCGAACGTCGTCAGCATGACGACGCCCGTGCTGGGCGCGGTGCTGCGGATTTCCGCCGCCGCGTCGATGCCGTTCAGCCCCGGCATACGGATATCGAGCACGGCTACCGCAGGGCGGTGACGCCGAACCAGTTCCACGGCCTCGCGTCCGTCACCGGCCTCGGCGACGATCTCCATGTCCGGATCCGCGGCAAGAACGGCGCGTACTCCCGCCCGGATCATCGGCTCGTCGTCGGCGATCAGCACCCGGATCATCGAGCACTCAAGGGGTGAGCGCGTCCAGGGACATCAGGATGCCGTCCCGGAAGCAGAGCCGGTAAGCGTCGCCGGACCTGTTGTCGAACCGGTCGGCCGTCATCGCGTAGTACTCGCACGTTATGCCGTCTCCTGTCGGCTCGGCAGTTAGCGGTCGGTAGTTCGTCTGCCGGTCCGGCAGGAAACGCACCACCTCAGACCGATCTTGCCCCACGCGCAGCCGAGAATAGTCACCAGGTTCCAAGACCGACCGGGACGCCGACAGCATCTCCCATCCCATGAGTGCTCCGCTCAGCACCGCTCCTGTCACCAGGGGCACCATGACCGCAGCGACCAGAGTCCGCCTGACGAGGCGCCGAGCACGGCGATGGCCCTGCGGCAACTGGCCGCCGGTTCGGGAGGCCGCGGGCGCGCGGAGCCGTGGCGGCTGTGACGCAGGTGCGTGCGGGATCAACGCGCTGACGGTAAAGCCCCCGTCGCGCGGACCATGATCGAACGAACCGCCGGCCAAGCGCACACGTTCTTCGAGACCGATGAGACCATGCCCCCCACTCCGTGGCCGGGGCTGCAGGTTGGCCGCGGATGATGGCGGGCCGTTCTCTACGACGACTCTTGATTCCGTTGCCGTATGCGTGACTTGGACGGTCGCCGTCGCGCCTGGCGCGTGCTTGGCAACGTTGGTCAGCGCTTCCTGCACGACGCGATGAACCGCCCCCTCCGCTACTGGTGGCAGGTCGTCCGCCGTGCCGTCGGTGTACAACTTCACCGCGAGGCCGGCCGCGGAGGCCTCTTCGATCAGGTCTGCGGGACTGGATCCGTTAGGGGCCGTCGGCGCGTCACCGGTCTCTTCGCGCAGGACACCGATCACCTCGCCGAGACGCTCCACTGCGCCTGCCGCCTTGGCCCTGATGTCGCCTGCGGCCTTTCGATGGTGTTCTTCAAGACCCGGCGCGAGCTTCAGGCCACCGGCCGACAAAGCGATCAGACTGAGGTCATGGCCCAGTACGTCATGCATGTCCTGCGCGATACGCGCTCGCTCGCGCCGTCGGGCCTGCTCAGCGACCAACTCCTGTTCGCGTTGCAGTAGTTCTGCACGATCCCAACCGGCCCGGACAAGCTGCTGATACTGGCACCAGAACCGGCCCGCCAACCAGGGCAGCATCGTTGCGACGACCACCACTGTGACAAACCGGCTGGCAAACGACAGCCAGGCAGGCACGACAAATCAGGAGATGCGGCCCATTATGTAGGCGGTGCCTACCCTGTCTTCCTCGGGTGAGTCCGCCTGGATCGCGAGACTCGGCCCGGCCGTGGTGAAGTCGAACCCGTTCGTCATCGGCTGCGTGCAGTCGACGCGCTTAGCTGTCTTGGCAGCGCCTGAGACGACCGTGAAGGTGACCGTGCCCTTCCCTGCGCACGCCACCTCCACCCGCAGGGCCGTGCCCGACTTGATGGTCTCGTCCAGGTTCTCTCCGGGCACCGCGAGGGAACCGGCCGCGACCAAGCCCGCCTCATCCGACTCCAGGCGATCCGTCATGTTAAGCAAGTCGCGAGCTTCCTTGTCCAACTGCTCCCTGCCGGACTGGGAGGGCGGCTGAGCCGTGGGAGCCGCGGCGGAGCTCGCCGCCCTCTCGGACTGCGAAGCCTTGGACGCCGTAGGCGAGTCAGAACAAGCGGATGCCATGCCGGTAATCAGCGCGACGGTAGTCAGAGCACTGCCAGTGCGGCGGGTGAAGCGGTACAAGAGGTCCCCCGAAGTGCAGTCAGAAGCCAAGCAAACGTGCAGAGCAAGGTGATCATCCTGTGTGGACACCCGCGTCACCTCGGCAATCTGGGCATCGGCACCAGATTGGTACACAGGTTTGACGCGTTTCCCCGCAAGAGGCGGTTCCCTGGTGGCCGCAAACATTCCGAGGGCCGCGGCGATGTGGGCAAGGAGGTGCGGCGGGAGCTCGCAGCGGCACTCACCCTCACGGTGACGATGAGCATCGTGACCCACTCGACCAGGGCGTGAGGCTTCGACCACTCCTCAACAGTTACGGGGGCCTCACGCGTTGCGGCCCGCCCCCGCCAACAGCCCCGTCACCCGGTCGGTGGCCACGCTGAAAGGCTCATCGACGCCATCGACGGTACAGCGAGCTTCGTCGCCGGCGAAGCGGAGTGGAGCACCCTGATCGCCGTAGAAGAGAACGGCCGCATCACCGTGGGCATGGTCTCCGCCCCGGCTCTGGGCCGCCGGTGGTGGTCAGCCCAGACTCAGGCTCCTGGGCAGGGCCATGCCCGTCCAACCCAGCCGCACCGGTTGGCGCTTTCCGAAGGCGGAAGTGCCCAGTACGCGGCGGTCGGCATCTGGCCGCCTCCCTCCAGACTGAACCAGCAGGAACGCGCCGTGGCCGCGAGGCTGGCCCGGGGCGTCACGCAGGTCCGACCGTCGCTCGACTGGACTGCAGCGGTCCCCATCGCTTCAGCGCCCGCAAACCGTCTACCGGGTCCGGCACCAGCCACGGCGCCCTCCTGGTCGCGACGGGTCAACTGGGCGCCTTCCTCCTCCTGGGCGCCGGCCCTTGGGACATCGCCCCGCTGATCCCCATCGTGCAAGAAGCCGGCGGCACCTTCAGCGATCTCACCGGCCAGCACCGGACCGACACCGGAGCCGCACTTTTCGCCCGCCCCGGACTCCACCAACAGCTCCTGGACATCGCCGCGGCCGCCAACTGACAGACCTCTCCGGATACGGCATTTCGCCCTGAACAGCGGTTGCGGGGCAAGCCTTAGCCTCGAGCTTTCATGAAGCGGAGTGCCCGGCAGGCGGTCAGGTGAGCGGAAAGTGCCTCCGACCAGCGAGATTGAGATTCGCTGACGTCCTTGTTCCCGCGCCTGTCAGGGCATTTCAGGTGAAGCTGTCTACTCATTCCCTCGCCCAGGGAGTTGGCAGCTTTTCCAGTGGGTGTGATCTGCGTCTGACCTTCGGGCATTCCCGTGGGCCATCGAGTCATATCCGATGATGTAACATCGCAAAGGCTGCGAAGTCGGCCACTCGCCGCTCGTTCGGACCACCGAACGCCATCACCGGCAAGGCCTCGGTCCGTACTCGGACTGCAGGTATCGGCGCAGAGCTTTCCGTCCTCCTGGAACGAAGAGCCGTTGATCGGCGACCTTGCACAATTCGGCCACTGTCAGCCAGCCCTGCCAGGCGATCTCGCCCGGGTCCGGGATCAGGGGTTCAGTCACGACAGCTTCATGCACCCCAAACCACAGGGGGCTGATCCCTTCCCGGCAAAGGAACTTGAACATGAAGCGCACGGGCACACGAACGCCCAGCTCTTCGGACAGTTCCCGGGCTGCGGCTTCCTCATATGTCTCACCCACGTCCACTGCGCCACCGACCATCACGTCGTAGTGGCCAGGCAGCCGGGAATGCGTCTCGGACCGTCGCAGCACCAAGATCCGCCCTGAACGATCACGGCAGATCGTCGTCGCAATGCGATGCGGCCAGTGCTGACGCACCGCCTCGCCTCGTTCGACGACTCCCAACACGCGGTCCTGCTCATCTACATGCTCCACCAATTCGCTCACGCGGGCACGATCTCAGTCCCCACTGACAGCGCGGCCCCGGGAACACGAACGAGAGTGACCTGCATCATGGGAGGTCCTGCGGAATACAACACAGCCGACCATCTGCGTCGCGAATGCCGCCTCTGACCTCGCCGCGCAGATGCCCCCGCCGTGCTCAGCCAAGTCCTCGGCGTCGGTATAAAAGCAGCCACCCAATGGGCTGACGCCGCCGGCAGCTCACGAACGGAGTACGCCGCCACCTTGAGCAAAAGCCGCCGCACCGACAGCGAGTCGAACAGACCTCGGCCCTCCGACTGATGCCGGCAGTGCGCCAGGCGCGCGGCGCGAACGGCGGAGCACGGTACGCGCGGGGCTACTCGATGAAGGCGCCCATTGCGCGGTCGAGCAGCACGGTCATTGGGACAGTTCCCTCGCAGACCACCCAGCCCGTCGTAGCTGCGTCCGAGCAGGCGAGGGCGGCGGCGACCAGGGCAGTCGGCCTGGGATCCTCCGGCCGGTCGGGGCCGGCCCCCAGTCTTCGTGCGATCTGCGGGACCAATACCTCCTGCCAGCCCAGCTGCTTCTCGAAGTGCCCGGCGCGCAGTGACGGCGTGTCCACCACCCTGGAGATGCCCTGCTTGCCTGTGCTGATTCGTGACCTGAGAACAACAGTCATCGCAGGTAGCAGGGCATCTCCAGGGTGGATCCAGGCTCAGTGGGCCATCACAGGCTCGCCCTCGGACGGCTCCAGGGCCCGATTCGGAATCAGGAACGCCGCGATCACCGCACCGACCACGAAGAACCCGGAGCCTCACGCCAGAGTGGCCGTGTAGCCCTCGACCCCGGCCAGCGCCGCAGCCGGCGCCCTGGGCTTGTGCGAAGTCAGGTAGTCGGTCGCGGCCGACGAGGCAACGGTGGTCAGTAGCGCCGTACGTCGGCCCAACAGGTCACCGAGTCGGCCGCCGAGCAGCAGCAGGCTGCACGCCAGGGCGTAACCCGTGATGCCCCCCCCAGAGGGGGCACCCCCAGCCGGTTGCCGTCGCTGAAGCCGAGGTCTTGCTGCGCCTCGGGCAGCGCGATCCGCGTGGCTGTGGACCGCGCCCGCGCCCGCGCCCTGCGCGTCTCGCGCCGCCGGGCTCCTGGCCGACGCGCCTGGCGGGCGATCCGGCGGAGTCGGTGCCCGGCGACCCGGGGGACGCGTCCACGGCGATCCAATGGGCGCCCCGCCGGCGATCTAACGGGTGGACCCGGTGTGCTCCCGCACAGCCGCCGCATCGCTCGCCGCCGTCCCGGCCCCCGGCTCGGAGTTCTTCCTCGCGAACCCGCTCCGGCCCGGCAGGACCGCGAGGACGATCAGGGTTCCGGCGGCCATGATGATCCCGCCGATGAGGCTGGTCTGGGCGACTCCGTGGGCGAAGGCCTGGTGGACGGCGTCCACGGCGGCCTGGGCCTGCTGGGGCCCGGCGGAGGGATCCTGCGCGACCCGCTGCGCGACGGCCAGGCCGGCGCCGACCGAGTCCTTGGCGGTCTCCATCGCCTGCGCCGGGAGCCGGTTGCCCACCAGGTCGGTCAGCTCGTCCCGGTAGGCCGTGCCCAGCAGCGAGCCCAGCACCGCGATGCCCAGCGCCCCGCCCAGCTCCAGCGCGGTGTCGTTGACACCGCCGCCGACGCCCAGCTCGGACTCGGGGAAGGAGCCCATGATCGTGTCGGTCGCCGGGGAGATGGCCAGTCCGAGCGCGAGGCCCAGCATCATCAGCGGCGCCAGGAAGTCCCCGTACGTCGACCCCTTGTCGATCTGGGTGAGCAGGAACATGCCCGCAGTGCCGATGGCCATGCCGGTCACGACCATCGCCTTCACCCCCAGCTTCGGGGTGAACAACCCGGTCAGCGCGGACCCGAGGAACACCGCACCGCCCAGCGGCAGCAGCCGTAGGCCCGTGTCCAGGGCGCCGTAGCCGAGGACGAACTGCAGGAACTGCGTCGAGTAGTAGAGCACGGCGAACATACCGAAGAAGAAGAACATCACCGCGAGCATCGAGCCGCTGAAGGGCCGCAGCGCGAACTTTCGGACGTCCAGCATCGGGTGCGGATGCCGCAGCTCCCAGGCGGCGAAGGCGACCAGACCGACACCGGCGACCACGGCGGCGGTGACGGGGCCGGCGCCCCAGCCGAAGTGCGGGCCCTCGATGGCGGCGAAGATCAGGGAGCCGACGGTGACGATCGACAGAAGACTACCGGCGTAGTCGATCCGGCCCATGCCCTGCGCCTTGGACGGCGGTACCAGGGCGAGCGCGCCGAACACGGCGAGGACGGCGATCGGCACGTTGATCAAGAAGGTCGAGCCCCAGGCGTGGTCCTCGAGCAGCCAGCCGGAGACCAGCGGGCCGACGGCTACCGCCACCCCGGAGGTCGCGGCCCAGGCGGTGATGGCCTTGGTCCGCTCGCTCCGGGGGAAGGTCGCGACCACCAGGGACAGCGTGGCCGGCATCACGACCGCGGCACCGACACCCATGATCGCGCGGGCCGCGATGACCAGCGAGGTCTCGTCGACCATGCTCCCCATCACCGAACCGCCGGCGAAGATCAGCAGACCCAGCATCAGCGCGCCGCGCCGGCTGTACTTGTCGCCGATCGAGCCCAGCACCAGCATCAGCGCCGCGTACGGAACGGTGTAGCCGTCGACGACCCACTGCAGATCACTGCTGCTCAGGCCCAGGTCGGTGGTCATGTCGGGGGCGGCGACGATCAGCGACGTGTTCGCCATCACCGTGATCAGCAGGCTCAGGCACAGCACGAGCAGCGCCCACCAGCGCCGCGCGTACGGCCCGGTCATCTTCTCCACGGGGGTATTTGCAAGGAAGGGCATCAGTAGCTCCTGAGAGGGACGGGGCGGACGAGCGGAAGCTCTGAATTGCCCATCGTGTGGCGTCATGTTTGGTCCGGAGCGCTCAGTGGCTCGGGGCAACCGCCAGTTCGCGCAGGCGAGCATTGTTCTGCAGCGACCACCGCATGGTCCGCGGCGGGCGCCCGAGCAGGGTTTCCAGTTGGTCGGAGAGGACGTCGTACCGCCCGCCGGCGATCAGCCTGGTCTGGATCCTCAGGTGCGCCGCCACGTGCCGGGCCGCAGCCGGATCGCCCAGGGACTCCTGCAGGACGGTCTCGTCAATGAAGGCCTCGTTCCAGGCCTCCAATTCCTCAGGGATGTAGGCGACCTGGCGTCCCAGCGCGGCTGCGTAGTCGTCAGCGAACCCGTACATGTCCTTCAGCTCCGGGCCGGTGAGCGCGTAGGACTTCGAGATGTGCGGTGCGGGGTCGACCAGCATCTTCACGCACACCTCTGCCAGGTCGTGAACGGCGATGGGCGCGAGCCGCTGGTTGCCGAAGGGCAGGCGCAGTTCACCGTTTCTCAGCGGGCCCAGTTGCATCCAGGTCAGAACGGCGGTCTCGGCGAACAGGGTCGCACGCACGTTGACGGTCGGGATGCCGGACCAGTCCAGCACCTGCTCGCAGACCCAGTGCGCCCGCTGCTGCGGTGACCAGTCCGTGACCAGTCCGCCGAGCCAAGAACGCCGCTCCTCATCCGGAGTGGTCATCTTCTCGAGCGTCATGTACGACTGCTCGTAGTTGGACAGGTGCACGAAGGCCTCGATGTCGCCCTGGGCTCGCGCCGCCGCGGCCATCAAGGTGAGGGCATCGGCGTAGTACGGCTGCGGCGTCATGCTGAAGTAGATGCGCCGGACACCCTTCAGCGCGGCGGCCACGTCCGTGAGTTTGAGCAGGTCGCCGACGAAGACCTCGGCCCCGGCCTCGCGCAGCGACTGCGCGCGTTCGTCGTCCCGTCGCACGAACGCGCGCACCGGGTGGCCCTGTTCGAGCAGCATGTCGACCATCACCCTGCTCACGCCACCGACTTGGCCGCCGGCGCCGGTGATCAGAATGGGATTGCGTTCCGTCATTGTTGTGCCCTCCATCTGGTTGGGTTGGTCGGCCGTTCAGGAAGCCGAGGATGTGGAGTCGTCGAGGCGGGTGAGGAAGTCGAGGAGGGTGGCGCTGACCTCGGCGCGACGCTCTTGCTGCTTGCTTGCTTGCTGGGCATGGCTGAAAAACCGTCTGGAAATTGATCAGTTTCCATCGGGGAAAACAGATTGGTTTCCTCGCCAATGAAGGTGAGGCGAGTGGGTGACGGGCTGAGATCTCAGGGCTTCGAGATCATCGTGTGGCCGCTGCGGCGCTTCCTTCGGCGATCTTCTGGAGGGCCGCGTCGGTGTCCGCGATGGCCAGCATCCTGTTGATGTCGGCGCCGGCCAGCGCGCCGGCCGCTGCGGAGGCCCCGACCTGGGCAACCGGATCGGTGACGTTGCCGGCCACCCACACACCGGGCACCTCGGTGGTGCCGGCCATGCCGGAGGCGAAACCGCGCCCCGTCGGCAGGTCCTGCACCGGCAGGCTCAGACCTTCCAGGCCCTGGGTACGGGCCTCCATCGGCGCGGCGACCGCGAGGACGCGGCGGGTCACGACCTGGCCGTCGGCCAGGCGCACCCCGGCGAGGGCACCGTCCTCGTCGTTGACGACCTCGGTGACCGGGGTGTCGATGACGCGGATGCCGCGGGCGGCGAAGCGGGCGCGGCTGTCCTCGTCCAGGTCGGTGCCGTGGGTGAAGTAGGTCAGGTCCTCCGTCAGCTGACGGAACAAAAACGCGTGGCCGATGGAGGCGGGGCCGGTGGCGAGGATGCCGATGGGCTCGTCGCGCACCTCCCAGCCGTGGCAGTACGGGCAGTGCACCACACTGTGTCCCCAGTGCTCGGCGAGCCCGGGCACCTGTGGCAGCACATCCGTGAGGCCGGTGGCCACCAGGATGCGGCGGGCGGTGATGCTGCGGCCGTCGGCCAGGGTGACGGTGAACCGCAGGTCCCCGTCCGCCGACGGGGCGGCGGGCTCGGCGGAGACCACCTTGCCGAACACGACGCGTCCGCCATACTGGCGCACCTGCTCCCGGCCCCGTCGAAGGATCTCGGGCGGCGGGGTGCCGTCCAAGGCGATGAGGCCGTGCACGGCCTCCGCGGGCGCGTTGCGCGGGGAGCCGCTGTCGATCACGACGACCGAGCGGCGGGAGCGGGCGAGGATCAGCGCACCGTTCAGCCCCGCGGCGCCCCCGCCGATCACCACCGCGTCGACGGTCCCCTCGGCCAGTGCGTCGCTCTCGTACGCAGGAGTCGTCACAGCCATGGCCTCGTGCTTTTCCTTGTCAGTCATGGTTCGGTCAACCCTTCGAGTTCTGGGTGGGTGGAGGGGTCAGCTGTTCAGGAAGCCGAGGATGTGGTCGGCGACCGTTTTGGGTTGTTGTGGAGAGTCCAGCCCCGGTTTGCTTGGGACGTTCGTGATGTACAGATCCCGTACGGCGATGAAACTCGCCGTCGCCAGGATCGCGAGGATCAGACCGGGCCTTGCCGGCCTGGAAGGCGTCGCGACGCCGGGCGGCGCGGAGGAGTTCAAAAGCTGGGTTGCTCTCGATCGCGCCAGGCGTGAACGCAGCCTGTCCGGTGAGCTCAGGACGGTTGTGTACTGAACAGTCAGAAACCTAGGTGGTTCTGTACTGAGTTGTCAAGAAGGGTGGGTCGGCTTTACCTTCTGTGTATGGCGAGACCACGAAGCTTCGACCGCGACCACGTCCTGCATGCCGCCGAGCGGCAGTTCCGCGCCTCGGGCTACAACGGCACGAGCGTCGACGACATCAGTGCCGCCACCGGCCTGGGCCGCGGCAGCCTCTATGCCGCGTTCGACGGCAAGCACGGCGTGCTGCTGCAGGCGATGGCCGGCTACTTCGCCCGGCTGGCGCAGGGTCCGCGGAATGCGCTCGCCGGACCGGACGAGGGCGCCCTGGAACGACTGCACGCATACTTGCTCCGCGCCGTCCACGGGGTGCCACTCGCCGCCGACGTACCCCCGGCGTCCGACCGGGCGGGGGCGGCCTGCTTCGCCGCCAAGATGGCCCTGGAGATCGGCGCCTCCGACCCCGAGGTGAAACGCCTGGCCCACGACTGCTTCTCCGTAGTCCGGACGGCGGTCGCCGAGTGTGTGCGAGCGGCGCAGCGCAACGGCGACATCGACCCCGACGCGGATCCCGACGACCTTGCGTACCTTCTGCTGACCGTCATCCGCGGGATCGATGTCGTAGGCGCGTACGGCCACAGCCCCGACCGCCTGACCTCGATTGCGGAGAGCGCGTTCGCCTTGCTGCCTCGCCCGCGCCACCACTGAGAAGGGCACGGCCGGCCTCGTTGTGCAGGCATCTGATGCGGTCGGCCCACGTCGACGCCGCGGCGGCACGGCTCGAAGGTTCACGCGCCGTCGGGCGGTCGTCTGGGCGGTTGGCGAAGAACTGCGCCCGCATCCAGTCGAGTTGCTCCACCACATGCGCGGTGTCGCCGGGCTTGAACTGCACGGTCAGTCGCCGAACGCCTCGCCGCCGGCAGACGGTGGTACTTCGGCCGCCGCCTGGAGGCACATGGCAGCTACAGAAACTCCGACCAATCGATCACGGGCGTCTACCGGTGTCACACCCCGACTGGCCTTGACCGCGGTCGGGTCCGCCCGGCAGCCTCACCGAACGCTCACCATTCCGCAGGTTCGCATCACCACGTTCGCCAGTACTCGTCCAGGCGCTCGGCCGCTCCTCGAAGGTCGCCGTCGCCAAATATGCGTGGTCGGGCCGGGAACGCCTGGGTCTGCTGCGGGTGCGCGAGGACGTGATCGTCCTCCATGCGATGCGCCGGCCCGACGAAGTCCGTGACCCGGCCGCCGTCGATCCGCCGACCGCTGACGTGTTCGACGAGGAGATCGACGGGGCGCTCGCCCTGATGGAGACGATGACCTGTGACGTTCTGGAAGGCCTTGAGCTCGAAGACGCCTGCACCGACGCCCTCGCCCAGGTCATCGAAGCGAAGCGGGAGGACCGACCGTTGCCGGGGTGGGTGGCCGGTCGAGCAGCCCGGCGAGGTGCTGGACCTGATGGCCGCCCTGCAGGAGCAGGAGTCGGTGTCCAAGGCGAAGACGGCCCGCGGTGAGGGCGATGCGCGCGAGCCGAGGAAGACCCAAGCGAAGAAGGCGGCGAGGAAGCCTGCCCGGAAGTCGCGGTCCGGCTAATCCTTCAGGATGCCGAGGGTCTTGTCGGGTCGGCAGTGCCGGCAGGGGTGGGAGAAGCTGGCGTCCTTGACGAGCGCGTAGTGCGCGTCGGTGGCGGTGAGGGTGGTGACCGGCTGGTGGATCTTGGGGCAGTCGGCGGCGTGGACGGTCACTCCCACGGCCTGACCCGCGCGCCGCTCTTGTTCGGTGACGTAGCCGGCCGCCCGCGTCTGCTGCTCGACCTGTTCGATCTTCCGCTGGGTGTCGCGTAGCTGCCAGCCGAGCCATACCTCCAGCGTGCGGAGTTTGGCGAGGCGCTCGGCAGGCGATAGTTCGGACACGTGTTCGATATTAAGGGGTGGGCTGCAGCGTCGACCACTCGGGGGTCAAGAGGAGCTGACCTGTCGCAGCGAAGGTCGAGTGTTCGCAACGAACATTGAACGCGCTCGGGGCGGTACGGTCGGCGGTCATGGTCTACGCACCGGACCGAGGCGGTCGCCGCGGGTGTCCTCGTGCTGGGCGAGCCTGTTCAACGCGGCTGCCGCCGGGAGTGGCGCCGATCCGGCCGGGCAGCGTGCCGGTAGTCTGTCGGCCCCGTCGTCAGCTCCGGCTCAACCGCCGCGCGATGGCCTCCAGCAGCTCATCCAGCGCCACCTCGCGTGTCCGGCCCTTTGGCCGGGCCAGCCCTACCCGGCTCGGTGAGACTCCGCGGACTCGACGGAACACCACGTTCGGGTGGGAGTAGAAGCGGGCCGTCGACGCGGGGGCCAGGGCTACGCAGCCGGCAGCCACCGCTCCGAGCCACTCGTCGGGCCGGCTGGTGACGGCGCCGACCCGGACTGGGTGCCCTTCCCGCTCCTCCGCCGCCAGCCAGTGCTCCCTCCAGGCTCCGGTCTCAGCTCCGGCCGCGACGAAGGGCTCGTCCCACAGCTCCCGGAACTCCACCGTCCCGCTGTTCGCCAGCGGATGTCGAGCCGGCAGCAGCACCCCACGCTCCTCAACGAACAACTCCCGCAGGTTCAGGCCCTCTTGCCCCGGAAACGGCAAACGCACCACTGCCGCATCCACTTCGCCCCGGGCCAGGCCGGCACTCGGGTCCGACCAGTCGAACTGACGCAGTTCCACCCGCCAGTCCGGCTGCGCCTGGCGGAACTCGGCGATGACCTCGTGGACGGCGCCCACGGCGCCCGCGTCCAGGAAGCCCAGGCGCAGCACCCGCGCCGCCCGGCCGGTTGCCTGTACCGCCTCGTCCCAGCCGTCCAGCAGTGCGGGCACCCGCGCGGCGAGCTCTCGACCGGCCTCGGTCAGAGCCATTCCGGACCGCGAACGCGCGAAGAGCGGTACCCCGAGCTCGTCCTCCAAGCGCCGGATCTGCTTGGTCAGCGCGGGCTGCGAGACGAACAGTTTTTGCGCCGCCCCGGTCAGGCTGCCCTCCTCCGCCACTGCGGCGAAGTACCGAAGCAGGCGCGTGTCCACATCCATGCCACCAGGTTATAGAAGCAGGTATTGGACGGTGCCGAAGTGCCTGCGGACCCTGAAGGCATGACCGGTACTCAGCTCGCATTCCTCGTCGTCACCTTGTTCACCGCCGCTGTCAACGTCGGTATCGCCGCAGCCGACCTCGCCGGGGCGCGCTTCGTGCTGGCCAACTCGGCGCAGGTGGGTGTGCCCCGATCGTGGCTGCCCTGGCTGGCCGCCCTCAAGCTGGCTGGTGCGGCGGGCCTCCTCCTCGGTCTCTTCGACGCGGCACTGCGCCCCCTCGGCGCCGCCGCGGCCTGCGGTCTCGTCCTGCTCTACCTGGGCGCGCTCGCCTTCCATCTGCGCGCCCGCGTGCTCTACAACCTCGCGTTTCCCGGTTTTTACTTCGCCACCGCGGTGGCTTCGTTGGCCTTGACCGTGTCCTCCTGACGGCGGCACCGCCCAACGTTCGATGAGAACACTCAACTTCGCTGCGACAGGTCAGCGAGCAAGCGTGAACGATCAGCGCTGCCGCCTTGTCCTGTCTCTGTCGATCTGGTCCCTGTCTCAAGTGATCCAGTCCGATTGGCTCGCTGCGTCAGATGATCTGGTTGGCCGCGAGTTGCGGAAAAGGAGGTGGGTGAAGATCGTTCAAGCGGAAGACTGTCCCCATGACCGCATCGGATCCCAAGGCTGACCTCCACTTTTATCTGCAGTCCGCCCGTGATGCCTTGCTCTGGAAGCTCGAAGGGCTCTCGGAGTACGACATCCGCCGCCCGCTGACGCCGACCGGCACCAACCTTTTGGGCCTGGTGAAACACGTGGCCAGTGTGGAGCTGGGGTACCTCGGCGACACCTTCGGACGGCCGTCCGGCGAGCCGCTGCCCTGGCTCGAAGACGGTGCTGAGCCCAACGCGGATATGTGGGCCACGGCCGACGAGTCACGCGATCACATCGTGGAGCTGTACCGCCGGGCGTGGGCGCACGCGGACGCGACGATCGACGCGCTGGCTCTGGACACGATCGGCAAGGTGCCGTGGTGGCCCGATGGAAGGGACGAGGTGACGTTGCACCATGCCGTGGTGCGCGTGATCGCCGATACACACCGGCACGCCGGGCACGCGGACATCCTCCGGGAACTCATAGACGGGGCCGTGGGGATGAACCAGGGCAACGACAGCATGCCGCCGGGCGACTCAGCGTGGTGGGAGAACTATCGAACCCGGCTGGAGCGTGCAGCTCAGGAAGCCGATCGACACGCGTAACTGCGGACCAGTCCGAGTCAGCCGACTACCGGCATCGGCTCTCACAGGGATGCCGCTGGTTGGGGTGACGCCTTCCGTGTCCGGGACACACCTCGCCCTGTCGTCCGCCGGTCGCCCGCTGGTTGGGGTGCCGAAGTGCGGTGGGGCGGGTCTATTCGTCATCGGTTGCGGCGGTTATTTCGACGTCGATCACTCCCTCGTCCTCGAAGAGCTCGGACGCCAGGTGGGCGGGGTCCTGGGTGCCGTCCAGTTCCAGCAGTACCCGCGCGGCGTTGTCGGTGTGGGCCGGTAGTCGCTCGACCTTGACCTGGAGTATGCGGAAGCCGCGACGGGTGCAGATCTGCATCAGGCGCGGCAGCAAGGCCGTGCCCGTGCGGTAGGTCAGCCGTGCCTCGAAGGTGTTCGTGGCTGTGCCGGGCACGAGGCGGGCGGACAGGCGTGGGTAGCCGCGTACCACCAGGAAGTGCAGGGCGGTGGTCGCCAGGGCGAGAACGGGCAGTCCTCCGCCGCAGGCCATGCCGACCGCGCAGGTCAGCCAGACCGTCGCCGCGGTGGTCAGGCCCCGTACCGCGTCCCGGCGCACAAAGATCAGACCGCCGCCGATGAACCCGATCCCCGAGACGATCTGTGCCGCCACCCGGGACGGGTCGAACGAGACGTTGTCCATGCCCAGAACGGTGGTGAACCCGTGCTGGGACACCTCCATCATCAGCGCGCTGGCGATCCCGACCAGGGTGTGCGTGCGCAGGCCCGCGCTCTTCTGCTGCGCCGCCCGCTCCCAGCCGATCAAGCTGGACAAGAGCAGAGCCAACCCCAACTCGAAGAGCTGCCGCAGCCCTTGGCCGTTCTGCACATCCCACAACGGCGCCGCCAACCCGGTCATGTGAACCTCCCGACCTCGCCCTGTCCGTCGAGCTGCCGCCTACCCGACTTTTACACCTGTACCGGCAGGCGGCCCCGGCTCGACATCAGCCGACCCGCACCTGGCACCTCCAGCGGCACAACGTGTCTTGAGCTGTGCACGGGCTCCATCGCCGCAGGAGTGACGCTCTGCGCGTTCGGAGGACTCAAAAGGAGTGGCTCTATTCACGAGTGAGCCGTCAGTTGTTCACCGGTTTGGGAGCCTGTCCTTGATGGTCTCTGCCGCCTCACGGCGAGCTTGCGGTGATTATTTCTCTTCGTGCGCGGTGCGTTGCCTGACGTCCGCCATCAGTTTGTCCAGGAGCCCGATGAGTACCGGCCGTTCGTGCTCCGACAGGCCACTGACGAGTGTGGCCTCGCGGCCGAGGACGGTGTCAACGGATCGTTCGATGAGTGCGTGGCCGTCGGCTGTCAGTTCCACCAGGACGGTGCGGGAGCCGGTGGTCCCGGGCTTCCGGTGGACGAGGCCGTCTCGTTCTGCCCGGGCAACGCGCTGTGAGATCGCGCCGGCAGTCACCAGGGTCCGCCGGGCGATCTCGCGGGTGCTGAGGATGTAAGGCGGGCCGGAGCGGCGAATGACAGACAGCAGATCGAGGGTGGCCGCGTCTATCCCGGCTTCTCGAAGGGCGCGGTTGCGGTCGTCCGTGAACAGCTTCGCCAGCCACCAGATGGGAGTGACGATCTCAATCGATTCCGTTGGGGTCCCCGGTCGTTCCCGCTGCCAGGCCATGGCGATGTCGGCGGCGGAGGGAGTGGGCGCGGGGCCGTCCGATCCGGTTTTGATGTTGGTCACGGTGTGCTTTCCCTGTCGCCATCAGTTACGTTTAGATCTAAACATAGTAGAGAGCAGGAGGACTCGTGACCCGCACCGTGCTCATCACCGGTGGCACCAGCGGTATCGGCCGCGCAATTGCCCACAGGTTCGCCGCCGAGCAGGAAGACGTATACATCACCGGACGAAACCCTGACACTGTCGAACGGACGGCCAAGGAGATAGGGGCCCATGGCGTCGTCTGTGACGCCACCTCGGCCGAGCAGGTTGAGGCTCTCGCAGCCCAGCTCGGTGACCTGGACATCCTGGTCAACGCCGCCGGAGGGCTGCCCGAGTCCGCATCCGGGAACCCTTCGGGGCTGGAAGCGCAACTGGCCCAGTGGCACAGCAGTTTGGCCCAGAACCTTCTCACCGCTGTGCTCACCACCGTCGCGGTCCAGGACAAGTTCACCGACAGCGGTTGCGTCATCAGTATCGGTTCGATCGGTGCCGAGCGTCGAGGCGGCTCCTACGGTGCGGCGAAGGCCGCCCTGGCCGCCTGGAATGCTTCGCTGTCCGCCGAACTCGCACCCAAGGGTGTCACCAGCAACGTGATTTCCGCAGGCTTCATTGACGGCACGAACTTCTTCCGTGGCCAGCTGGCCGAAGAGCGCCACCGCGCGCTCGTGGAAGAGACGCACAACAAGCGTCCGGGAACGGTCGACGACATCGCCCAGACTGCCTACTTCCTTGCCTCCCCCGGTGCCCGGCACATCACCGGCCAGACCATCCACGTCAACGGAGGCGCTTTCACCACGCGGTAGCGCCTGACGCACCTCGAAAAACGCCCCGAACGGTGTCACTCACCTGGGAGTTCGTCCTACGCGGACGGCGGTCTTCGGCGTGATCCTTCGTGCTGTAGAGCGTGAGCCGGCGTCGGCCTTCCCGCACTTCCGGTACGGAGGCACGCCCGGCACTGACGAACTCCTGGGAGTGGCCACATCCTCGACGCACTTGGTCTCTCGCCTAGGGGAGGAGGGGGCCGGTAGTGGCCTCGCGGGCCGCGTATGCGGCCGGGGTGAGGCCGGTGCGGTCGCGGAAGAAGCGGCCGAAGTTCGCGGGGTCGGTGAAGCCGAGGTGGACGGCCACGGTCCGGGCGTCCCACCGGGCAGCTCCCAGCAGGCGCCGGGCTTCGAGGAGGCGCCGCTCGTCGATGAGTTCGCGTACCGGCTTGCCGGTGGCGTCCCGGGCGGCGCGGCTGAGGGTGCGGACCGAGCAGCCGAGCAACTCGGCGTAGTCCGCGGCGTGGTGCAGTTCGCGGAAGTGCAGCTCCAGGGCGTCCAGGAAGCGTCCGTACCGGTCGGCGCGGCCCGCGTGGGCCGTGGCCGTGCCGGTGGGGGCGATGCCCGGGGAGTTGGCCAGGCGCAGCAGCAGTGCTTCGAGCAGGCTGCGGCGCAGGGCGTGGTGGATGTCGAGGGGGCGGCGCCCCAGTGCGCGGTGTTCGTCCAGGAGTTGGAGTGCCGTCTGGTGGAGCCAGGCGGTGTCGTCGGGGTGGGGGCTGAGCACGGCGGGGGCCTCGTGTGCGGTGATCGGGGCCAGGAGGCGGGCGATGTCGGGCCGCAGTACGTCCGGTTCGAACAGGATGAACGGGTCGCGGGCCGTCCCGGGCGGATGCCAGCACTGCGCGTGCCCGGGACGCACCCACAGCCACTGGCCGGGAGCGACGGTCCGCGTGACGTGGTCGACGTCGTGCCGCAGCTCACCCTCGGTGACGGCGATGAGGTAATGGAAGGTGGCACGGCCCGGACGGGGCGGGTTCCACGGCCAGTCATCGTGCTGGGTGAAGAAGTCCTCGACGGTACTCACCTCAAGGCCGTACGGGGTACCGACCGGGGGCTGGAAACCGTACAGCGGAACCGCAGCCGCACCGGCCGCGCTTCCGCTCGGGTCAGGGTGTCGCCTGTCGACCATCACGTGTCCGCAGCCTACCGCCCTTCCGGTTGGCTGCGGCGGAAGGATGGGACGTGCCGCCGCGCCCGCGCGGCGCGCCCTCCACGTCTTTCGATGCCACAGTCCGTCACCACTTGAGGAAGGGGACGCCCATGAACGGACCGGCCCTGCACAAGACCGCCGCCGACTGCGCGGAGGAACTTCCCGGAGCCCGGCTGGAGCACCCTTTCGGGCCCGACTGGGAGGTCTACAAGGTGCGCGGCAAGGTGTTCATGCTGATGACCGAAGTGCCGGGGCGGCCCGTCGTGATCCTCAAGGCGGACCCCGGAGAAGCCCACGCCCTGCGGGAGCAGTACAGCCACATCACCCCCGGCTACCACATGAACAAGAAGCACTGGATCACCCTGGAGAGCGGAGAAGGCATCGACAAGCAGCTCGTCAGGGAACTCGTCACCGACTCCTACCGGCTCGTCGTCGCCCATCTGCCCAAGGCCGAGCAGCCCGTCGACCCGCACACCTACGGCACCGGCACGCGGGCAGCCCGGTGAACGCGGCCGGTGACCGGCTCCAGGTCACCGCCCGCCAGGCAGCCCTGGCCCTCCCCGACGTCAGCCACGGCTAACCCTTCACCCCCGGACTCGACGTGTACAAGGTCGCGGGCAAGGTGTTCCTGATCGTCACCGACGACCCGGACGACCAGATCATCACGGTCAAGTGCGAGCCCGAGCACGCGCGGGCACTGGAGCGCGGCTACGCATCGATCACACCGGGCCGCTATCTCGACAAACGGCACTGGATCTCACTGGGGCCGGGGCCCGGCATCACCGAGCGGCTGGTCACCGACGTGGTCGAGGACTCCTACCACCTGGCCGTCGAGCGGCTGCCGCGACGCGACCGCCCCAGTGCCCGATGAGCGCCGCGACCTTCCATTGCCGAGCAGGGGATCGTCCAGGCGGCGGCGCAGGTTCATGTTGACCCAGGCGACCGCGACGCCGACCGCGGCCCCGCCACCGTACGCCAGCAGGAACAGAGCGCCCACATGCGGAAGGGTGAGGTGCTCCTCGCCCACGGTGATACCGACCGCCAGGCCGTAGATCACCAGCGCGGTGCCGTCGTTGACGAGACTCTCCGCACGCAGGACCATGACCTGACGGCGCGGCAGGGAACCCGCCAGGGCACTCACCGCGGTGGCGTCGGTGGGCGCCACGGCCGCGCCCAGGGCCCACGCCGGCCCCCACGGCAGTCCGAGTGCGTGCCCGGCGACCGCCACAACTCCCGCGGTGAGGATCACCAGCACGGTGCTGAGCAGGACGATGCCGCGCAGGTTCGAGCGGATCTCCCGCATCGAGGTGGTCAGGCTCTCCCAGTACAGCAGTACGGGAAGGAAAAGCAACAGGACTACTTCGGGCGGGAGTTGGGTCTGGCGGACGGCCGGGACGACGCCGATGAGGGCGCCCAGGATGAGGAGTACGACGGGCGGGGCGACCCCGGAAGCGCTGTCCCAGGACGTTGCCCGCCAGCACGGCCGCACCCAGGACGACGACGAGTTCGAGGCCGATCATGACACTTGCTCCTGTGCGGGACCGGCCTGCGTGGGCGGCTCAGCGGCGTCCATCGGGAGCGTCCTGGTCATCCTGGGAGCAGTCGAAGCGTCGTGGAACGTGCCGCCACCAGGGGATCGACGTACGCGCCGCCGAAACGGCCGTACTTGCCGCGGTACGCCGTGTCGACGCGGTCGTTGGTCTCGGGGCCCGGCACCTCGGCGAAGGTGACGTCCTTGTCGACGCCGCCGGAGCGGACGTGTCCCCTGTGGGTCGCGCGGGCGGTGCGCCACCAGCCGCCGTCCGTACCGCGAAAGGAGCGGACGTACAGGTCGTCGCCGTCGCGGACGACCCAGATCGGCACCGGCTCGCGCAGTGTGCCGTCACGCCGCAGCGGCGCCACCTCCAGTTCGTCGGCTTTGGAGATGCGGTCGAGCTCGTCGCTTGTCCAGGTCGTCATCGGTGTGTTCCCGTCCTCGTGATCAGGTGGGGGAGACCCCGTCGTCAGGTGGGAGTGGCGGTGAGGGGTTCACCGAGGTGGGCGCGGGTGACGCCGAGGGAGTCCTCTCGCGCTCCATGTCGCGCGCGCCGAAGGCAGCCACGTACGCCTCGACGGTGGTGATGGCCTGGCTGATCATGACTGCCGGTCCCGTTCCTCCGGTCATGGACGCAGCAGTGTCTTGATGGCGCGGCGTTCGTCCATGGCCTTGTAGCCTTCGGCGGCCTCGTCCAGGGGCAGGGTGAGATCGAAGACCTTGCCGGGGTTGATGCGGCCGTTGAGGACGCGGTCGATCAGGTCGGGAAGGTAGGCGCGCACGGGTGCGGGGCCACCGCGGAGGCCGACGTGGGAGAAGAAGAGCTCCTGGTCGTCGATCTGTGTGCCGTGCGGGAAGCCGACGAATCCGACGTTGCCACCCGGACGCGCGGATCGCAGGCCCTGGTGCATCGACTCCTGCGTACCCACGCATTCGAGGACCGAGTCGGCGCCGACACCGCTCGTCAACTCCTTGATGCGGGCGACGCCTTCCTCACCCCGCTCGGTGACGATGTCGGTGGCGCCGAACTCCAGGGCCAGCTTCTGCCGGGACTCGTGGCGGCTCATGGCGATGACGCGCTCGGCGCCCAGTTCCTTCGCGGCGATGACGCCGGACAGACCGACCGCGCCGTCACCGACGACCACGGCCGTCGAACCGGGCCTGACCTCGGCGGCCTTGGCGGCGTACCAGCCGGTGCCCATGACGTCGGACAGGGTAAGCAGGCTCGGGATCAACTCCTCGGCCGGCTGCTCCGGGACGGCGACCAGGGTGCCGTCGGCGAGAGGGACGCGGACGTACTCGGCCTGGGCTCCGTTCACCCACTGCGCGTGCTGACAGGAGGTCTGGTACCCGGCCCGGCAGTTGGGGCAGCTGTTGTCGGAGGCCACGAAGGAACCAATGACGAACTGGCCCGACCTGACTGTCGATACGTCGCTGCCGATTTCCTCGACAACGCCGACGTACTCGTGGCCGATCGGCTGCGGCTCGGCGACCGGCAGGACGCCGCGATAGCTCCACAGGTCGGAGCCGCACACGCAGGTGGCGACGGTGCGGATGACCGCGTCCGTCGGCGCCGTGATCTCCGGCTCGGGGGCGTTCTCCACCCGGATGTCGCCGGGCGAGTGGATGACTGTTGCTCGCATGAGGGGACTCGGGTCTTCCTTGGGACTGTCGGGGGTCAGGCGCGGGTCCGGGTGCTGACGCGCGGGCCGTGGTACTCGTCGTCCGAGACGTGTTCGAGCCAGGTGGTGCCGTCCGTCACCCACAGGGCGATGTGGGTCGGCCGCGGCGCCGTGCCAGTGCTCCTCGCCCGGGCGCGGGTGGGGAGGGCCTCAGCCGGACTCGGACTGGTCGGCCTTGTCCACGACCGCCTTGAGCTGGGTCATCGCCGACATGCCGTTGGGCCACCCGGCGTAGAAGGCCAGATGGGTGATGGCCTCGATCAGTTCGTCCTTGGTGACACCGTTCTCCAGCGCCTTGCCGAGGTGGAAGCCGAGCTGGTCGATCCGGTACAGAGAGGCCAGAGCGGTGACGGTGACGAGGCTGCGGTCGCGCGGGGACAGGCCCGGCCGCTCCCAGATGTCGCCGAACAGGACGGTGTCGGTCACCTCCGCGAGCTTGGGGGCGAACTCCTGGATGGCCGGCGGTGCGAACTTCTTCCGTTCAGACATGGGGTGGTGCTCCTGGTGTGGCTTCGGGTGGGGGGATTTCACGCTGTCCGGTCTTCGACCGGGGCTGGGCGGGGCTCACCGAGCAGCGAGGCGAGGGATCGGTGGCATCCGGGAAATTCTTCTTTTCGGAGGCCGGTCATTCCGCTCGTGGGGGTGTGCGCTCCGCAGACCGAACCCGCTCACCGAACGCGCCACCGACCCTGTCACTTTCACGGGAACCTGCAAAGGGGAGAATTCCATTCCGGGAACGTCTTATCCAGGGGAAAGATCCTTACCCCCCTCCCGGCGCCCGAGCGATGTCACACTGGCGTCATGGCCGGCGACGCGCATCTGAACGAGCTGGGAGAATTCCTCAAGACGCGGAGGGCCGAGTTGACCCCCCGCGCCGTCGGTCTGCCCGACACCAGTGGCCGACGCGTACCCGGCCTGCGCAGGGGAGAAGTCGCCCTGCTCGCCACCATCAGCACCGACTACTACACACGGCTGGAGCAGGGCCGCATCCAACCGTCCGCGTCAGTGCTGGCCGCTCTCGCTGATGTGCTGCACCTGTCCGATCACCGGCGTGACCACTTGTTCGAACTGGGCGGCCGGCAACGGGCACGACACCGCCGTCGGGCCGCACAGAAGGCGAATCCGCAGTTGCGTCGCCTGCTCGACGATCTCACCTCGAGTCCAGGCATGGTGATCGGCCGCCGTATGGACATCCTGGCGTGGAATCCGCTCGCCGTCGCCCTGTTCAC